>CAZLAN010000159.1:0-1509 GCA_964557485.1 uncultured Rhodobiaceae bacterium | reverse complement strand
CGCAAGAATACTAAATATAGCTTCTACAGCACCGGCAGCTCCTAAAAGATGCCCTATAGAAGATTTTGTAGAAGACATTGTAATATTTTCAATATTAGAGGAAAAAGCTTTTTCTACAGCCCTTATCTCAATCTTGTCACCTTTAGGAGTTGATGTGCCGTGAGCATTTATATATGAAAGTTCATCAACAGCTATATTTGAATCTTTAATAGCCATAATCATCGATCGATAAGCTCCATCACCATCTTCTGCAGGAGAAGTAATATGATAAGCATCAGCAGAGACGCCGTATCCTTTAAATTCTGAATAAATCTTTGCCCCTCTTTCAAGCGCATGATTTAATTCTTCCAATACAATAAATCCTGCACCTTCACCCATAACAAATCCGTCTCTTTGATTATCATAAGGTCTTGATGCTTTTTCAGGCAAATCATTAAAGCTAGTACTTAAAGCTTTGCATGCGGTAAATCCAGCAATACCAACAGGACAAATAGCAGATTCTGCACCGCCAACTATCATAACATCAGCTTTATTACGCTTAATTGTTTCTGCTCCCTCAATAATAGAATGAGTTCCAGAGGAACAAGCTGTTACAGATGCTAAATTAGGACCTTTTAATTCGTTCCTTATAGATATATGTCCAGCTACAAGATTAATTAAAGCTCCTGGAATGAAAAAAGGACTAACTCTTTTAGGTCCTTTTTCCTTTAATGTAAGTGAAGCTTTTTCAATACTTGGAAGACCTCCAACACCTGATCCGACTCCGACTCCGACCCTATTTTTATTAAATCTATAACTATTAATACCAGAATCTAAAATAGCCATTTCTGCAGCAGAAACACCAAAAATAATAAAATTATCTATTTTTCTTAAATCTTTATCTAAAAACCAATCATTTGGATTAAATCTTTCTTTTATCTTATGATTTTCTTGATCTATCGGAACTTCACAAGCAACTTTAGCTTGGAAATCCGCTACATCAAACTTGCTAATTAGTGTTGCGCCAGATTTCCCCTCAATAAGATTCTTCCAAGAAGAATTTATATCACCTCCTAAAGGTGTTACAGCCCCTATTCCTGTAACTACTACTCGACGCAATTTTAATCTTTCTGTTAGTTATTGAATAAGAATAGTTATCTAAGATTTATTTGAATTAATAAAGTTAACTGCATCTCCAACAGTTTGAATACTTTCTGCAGCATCATCGGGTATTTCAATACCAAATTCTTCTTCAAAAGCCATAACCAACTCTACGGTATCCAAACTATCGGCACCCAGATCTTCAATAAAGCTTGCAGATTCTGTAACTTTATTGTTTTCTACACCTAAGTGCTCAATAACAATCGCTTGTACTTTTTCTAATGTATCACTCATTTTACCCTCTTTTCTTTTTTTAATATAAAAATCTTTTAAAAAACATATGGGCTTTAGCACATCATTAAAAGATATTCAACCAACTCATTTAATTCATATATAAACCGCCATTTATATGGATTGTTTGGCCAGTTA
>CAZLAN010000158.1:0-1557 GCA_964557485.1 uncultured Rhodobiaceae bacterium | reverse complement strand
TAAATGGATCAAATATAGAATTTGTTGATGAACTATTAGGTAAATCATTTAAAATAAATAATCCAAATGCAGTCTCCTCATGCGGCTGTGGAACCTCTTTCTCAATGTAATGAAAATTGCCTCATGGAATGTTAACTCTGTTCGAACAAGGATAAACAATATTCTTGAATGGTTAACAAAAGAAAATCCCGATATATTATGTTTACAAGAAACGAAAGTTGTAAATGAAATTTTTCCAAACCAGCCTTTTGAAGATCTAGGTTATAATTTAATTGTAAATGGTCAGAAAAGTTATAATGGTGTCGCTACGTTTTCTAAATTTATTATTGAAGAAAAAATCTTAAAGATTCCTAATTTTGAAGATGACCAGGCACGATATATAGAAACGGTTCATTCTATTGGATCTGATATATTAAGGGTTATTAATATATACTTACCTAACGGAAACCCCTGCCCGGGTGAAAAGTATGATTATAAAATAAGATGGATGAATGCCTTAAAAGATCATTTGTTGTCACTCAATATAAAAGATGAAGCCGTTATTCTTTTAGGGGATTTTAATGTAATCCCTGAAAACATTGATGCTTATGATCCTGATAAATGGGAAAATGATGCTTTGTTTCTTTTAGAAACAAGAAAAAAATTTAGAGAACTGCTATCAATAGGGTTTATAGACATTTATAGATCTTTTTATCCTCAAGAAAAAAATTATAGTTTCTGGGATTATCAAAGAGGTGCATGGCAAAAAAACGAAGGTATAAGGATAGACCATATATTAGCCTCTCCTATTGCTGCTGATCATATTAAAAATATTCATATAGATAAAAATGAAAGAGATAAAGAAAAGCCGTCAGATCATGTGCCAATAATTTCGGAACTTTTATATAGTTAAATATCTGCGTAACAATGTGTTTCTTCTTTTGCCCCAGGATGTGTAACGGCTCCATATCGTGCTGGACCAACTTGATTAGCATATTTCCATAGCGTTCCAGTATTGTAATCAGATTTTGGTTTTACCCACTCTTTTTTTCTTAATTTTAAATCTTCTTTAGATACTTCAATGTCAATTATACCAGTTTCTGCATCAATAGTAATTATGTCGCCATCTTTAACAAGTGCTATAGGGCCTCCATCAGCTGCTTCAGGACCAACATGTCCAATGCAAAATCCTCTTGTTCCTCCTGAAAATCTACCATCTGTGACTAAAGCAACTTTATCACCCTTTCCTTGCCCATAAAGAGCTGCAGTTGTAGATAACATTTCTCTCATCCCAGGGCCTCCCTTGGGACCTTCATAACGAATAACAATAACTTCTCCATCATTATATTCTTTTGATTCTACAGCAGCAAAAGCATCTTCTTCACAATCAAAACACCTTGCCGGTCCGCTAAATTTTAAATTATCCATTCCAGCAACTTTTACAATTGCTCCATCAGGTGCAAAAGTTCCTCTAAGCCCGACAACACCTCCAGTCTTAGTTATAGGATTATTAGCTGGATAAATAACTTTTTGTGAAGAATTAAATTTAACATCTGCAATATTTTCTTCAAGTGACTT
>CAZLAN010000157.1:0-1623 GCA_964557485.1 uncultured Rhodobiaceae bacterium | reverse complement strand
AAACATAATATTGATGTTGTTGTTGATAGGTTGGTTGTTGATAAAGATATTCAATCACGACTTGCTGATAGCTTTGAAATTGCTTTATCATTATCAGATGGGCTAGCAGTAATTGAAATAAATGACGATAAAAAGGAAAATCAAGAAAGAATTCTTTACTCTGCAAATTATGCATGCCCTGTTTCTGGATTTACAATTGAAGAAATTGAGCCAAGGTTATTTTCTTTTAATAACCCAAAAGGCGCATGCAGTAAATGTGATGGATTAGGAACTCAATACTTTATAGATAGAGATCTAGTAATCCCTGACGATAAGTTAAGTATTAAGGAAGGCGCTATTGCACCATGGTCAAAAAAATCAACACCCTCACCTTATTATTATCAAACATTATTTGCATTATCTAAACATTATGATGTTTCTTTAGATAAAAAATGGAAAGATATTCCGGAAAAATTTAAAAATGTAATTCTTGATGGATCTGAAAATGAGAATATTGAATTTTTATATGATGATGGATCGAGAACTTTCAAAACAACTAAACCATTTGAAGGAATAATAAATAATTTAAAAAGAAGATATCTTGAAACTGATAGTAGTTGGATGAGAAATGAAATTGAAAAATATCAATCAATTTCAAATTGTGGAAACTGTAATGGCTATAGATTAAATCAAGAGGCTTTGTGTGTAAAAATAAATAAGATACACATAGGACAAGTAGCTGAATTTAGTATAAAAGATGCAAAAAAATGGTTTAATTCTTTAACTAAAAAACTTACAAAAAAAGAAAATGAAATAGCAAAGAATATTATTAAAGAGATTAACGAGCGGTTAACATTTTTAGAAAATGTCGGTCTCGGATATTTAACTTTATCAAGAACCTCTGGAACCTTATCAGGAGGTGAATCTCAAAGAATAAGACTTGCGTCACAAATTGGCTCAGGTCTAACAGGTGTTTTATATGTCTTAGATGATCCTTCTATTGGCCTTCATCAAAGAGATAATAAAAAACTACTTTCAACATTAAAAAGACTTAAGGAACTTGGAAACACTGTCATTATTGTTGAACATGATGAAGAAACTATGGGATTTGCAGATCATATTATAGATGTTGGACCTAAAGCTGGAATTGATGGAGGTCACTTAGTTGCTGAAGGTAATATAAGTGCAATAAAGAAAAATAAAAAAAGTATTACCGGACAATATTTATCGGGAAAAAAATCAATAGAAATAAAAAAAAGGCGAAAAATTAATAAAGAAAAAATGATTTCAATAAAAGCGGCTGAAGGAAATAACTTGCAAAAAGTTAATGCAGATTTTCCTTTAGGAAAATTTATTTGTGTAACTGGCGTTTCAGGCTCAGGAAAGTCAACTCTTCTATTTCAAACTCTTTATACAGCATTAAATCGATCTTTAAATAACTCTCAGTCTGTGCCTATGAGTTATAAATCTATAGAAGGCGTACATTTTATTGATAAAGTTATTAATATAAATCAATCTCCTATCGGTAGAACGCCTAGATCAAATCCCGCGACATATACCGGTGCTTTTTCACCTATACGAGATTGGTTTTGCGGCTTACCTGAATCAAAAGCTAGAGGTTATAAACCAGGAAGATTTTCATTT
>CAZLAN010000156.1:0-1670 GCA_964557485.1 uncultured Rhodobiaceae bacterium | reverse complement strand
CCAAGAGAAACAAGACCTAAATTAATTTCTTGGCTAGAACTAGCTATTAGCTCTCAGACAAAACCAACTGAAACTTATAAAACGACAATGTTGCCTTAATCAAATACGTCCGAAATCATCCTCGATTCGTTCAATATCTTCTTCAGAAATTTCATCACCTATCTGGATTTCTACTAATGTTAAAATATGATCTTCAGTATTTTCCATTCTATGTAGATCACCTTTAGGTATAAAGATATTATCATTTTTTTCTAATTTACATTTAGAATCTTCTAAATACACCATTCCTTTCCCTGAAATTATTTGCCAATACTCAGATCTATGTTTGTGTCTCTGAAGAGATTGTTTTTTTCCAGGATTAATATTGATTTCTTTAATTTGATAACCTTTACCTTTTGCGATTATATGAAAATTTCCCCATGGCCTAGTTTCCAGATCTGATAAATGATTTTTTGTTAAATTAGAGCTGCTTTCAAGTTTATGAATTCCACCTATACCAAATTCTAAATTAATCCCTAAATCTTTACATACTTTGCTTTCTCTAATCTTATTCTCTTGGCTTCTATCTCCACCATTACAGTAACACATTGATTTACTTTTATTATTGTTGTGAAACTCAATTATTGTATTATTACTGCTATCATCATCATCATTTTTTTGTATTATCACTTTGGAAACACTTTTAAATTCCTCAAGAATAAGGGCTCTTTGTGTCTCTAACATAAAAGGTTTCCCTTTTTTTCTTCTAAGCCATTTATCACTATTAAGAAGTATGATTACTTTATCAGCTAGGTCATTTGCCTCTTTTATCATAGCAAGATGCCCTATATGAACAGGATCAAAACCACCACTTAACAAAGCAAAATCGTATTTTTTAGTCATTTATTATCAAATCTAAATCTTATTTATTAACTGAGAAAAATTTATAGCAATATGTCATAATAATCTATTGTTATATTGACATAATAGTTGCTAAGTTTTAGCTTCCGGTTTCGAAAGGTGTATTATGAAAGTTAAGAACTCTTTAAAATCGCTAAGAGGCAGGCATAGAGATAATAGGTTGATTAAAAGAAAAGGCCGACTTTATGTTATTAATAAAACCAATAGGCGCTTTAAGGCAAGACAGGGTTAATTTACACATTTAATTGATCAGATAAATATTTTGCTCATAATATTCAAATGAACAAAAGAAACATTATAATTAAAGAAGGAACTAATGATGATTTCTTAATTATATGCGACCATGCTTCAAACAGAATTCCAAAAGAATATGGTAATTTAGGGATAAAAAGCGAAGAAATTCTAAGCCATAGAGCATTCGATATAGGTGCAGCAGATGTTGCGAAAGAATTGTCAAATAGGCTTGACTGTACTTTGATTATGTCAAACTTTTCAAGATTATTAATTGACCCTAACAGAGGTACTGATGATCCAACATTAATTCCTAAATTATCTGAAGATGTTAAAATTAAAGGAAACATTGACCTAAAAAATAACGGAAAAGATAAAGAAAGATTGAAAAGAATTACAAATTTTTATCTACCTTACCATAATGAAATTGAACATTTTTTATCAGTAACATTAACAAATAAGATAGTTCCAAAAATTATATCATTACATAGTTTTACTCCAATATGGAAAGGTAAGAAACGGGATATTGAGGTAGGAAT
>CAZLAN010000155.1:0-1680 GCA_964557485.1 uncultured Rhodobiaceae bacterium | reverse complement strand
AACAAATAGCTGACTTTTGTAATCTCCATCTTTTGGAGGTAAAAGGCATAGCAGATGGTGATGTCGCAAGAGGTATACGCGGAGCCGATCCTATAGCAGCAGGACAATTAACTCGATCTGAAATTGAAGGTTGTCAAGAAGATCCTGATAGCCGACTAAAAGGAATAGAAAAAAAGGAAGATTTACCTAAAGCCGAACGAAGAGTGGGGAAAAAATATACTCCTTTATCTAAAAGACAAGATCGTCCTGATGCTATATTTTGGTTGGTAAGAAATCATCCAGAATTACTTGATGCACAAATATCAAGATTAATAGGAACTACTAAAAATACTATTCAATCTATAAGAGATAGAACTCACTGGAACTCAGCTTATTTAAACCCCGTTGATCCTGTATCAAATGGGTTATGCACTCAAATTGATCTGGATAAAGAAGTAGAAAATGCAGCCAAAAGAATTGAAAACAGAAAAAAGAAGGAAGAAAAAGAACATCAAACTTCAACAATAATAAATGACATACACGAACCACAAGAATCATTAAATAAGGAAAATGAATCTACTTTTGATATAAAAGTCAAAGAAAGTGAAGATAAAGTTGAAGAAAATAATGTCTTTGAAAATAAAGAGAAAACAAATAACAAAAATGAAGAAGAAAAAGAATATGATTCAGATAGTGTTTTTGCAAAACTTCAAGAGTTAAAAGAGGACTAATATTTCAAAAGGCTAATATTGGTAACAAAATCTAAACAAAAAAAAGTTATTTCTATAGTTATGGGTAGTCAATCTGACTGGTTAACTATGAAGAATGCTGCAGATTTCCTCGAAGAATTACAGATTCCATATGAAAAAAAAGTTATCTCTGCCCATAGAACGCCAGAAAGGCTTTATAAGTATGCAAAAAAAGCAGAAAATAATGGGATAAAGGTAATTATTGCTGGCGCTGGTGGCGCTGCTCATTTACCAGGTATGATTGCATCAATTTCAGCTTTACCTGTTCTTGGCGTTCCCATTGAAAGTAAAACTTTAAAAGGAATTGATAGCCTTTTATCAATTGCTCAAATGCCCGCTGGAATTCCTGTAGGAACATTAGCAATAGGAGTACCGGGAGCAAAGAATGCAGCAATTTTAGCTTTATCAATTGTATCATTAAGTAATAAAATTTATTCTAATAAATTAAGAAAATGGAAGAAAGATCTTACTGAAAGTGTACCATTAAGCCCAAAAGATGAGTAAAAAAACTACCGTAGGAATATTAGGCGGAGGTCAATTAGGAATGATGCTTTGCCAGGAATCAAAAGAAATTGACATCGAAACAAATATTTATTGCCCAGATAAAGATTCTCCAGCAAAAATTTATAGCAATTATTTTACTTGCGCCGATTATTTGGATAAAAAGAAAATCACTGAATTCAATGATTCAGTTGATTATATAACTTATGAATTCGAAAATATTCCAACTAAAACTCTCGATTATATTAATAATAAAGAAAAATTAAGGCCTGGAATTAAAAGCCTGGAATTAACTCAGGATAGACTCATTGAAAAAGAATTTTTAACTAAGTTAAATATTCCTATAGCTCCTTATATAGAGTTTAAAAATCACGATGATATTGAATTTACAAAGTCAGAATTTGGCGAAGGAATTTTAAAAACAAGAAGATTTGGCTATGATGGAAAAGGT
>CAZLAN010000154.1:0-1737 GCA_964557485.1 uncultured Rhodobiaceae bacterium | reverse complement strand
GTAAAGGAAAAGCAATAGAAGTTGGTCATATATTTTCTTTTGGTACTAAATATTCTAAACCTATGAAGGCCTTTATAAATGACGAAAATGGAAGAAATGTACCCGTATTTATGGGATCTTATGGAGTCGGTATTTCTAGACTTGTTGCTGCTATTATTGAATCTTCCTTTGATGATGAAGGTATAATCTGGCCTAAATCTGTTACACCTTTTGAAGTTGGAATTATTAATCTTGGTCATTCTAATGAAGAATGCATAAAAGCATCTAATCAAATTAAAATTGATCTTGAAAACAATGGGCTCGAAGTTCTTTTAGATGATAGAGATGAGAGTATTGGAAAGAAATATGCTGATATGGATCTTATAGGTTTACCATATCAAATAATAATTGGCCCAAGAGATATTAAAGAAGGAAAAATAGAAATTAAAAATCGTGCAAAGAAGTCGAAAGAAAGCATTGATATAAAATCTGTTATAAAACTATTAACTTCAAAATTTTAATAATGGAGAAACAGCTGAGAAAGTTTTTATTAGAGTTATGGATTTCAAAAAGGTACCTCAAACCCAAAGGAAAAGAAGGATTTTTTTCTGTAATAACCTTAATTTCCTTCTTAGGTATTTCATCTAGTGTAGCCGTATTAGTTGTTGTTATGTCAGTTATGAATGGTTTCAGAACGGAACTTATAAGTAAGATAGTTGACATAAATGGGCATATTTTAATTCATCCTATGCAACAGGAGGGAATTAAAGACATAAAATCTATACAGCAAATCTTAGCAGAAACGGAAGAAGTAATTAAATCTATACCTATGATAGAAGCTCAAGTTTTAGCTATGGGCGAAAGTCAATCCTCTGGAGCATTATTAAGAGGAATACCATCTAATGATATTTCTAAGATTGATATAATTTCTTCTAATATTATTTCAGGTAAAGATAATTTATCAAATAATGGAGTTGTAATAGGTTCTCGACTAGCATCCTCTTTAGCATTAAGTGTTGGAGATAATATTAATATAATGTCTCCAAGAGGAATTTCTTCACCATTTGGAACAATTCCTCGATCACATTCATTTGATATTTCTGCAATTTTTGAAATTGGTATGACGGATTATGATTCAACTGTAATTTTTATAGATATATCTTTGGCTCAAGAATTTTTGAACTTAGGTAATGTTGCTGGAGTTATTCAAGTATTTGTAGATAATCCAGATAAATCAATAATATACAAAGAAAAGATAGATAATAATTTAGATGAATATAATGTAATTACTAGAGATTGGACTCAAACCAACGCAAATTTAAGGGAAATGCTTTTGGTTGAAAGGAATGTCATGTTTCTTATATTTTCTTTATTATTAGTTATAACAGGTCTTAATATCATTTCAGGTTTAATTATTTTAGTAAAGGATAGATCTAAGGAAATATCAATACTACGTGCTATGGGCATGAATAAGTTAAGTATAGCTAGGCTATTTGTTTATACTGGAGCTAAAATTGGGTTTTTTGCTACTATAATCGGTTTATTTGTAGGAATTTTAGTAAGTATTTATGTTGAAGAAATAAGATTATTTATTATGTCAATTCTTGATATAACTTTATTTAATCCCGAAGTTCTATATTTAATAACTATGCCTTCAGAAATTCATATACCTGAAGTGATTTCTATAGCAATTTTATCCTTTATCTTGTCAATAGTTTCAACAATTTATCCTGCTATAAGATCTGTGGCAAGAGACCC
>CAZLAN010000153.1:0-1757 GCA_964557485.1 uncultured Rhodobiaceae bacterium | reverse complement strand
CAACTCTTTCAACTGAAGCTGATGGTATACTATTAATATCCACTGAACCATTAGCGCCTTCACCACTATTGACCCACCTTCTTCCATCAACAAGAACAAGTGTTCTACCAGATCCTAGATTTCTAAAATCTATTCGAACAGATCCATCGCCACCATTATTATATGTTCTATTCAAACCAGATCCTTGACCAGGCAGCTCCAATAAGACTTCACCAATAGAAATTTTACCAGATAAAAGTATATCTTCTTGATCAACTATTGAAACTGGAGAGAAACTATCTGTAGCAGTAGTTTTTATTCGTGAACCAGTAACAATAATTTCTTCAACTTCATCAGCACTTTGATCTTGCGCAAGAACATCAAAATTAACAAAGGAAATTAGAATAAATATCAGTGAAAATACTGAAATATTAAGTTTTTTGAATGTAGACATACACTCCCCCTTTTTTTTTCTTTATTATCAAACAGATATACCATTTATTATATATTTATGTCAATTATGTGACAATTTCATTTATAAAAAAAATTAAAAAGCATATATTTTCTAATTAACATCGATAAAAAGGAATAAATCATGTCCATTCAAGTAAAAAAAAGTCAATATAATTTCAAAGATCTAATTGAAATTATGGAAAAACTTAGAGATCCCAAAAATGGATGCGAATGGAACAAAAGCCAGGACTCTATGAGTATAAGAAATTATTGTATAGAAGAAGCTTATGAGGTTGTTGAATCGATTGAAAATAAAGACATTAAAGCATTATGTGAAGAATTAGGTGATTTATTATTTCAGGTTATTTTTCATTCACAAATTAATAGGGAAAAATCTAATTTTGATATAAATGATGTGATTCAAATTTTATGTGAAAAAATGATTAGAAGACATCCCCATGTTTTTATAAATAATAATCGAGAAGATAAAAGTAAAATAGAATTGTCATGGGAAAGAGTTAAAAAAGAAGAGAGATTAAAAAAAGGCAATAAAGGTCTTCTTTCCGATATACCTTATGCATTTCCTGCAATGACCAGATCAATTAAAATACAAAAAAGAGCATCTCAAAATGGGTTTGACTGGACAAATATTGAAGATGTTTTCAATAAGGTAAATGAAGAATTGGAAGAGCTAAATCAAGCGCTAGAGTTGAATGATATAGAAAACGCTAATGAAGAGATTGGAGATTTAATTTTCTCAATAGTTAATTTATCAAGAAAGTTAAAGATTGATCCTGAGCTAGCTTTAAGAAATACTAACAGTAAATTCACAAAAAGGATTGCCTACATAGAAAAAGAGTTAGAAAAAGAAGATAAGAAATTTAATCAAACTAATCTTTCGGAATTAGAAAAATTTTGGTCCGCTGCAAAGAATAAGTTAAAGAGATAATATAGTTGATATTGATGCTTGTAAATAAGTTGAAAGTTATTTGCTACAGATAGCATTATTTTTTTTATGAAATTAATAGTAACTTGAGCTAACTCTAAACAGTTGCTCTACATCATGAATTTTTTCTGGGATAGCAAAGATAGTTACATAATCACCTTCTTTTATCTTAGTGTTACCTCTTGGCATTATTATTTTTTGATCCCTTAATATTCCTCCTATCCTTAATCCATTCTCAAAATGAAGCTCTTCTATAGAAGGTCCAACTAGTTCTGAGGATGAAGAAACTTCACCTTCTATTATTTCTGCAGCTCCGTCACTTAACGTATATATATTTCTAATATGCCCCCTCCTTACATGCCTTAATATTGATGAAACA
>CAZLAN010000152.1:0-1845 GCA_964557485.1 uncultured Rhodobiaceae bacterium | reverse complement strand
TTGTTGTTGCCCTCCTGACAATTCTGAGGGTCTTCTATTTCCCAATCCTTCAAGACCAACAAGGTGAAGCATTTCTTCGACTCTTTTACTTCGTTCAGTATTAGATATACCTTGTAAAAGCATTATATATTCAATGTTTTCAGCTGCAGAAAGAACTGGGATAAGATTATATGCTTGAAAAATAAATCCTATATGATCCCTTCTAAAATCTGACATCTTTTTTCCAGACATTGAAGCTAAATTATTTCCTGCAAGGATAATTTGTCCTTCATCAGAGTTATCAAGCCCTCCTATTAAATTAAGTAAAGTAGATTTTCCAGATCCAGAAGGGCCAATGATAGCTGTAAACTCTCCATATTCAATATTTAAAGATAACTGATTTACAGCAATTACTTCTGCTACGCCCTTCCCATACTTACGAGTAAGATTGTTTATTTCAATAACATTAGGCATCTAAATTATCTCCTATAAAGCCTTTTGAACAGCTTGCGCTGGTACAATGCGGGCGGCAAAAATTGCTGGGTAAATTGCAGCTACTAAAGTTAATAAAACAACATAAAAAGGAAAATTAACAAATTGGTCTAATGTTAGTTTAACAGGTAAGTTATCCGGAAAAGCAACTCCTGAAAATTCCATATGACCTAAAGGTAATCCATTTTCTTGAAGAAAAATTCCTAAAATTAAAGTTATTATGATACCAAAAAAACAGCTTATTAAAGCAAGAAATAACCCTTCAAGTAAAACCAAAGATGCAATCCCTGATGGGCGTGTACCAATTGCCTTACTAACCGCAAGCTCGTAAGTTCTTTCATAAATTGACATAAATATGGAATTAACAACACCTAAAGAGGCAAGTATGAAAAGCATTACACCCATTATAAGTGTTGATAAACCAGTCATTTCAAGTATAGCCCCCAATCCGGGTTGCAAAGCTAACCAACCTTTCGCCTCTAAAGTATCTGATGGTAAGGTTTTATAAATATCTAAATCTGGTGAATTGGCTAATTCCGGATTATTAAACCTTATAGCTATCTGGTGAACCCCTTCTCCAATATTAAACATCCTTTGTGCCGTAGAAAGATTTATAAAAGCAAAACCTTCATCTAACTCTTTCGGGCCAAATTGAACAATTCCTGATACCCTAAATAACTCTTGAATCATTTGATTAGTATTTATTTCTGAAGATGTTATGACAATTCTATCTCCAATACCTACTTCTAATTTTTCAGCAATAAGCCGTCCAAGTATCAACTCTCTATCAGAGCCAGTTAAATAATCGCCTTCAATTATTGCCGATTGTAATCTACTGGTATTTAATTCTTTTTCTGCATCAACTCCATAAAGAATAACTCCATCTGAGTTGTAGCTCGAACCAATCATTGATGGAACTATTACTCTTGATGCGTATGTCTTTATCTCATCATCAGAATCTAATTTTGAAATAATGGATTTGGGATCACTTATATATAATTCTGGATCAAATTGATCTCTAAAGCCCGAATGATAAATTTGGGCTTCACCTTCTATAGTTTCAGTAATTCCTTTAACCATTAACCCGGTCATTGAATTGATTAAAGTATCAACTAAAATTATAATGACTAATGAACTTGCAATTAAAGTACAGGTCAATACCGTTCTACGGATATTCCTAAATATATTTCTCCAAGCCTGTCTAATCATTAACATTTAATTAATATCCATTGCATTCTTAGGTGTCATTCTAGCAGCACGAAAACCTGGAGGAAGGCTTACTAACATTGAAGTTATAAAGATAATTATCAAAGGTTTTAAAAATACATATAATGAAAATTCTCCCCTCATATGCTGAAACATTACACCACCCAT
>CAZLAN010000151.1:0-1935 GCA_964557485.1 uncultured Rhodobiaceae bacterium | reverse complement strand
TAGTTGCAATTGCTAAATATCCGAGTCGTAAAGCTATGCTTGAGATGATAATGGACTCAGACTATCAAGAAAGCGAAAAACATCGTTCTGCGGGTTTAAGAGGCCAACTTAACATTGAGACAAAAACAGGAGCATTTGAATAGTAAATTTTTTTAATAAAATCCTTCCTGAAAATGCGAATAATAACTATTCAGGAAGTCGAATAGCGTATTGGATGCTTATAGCTGTTCTTGCATTGATGACTTGGCGTTCAATAATACATATGTTCTTTGAACCATTTGGTCTTCACGAAATAGCAAATGTAATGGTGTTAACGGGTAATCCAGACCCAATGCCATTAATTTATAGGTTTTTTTCAATATGGGGATTTGCACAGTTAATTTTTTGTATCGCATGTTGGATAGCTATTTTTAAATACAGATCTTTTGTTCCGCTCATGTATGTTTTTTGGATTATAGAATGGGGTGTAAGACTTTTGTATTATCCTTTCTTTGGTAGAGGTGGGGATGTTATTAATAATTTTAATAGCTCTGCAACACCCGGTGTCTATATAGCTCCATATATACTTGTTTTCTTAATTATATTCTTTATTTTATCCCTTAGAGAATCGAGATGAGAATTTTAAGATATATATTCCTATTAATCTTGATTTTAATAATAGGGATAATTGTTTTAACAAGAATCCCAGCAGTTCAAGATCGGGTGACTGCTAATGCTATTAATAGAATTTTAAGTAGCCAAACCATTTTACCTGAAGATGCTTTAAGCGCTGTAGTCTGTGGTAGTCGATCTCCATTACCTGCGCCGGGGAGAGCGGAGGCTTGTATCTTAGTAAAGGCTGGAAAAAATCTTTACATAATTGATGTTGGTGATGGAAGTGTAACTAATTTGAGAAATTGGAGAATTGATTTAGGAAATGTTAAGGCAACATTGTTTACTCATCTTCATTCTGATCATATATCCGATCTTGCAGATTTGCATTTAAATGCATGGATTGCACAATCAAGGACGAAAAAACTTTCTGTTTATGGGCCAAAGGGAGTTGAAACTGTCACTAAAGGCTTTGAAGATGCGTATGCTTTAGATTATCTATTCAGAAATGAGCATCATGGAGATGAAGTTGCGCCTTTAGATGTATCAGGTTTTGAGCCTTACCCTATTGATTTATCAAATCCTGTAATTATTAATAATGATGGTTTAAAAGTAACGGCTTTTGCAGTTGCTCATGATCCTGTTGAGCCAGCATTAGGCTATCGTTTTGACTATAAAGGAAGGTCTATAGTGATAAGCGGGGACACAATTTACAATGAGAATGTTATAAAAAACTCTTTGAATGCTGATGTTTTATTTCACGAAGCTCAGGCCAATCATATATTAAAGATAATCGAGGATACCAATCAAAAATCTGGCAATATTAATGGCGCTAAAATCATGTCAGATATTACAACATATCACACAACACCAATTGAGGCGGCTGAGGTAGCAAATAAAGCTAATGTAGGTCATTTAGTTTTTTATCACCTTACTCCTGCACCAAGAATTAGTTTAATGGAAGACATGTTTGTAAGAGGTGTAAATGAAATTAGAAAAGATTGGACTCTTTCAGAAGATGGCACAATGGTAATACTGCCTTTAAATTCAGATAAAATTGAAATTACATCTATAAAGTAAAGAATGATTTATATTATTTTAAAGATAATAATAACTGCTTGTTTAATAGTCTTAATAAGTGAAATTGCAAAAGCAGATGATAGGTTAGGCGGTCTTATTGCCGCAATGCCTATTGTTACTTTCTTGGTAATATTATGGATGTATTATGAGGGTAATTCTACAGACAAAATTTCTTCACATATTTCATATACTCTTTTGTATTTACTTCCGACGATACCAATGTTTTTGATATTTCCATTTTTTATAAATAAATTCGGCTTTTAT
>CAZLAN010000150.1:0-1993 GCA_964557485.1 uncultured Rhodobiaceae bacterium | reverse complement strand
TTAGAGATAGCTATGGAAGAATTGCGGGATTTGGTGGTAGGGTTTTAAATAACGAAAATATTCCAAAATACATGAATTCTCCTGAGACAGATATTTTTCATAAAGGCTCTCTATTATATAATTCCTCTAACTTAAAAGTTTCCTCGGCAAGTGAAAATCTAATTGTTGTTGAGGGTTATATGGATGTTATAAGCCTATGCTCAAAAGGAATAACTAATGTAGTTGCGCCTCTTGGTACGGCGACTACAGAAAAACAATTAAATTTAATTTGGAATATTTCTGATGCTCCCATCATATGTTTTGACGGTGACGATGCTGGAAAGAAAGCTGCAAAACGTTTAATTCAGCTTGGTATATCTAATCTTGGCGTTGGAAAAACAATAAGGTTTATAAATTTGAACGAAAATGTTGATCCTGATGATTTTATTAGGGATAAGGGCGTTGAAGAATTTGATGATTTAATTAAAAACGCAACACCTCTTAATAAACAAATTTGGAATAATCTATTTGAAGATTCAGACTTGTCTAGCCCTGAAGGAAGGGCAAATTTAGAAAAAGAATTAAGAGATATTCTTAGGAAAATAAAAGATAAAGATATAAGAAAACATTATGGGTTATTTTTTAAAGAATCCTTAGATAAAACTTTTAATTATAATAATTCGAGTAAAGTTTTTAGAAAAAATTACTATAGATCAGATGACTTAGATAAATTAAAAATAATGAAAAGCAAAGTTGCGTCTGGCGAGAGGATTCCTTCTGGGCTAGAGTCATTATTAGTTTCTGGAGTTTTAATTTATCCTGAAATTATAGATATGCATTACGAGAGCATTGAGAATTTAATTATTCACCACAAAAAATTAAATAAGATTAGAGATGATTTAATAGCTCATGTTTCTTTAGAAAAGAATATTAATATTAAGAAAACAAAAGAGTTTATTAATTATAATTACTCAAATATTTTAGAAAATGATCTAAAATTTTCGAAGAAATACTGGTCTAACTATAAAAATTCTAATATACAGTCAATTTCAACAATTTGGTTTGAAATTTATAATGATGATCACCATATAAAATCATTAGATAATGAGATTGTTAATTTTGACAAAAATATTCTCGATGATAAGGATGAAAGTAGATTGTTAGGTATACTGGAACAAAAAGATATTCAACTAAAAAAGATAACTGAAAAATATGGCCAATAAACGTAAAAAAAATAAACAGGATAATCAAAGCAATAATACTGAATCAGCATTATTAGATATGAATAATAGATCAGTAAAGAAAATGATTAAAACTGCAAAATCTGTAGGGTATGTAACATATGAAGAATTGAATAAAGTTGTTTCATCAGAAGAATTTTCTTCAGAACAAATTGAAGATGTTATGTCAATGCTTTCTGAAATGGGTATAAATGTTATTGAAAATGAAGAAGAGGAACAATCCAGCGAGGTAGTGGCTCCAAAAAAAGCAGCGCCTGAAAGAGTAGATAGAACTGATGATCCTGTTCGAATGTATTTACGTGAAATGGGATCGGTAGACCTTTTATCAAGAGAAGGTGAAATTGCTATTGCAAAAAGAATTGAAGCGGGTAAAGAAGCAATGATAGAAGGTCTTTGCGAGAGTCCTTTAACTTTTCAAGCTATAATTATTTGGAGAGATGAGTTAAATGATGGACAGGTATTACTAAGAGATATAATTGATCTTGAAGCATCTTACGAAAGACCAGATTCAAAAAATAAGAAAATAGCAGGCAATAGAGTTGAAGATAAAGATGATTCAAAGGATTCTGAAGAAAAAGATTCTGATTCATCAGATTCTGACTTGAATGAATACGATAATAACCTTTCTTTGGCCGCTATGGAGGCTGAATTAAAACCAGAAGTCTTTGAAGTTTTTGACTCAATTTCTAATCAGTATAAAAAATTAAGAAAGCTTCAAGACAAGAGAAATGAACTAAAGAAGAAAAAATCTGATTTGTCTAAAAATCAAATGG
>CAZLAN010000149.1:0-2055 GCA_964557485.1 uncultured Rhodobiaceae bacterium | reverse complement strand
TAGCGCCGAAGGAGCAACCGCCCTCGGAAACTCTCAGGCAAAAGGACCGCAAATAATTTAAAACTCTGGAAAGTAAGTTTAATACTTCTCCGACGGGGTAAGCAACTTTAGTTGTCAAATCTCTCAGGATCCAATGACAGAGGAGGGCAGTTGGAAACAACTTAATCTGTCATGGTGATATTATGTCTGAAGTTATTCAGGGTTTTGAACAAGATTTAAAGAAAACACCCTTATTTGAAATGCATAATTCCTTTAGAGGAAAGATGGTTCCTTTTGCTGGGTATTCCTTACCTATTCAGTATGAAACTGGTATTATTGCGGAACATATCCATACAAGAAAAGAAGCAAGTATATTTGATGTTTCTCATATGGGGCAAATCAAGATTACCGGCCCAATGGTATATGATGCCATGGAAAGAATTTTACCTGTATCTTTTTCTGAGATGTATCCTGGTCAAATTAAATATACTCAATTCTTAAATGAAGAAGGAAAAATTATTGATGATCTAATGGTTTATAAATCTATGGAGGGTGATTATGTCTGGTTAGTAGTTAATGCGGACTGCATTGAAAAAGACCTTAATCATCTAAATCTTTATCTTAATGAGAATTATTCAATTGAGTTAATTCAAGACAGATCATTAATTGCTCTGCAAGGTCCAGAATCATCAAATGTATTATGTAAATACTTTCCAGATATAGAAGATATACCCTTCATGTCAGGTGATTGGTTTGTTTATAAAGGTCAACATTTTTTTATTTCGAGATGTGGCTATACTGGAGAAGATGGGTTTGAGATATCTATAAGAGATAAAGATTCTGATTTATTTGTAAAAGAGCTATTAAAAAATAAAAAAGTGAAATTGGCTGGGTTAGGAGCTAGAAATTCTCTTAGAATGGAGGCTGGATTATGTTTATATGGCAATGATATTAACATAAATATATCACCTGTTGAGGCTGGTATTAATTGGTCAATATCTAAGGAACGAATAGAGAATGGAAATTTTTTAGGTTATGAAAATGTTAAGAGTGATATTAAAAAAGGCGTTTCTAAGAAACTTATAGGATTAAACCTTCTAGGAAAACTTCCTGCTAGAGAAGGGGCAGACATATTTAATTTGGACAAAATTAAAATAGGTGTGGTTACAAGCGGTGGATATTCACCAACGCTTAAAGCTCCAATAGCTATGGGTTATATTAGTGAAGAAAACATTAAAGAAAGTGATGAAGTTTTATTATGTGTAAGAGGAAAATTGATTCCAGCTTCTATAACAAATCTTCCTTTTGTCGAGCATAATTATTTTAGAGGAAAAAAATAATGTCAGATACTTATTTTACTAAAGATCACGAATGGATAAAAATTGAAAACAATACTGGAATAGTGGGGATTACGAAATATGCAAGTGAGCAGCTAGGTGATATTGTTTTTGTCGAGTTGCCAGAAAAAGGAAACCAAGCAGAAAAAGGAAAAGATATAGCAGTTGTAGAATCTGTTAAGGCTGCTAGTGAAATTTATTCACCAGTCTCTGGTATAATAATTGATATAAATGAAAATCTAAATGAAGCCCCTGAAGTCGTTAATGAAGACCCTTCTGAAGCTGGCTGGTTTTATAAGATTGAGATAACTAATTCTGAAGAAATTTCTGATTTAATGTCTGAACAAGATTATTTGGAACTTATAGGAGATTAAATTATGCGATATTTACCTTTAACAGATAAAGATAGAATTGAAATGTTTGGAACGATTGGAATTAAAAATATTGATGATCTTTTTCATAATATTTCCAAGAAAGTTGATATAAATTTTGATTTAAAATTACCTAATCATATGACTGAGATTGAAGTAGAACGAAATTTATCAGGACTAGCGGAAAGAAATTTACACGCAAATAATTCAGCTTTTTTCCTTGGAGGAGGTTCATATAATCACCATATACCTTCAAGTGTTGATCATATCATTCAAAGATCAGAGTTTTTGACTTCTTATACCCCTTATCAGCCAGAAATTTCGCAAGGTACATTACAATATTTATATGAATTTCAAACTCAAGTTTC
>CAZLAN010000148.1:0-2082 GCA_964557485.1 uncultured Rhodobiaceae bacterium | reverse complement strand
TAATCTTTCATTTTTAAATCCCAGCATTGGTGCAGATAATATTACAGCTTTAAAATCTTGATCATGATTAACTAGTGAAGATAAAATTATACAACCCCCCATCGAATGTCCAATTCCTATCAACGGTTTTGGTAAATTAGGTTTTATTATTTTTTCTATAATAAAACTTAAATCTAGATCATGAATATTAAAATCTTCAATAAATTGTTTTCTTTTATCATCTATCATTCTTTCAGACATTCCTTGCCCACGCCAATCGAAACAGACAACACAAAAACCTCTATCAATAAATTCTTGTATGGTTTCATAATATTTTTCAATAAATTCGTTGTGCCCTTGTTGAAGAAGTACTGTTCCTTTACATGAATCTTTTTCTGAGGGATTTTTCCAAAAAGCCAATCTTATTCTTTTGCCATCTTCCATGGAAACGAAGATTGAAGAAATTCCTTTAGGTGCTTTGTAATTATCTAGCTCTAAATAAGGAGCCTTTTGATATTCTAACATTTTATATACATTGAATAATTATTTTTCTTATTTATCATAGCAAAAAAATGAAGAGAAAAACAATGTCTTGGGAAAAAGATGTAAAAGAAATAAAAAAAAGAGAAAAACTTGCCTTAAATCAAGGTGGAAAAGAATCTATAAGAATTCAGCATGAAAAAGGAAGAAAAACTTTAAGAGAAAGACTTAATATTATTCTTGATAAAGATTCTTTTAATGAGATAGGTAAAATCTCAGGTTCACCAAAATATAATGATAATGGTGATCTTGAAGATTTTGTACCTGGTAATTTTCTTCTTGGATTTGGAAAAATAAATAATAGGCAAATAATAATAGGCGGAGAAGATTTTACCCTCAAAGGAGGGTCTCCTAATCCAGCAGGTTTAAGAAAAAGTATTTATATTGAAGAATTAGCATTAAAATACAAACTCCCTTTGATAAGGTTACATGAGGGTGGGGGAGGATCTGTCACTGGCTCAGGTGGGTCTGCAAAAAAGCCAAAGATTCCTAATAGCGAGCCCGTCTTTTCAAAAAATAGATTTCAAACACTTGCACAATGTTTAGGTGTTGTTCCTGTTGCTACTGCTGCTTTAGGCCCCGTAGCAGGACTTCCAGCAGCAAGGTTGGTAGCTTCTCATTTTTCTGTGATGACAAAGGATTCCCAAGTTTTAATTGCTGGTCCTGCTGTAGTTAAAAGAGCTTTAGGAGTAGAAACCTCAAAAGAGGAACTTGGTGGTCACGATGTTCATCTTCGTTCTGGGGTTGTAGATAATCTTGCAGATAATGAAGAAGATGCTCTTCATCAAATACAGATATTTCTTTCTTATCTACCTGATAATTATATGAATTTACCTCCTTCGATATCACCAAAAGATAAAATGGATCGGAAAGAATTATTATTATCTATAATACCTGAAAGCAGAAGAAAAACTTACAATATGCGTAAGTTGCTTAATCTAGTTCTTGATGATAATACATTTTTTGAAATGGGTAGAATGTATGGATCAAGTTTGATTACAGGTCTTGCAAGATTAAATGGGCATTCAGTTGGAATATTAGCTAATGATTGTATGTTTTATGCGGGAGCTATGACATCTGAAGCCTCTCAAAAATTAAGAAGGTTTATAGATTTTGTTAATACATTTAATGTGCCGGTCCTTAGCTTTGTTGATGAACCAGGCTTTATGATAGGGCCGGACTCAGAAAAGGCTGGTACTATTAGACACGGAACAGCTGCAATCTCTTCTTTAATGCAATCAAAAGTTCCATGGGCCAGTGTTATTGTTAGAAAAGTATATGGAGTGGCAGGTGCAGCCCATTTTGCTCCTGATGGATATGTTTTATCTTGGCCAAGCGCTGAAAGTGGAGCTCTTCCTGTAGAAGGTGGGGTTGCTATTGCTTTTAAAAAAGAGATTGAGAATGCAGATAACCCTGAACAAAAAAGAAAGGAATTGGAAGAATTGTTATCTAAAAGATCTTCCCCTTTTCCTCGTTCAGAAAATTTCTCAGTACATGAATTAATTGATCCAAGAGAAACAAGACCTAAATTAATTTCTTGGCTAGAACTAGCTATTAGCTCTC
>CAZLAN010000147.1:0-2107 GCA_964557485.1 uncultured Rhodobiaceae bacterium | reverse complement strand
CAAAGAATTTCATTAGATGGATCTTGGAAGAAAAAAATAATCCACAAATCCGGTAACCTTTTAAATTTAGATATAAATTTGAGAGGAGACCTTTACAGAACGACTAAGAAATATATTCCTAATAACTCTTCTAGATTATTGCCTTCTAATCGATATGGTGATGAAATTAGTATTGCAAGATTTCTACCTAGTTTTTCTTTAGAGTGGGCATATCCAGTTATTTCACCCAACGGAAGAACAATTATTGAACCAACAATCAGCTTAACCTTGGCTTCAAATGATAAAGAATATTTAAAAATTCCTAATGAAGATTCCTTAGCCTTTGAATTAAGTTCCTCAAATATATTTGATAGTAATAGAATTCAGGGATTTGATAGATGGGAGTACGGGAACAGAATTAATTATGGATTAAAAATTTCACATTATTGGAATGAAAGAGTAATAAAAGCGCTAATAGGACAAAGTTATAGATTCTCCAATCTATCTTTCGCTTATACAGGAAGTGGAATAAGAAAAGACTTCTCAGATATTATTTTTGATCTTCTATATAAACCAAATAAAGAAATAGTAATATCGTATAGAGGAAGAGTTAGTGAAGAAGATCTTGGGCTGGTTCGTTCTGAATTCGATATACAAGGGAATTTTAAGAAATGGGGATTTAGATTAGGTCATGCTCATTTAGATAATGAGGAAGATATAAATTTGAAGGAGCAAAAAGAATTAAGATTTGCTAATTTTATTAATATAAACAAGAATTGGTTAATTCAAGGAGCAGTTAGATACGACATAGAATCAAAGAAATCTCTTAGAAATAGACTTTCTGTTGTCTACATTGACGACTGCATATCATTTGAATTAGGATTTAGAAGAAAATTTGCAGAATATAGAGACTTAAAACCATCAAATTCTTTTATGGTTAAATTAAATGTTTATACATTTGGTGGAGGAAATATTAATAACACTCAAAGGTTGACAAAACTGTGGGAAAGGGTTGAGTAATAAAATGATATTAAAATACAGAAATAAATCTTTATTATATTTTATAATCCTTTTAATGGTGCTTAATCCTATAAAATTAATAAGCCAAAATATTCAAGCAATCTCTGCTATTGTAAATGATGAAGTAATTTCAAGATACGATGTTCAACAAAGGGTTCAATTAATTATTTCTACTTCAGGAATACAACCTACAAAAGATAATATTATTAGGTTAGAGAAGCAGGCCTTAAGGTCTCTTGTTAGCGAGAAAATCCAACTTCAAGAAGCTTCTAAACTTGATGTGCCATCATCAGATGATGAAATAAATCTTATGTTAGAAAGAATTGCAAACGGAAACCAAATGTCGGGAGAACAAATACTTCAACTCATCAATTCACAAGGAGTAAAGTCTGATACATTGCTAAATCAAATAAAAGCAGAGTTACTTTGGAATAAAATCGTTAGAGGAAGATATGGTTCCTATATTAATGTAAATGAAGATGAGGTATCAATTGTTTATAATCGAACTCTTGAAAGCATTGGTAAAGAACAATATGAGGTATCCGAAATATTTATAGGATATGAGAATGATCAAGAAAAAAAAGAAGCTAACATTCTAGCCAAAAAATTAGTTGAACAATTAAGAGAAGGAGTTGCATTTGCTCCTGTCGCTCAACAATTCAGTCAAACTTCATCAGCTGGACAAGGTGGTTATTTAGGTTGGATTACGGATGGTCAATTAGATAAATCAATTAATAAAAAATTAAAACAATTAGAAAAAAATGAGATATCAGACCCTATAAACACCATAAACGGTATTTATATTATTAAATTAAATGAAAGAACTGAAGCTGGTGGAAAAAATCCTCTTAGAAATCAATATGATCTAATAACTGTTACATTTGAGAAAAATAATAGAACTGAAGCAGAAAAGTTCTCTTAGGACTTTGTATCTTGTAAAAGAATAGAGAAGTTATTAGAAAAATATAACGTCTTAGCAAAAGAAGCTATGTCATCTGGTGACAAAACCTTAGGTGAAAATTATCTTCAACATGCCGATCACTTTATGAGAATTATTGAAGAAAAAAATAAAAATAGAGATAAAAGTAAAGTTAACATTATTGATAAA
>CAZLAN010000146.1:0-2185 GCA_964557485.1 uncultured Rhodobiaceae bacterium | reverse complement strand
ACCTTTACCTACTCCAAGGCATGATATGTCTTCAGCTCTTGTTAAAGGAAATTGGTTTGTTATAGGAGGGGCAATTAGTCCTGGGGTATTTTCCCTTTTTTCGCCCACAGATGTTGTTGAGGTTTATAGAGAAAGATGACTGTTATTCATTTAAAGAAATTATGTGTCGGAGCTGAAAATGTAAATAATTTATATGAAAGGCAATGCGCTATTAGAAAAAAGTATAAAGAAACTATTCATGTAACTAGAATGTTTCCAAAAAAAAATATTGAATTAAAAAATGGAGGTTCTATTTTTTGGGTTTTTAAAGGATACATAAGAGCGCGACAATCTATATTAGATATAGAGCGCTTTACTGATAAAGATTATATAAAAAGATGTAAAATAGTCCTTTCAGATGAAATTATACTTACTGCGCATAAGAAAGAAAGGCCTTTCCAGGGATGGAGATATTTTGAAGATAAAGATATACCAAATGATATTGAATTATTTGATCATATAAAATTTGATTATGAGAATGAAAATCTTGTTTCTGAACTAAGTAAACTAGGTTTAGTTTAATGTCTTTTTTCATAGTAGGCACAATATCGCTTCTAATAGCATTTTTTATTGTTAAATATATTACTTTAATAGATTCAAAAAGATTTCAAAATTTGATAAAGATTTTTACTGGTATAATATTTTTTGTATTATCTATTTTCCTACTTTTTAGAGGATTTTACTATATATCAGGACCTTTGTTAGCCTTTTCTTTATGGCTAACAAGGTTAAAAAGTATTTATGATATTTTTAACTCTTATAAAAATACAAATACTAAAGAAATAATTATCGATAAAAAAGAAGCTTATGAAATTTTAGGTCTTGATTTCAACGCAAGTAAAGATGATATTATAGCTGCGCATAGAATTTTAATAGAGAAGAATCATCCTGATAAAGGGGGCTCTAACTATTTGAGTGCAAAAATTAATAAGGCTAGAGATATTTTATTAAGGGGATAAAGGGAATAAAATAAATGTCAAAACAAGATAAATTTACAGATATTGACGATCAGACCAAGATCCAAACTAAGGAAAAATTAAAAAAGCCATCTCTTTATAAAGTATTGTTATTAAATGATGATTATACGCCAATGGAATTTGTTATCTTTCTTCTGCAGAAATTCTTTCATAAGAATAATGATGAGGCAACTAAGATAATGCTCCATGTTCATCAAAATGGAGTTGGCGTTTGTGGAGTTTTTCCCTATGAAATTGCAGAAACAAAAGTAATTCAAGTTTTAGAAACCGCTAAGAAGAATGATCATCCTCTTCAATGCACAATGGAAAAGGCTTAAGATGGCTGGTTTTTCTCAAAGCTTAGAAGACTCTCTTCAACGCTCAATTGACTTTGCTGCAAAAAATAATCATGAACATGTAACCGTAGAACATTTACTTTTATCCCTTCTTGAGGATCAAGACGCTGTTAACCTTTTAAAGGCATGCGATGTAAATATAGACTTATTAAAAAAAGATTTAATTGAATTTATTGAAGATCAAAAATATCTTATATTGGATAACAATGATCAACTACCTGAACCTACAGCAGGATATAGAACGGTAATAACTAGAGCTGCTATCCATGTCCAGCAATCTGGAAAGAGTGAGGTAAATGGAGCAAATGTTTTAGTTGCCATATTCTCTCAACAAGAAAGTTACTCTGTTTATCTTTTAGAAAAACAAAATGTGTCAAGATATGATGCGGTTCAGTTCTTATCTCATGGAATTAGAAAAGATCAGGATTATACATCTACTGATACATTATCTGAATTTAATGATGAAGAGTTAGAAGGCAATAACAAAAAAAGTCCATTAGAGGTTTTTTGTGAGAATCTTAATGAAAAAGCAAAGAAACAATTAATTGATCCATTAATTGGTAGAGATGATGAAGTGCAAAGATTAATTCAGATCCTTTGCAGAAGAAGAAAAAACAACCCTTTGTTGGTAGGTGATCCAGGCGTTGGAAAAACTGCAATTGTAGAAGGATTGGCCTATAGAATAGTTTTTGAAGATGTTCCTTCAGTAATAAAATCCTCAAATATTTATTCCCTAGACATGGGAGCGCTTTTGGCTGGGACGCGATATAGGGGAGATTTTGAAGAACGAATAAAAGCGGTTCTTAAAGAGATAGAAAATATTGATAACTCTAT
>CAZLAN010000145.1:0-2202 GCA_964557485.1 uncultured Rhodobiaceae bacterium | reverse complement strand
TTTAACCATAACTCTTTTCGTGGGTAATTTTCTTGAGACATATAAATCTTGAGCTAAATTTAAAGCAGGTACTCTTAAATTTTCCCTTAATTCATTTTCATCAGCGTTCTGAATAAAATTTATACAATCTTCCGGACAAATATCTACACATGCATCGCATTCAATACGGCGTTTTTCTTCAAAAACAGTTTGAACATCACAATTTAAGCAGCGACTAGCCTCCTCAAATGCCATCCTATCATCATAGCCAAGCTCAACTTCAACTTTTCTGTCTCTTAATGTAACTTCGGGGTCAGCATGTGGGACAGCTAATCTCTCTACTTCATCATAACCATTGTCATAAGACCATTCGTGAAGACCCATTTTTGTTGACCCAAGAAAAACATGTGGATCGGGTCTTTTTTTAAGACTTTTGCTGTTACAATAAAGATCTATTGAAATGGCTACTTGGTGTGCATGTGCTACTGCTGTAATTATATTCTCAGGACCCCAAGCAGCATCACCTCCAAAAAAAACATTTGGTAAAGTTGATTGCATTGTAGTCCTATCTATAATAGGCATATCCCACTCACCAAATTCTATTCCTATATCTTTTTCAATCCATTCAAACGCATTATCCTGACCAATAGCCATGAGAACATCATCACATTCAACAACTTCTAATGGCTCACCTGTTGGCACTAACTTTCTTTTACCATTTTTATATTCCGCAGTAACTTTTTCAAATACAACTGCCTTAAGTTTACCTTTTTCATGGATAAATTCTTTAGGAACATGATTCTCAAAAATAGGAATATTTTCCATTTCTGCTTCTTCAATTTCCCAATCAGAGGCCTTCATATCTGCTTTAGGAGATCTGACATATACCCTTACATCTTTCCCTCCAAGTCTTAAAGCTGTTCGGCAGCAATCCATTGCCGTATTACCTCCTCCAAGAACTATAACTTTTTTTCCAATTTTTTTGACATGCTCAAAAGCTACTGAAGCCAAGAAATCTATACCAATGTGAATATTCTTATCTGCTTCTTTTCTGCCAGCTATTTTTAGATCTTTTCCTTTTGGGGCACCTGTTCCTACAAATATTGCATTAAAATTATCTTCTAGTAATTTTTTAAAACTTTTAATTTCATGGTTATATTCAACTTTAACCCCCATATTAATAATTCGATCACATTCTTCATTTAAAACTTCTTCAGGAAGCCTAAATGATGGTATGTTTGATCGCATCAATCCTCCTGGTGCTAGATCTTTTTCAAAAATAGTACATTCATATCCTAGTGGAATTAAATCTCTTGCAACTGCGAGAGAAACTGGACCTGCGCCCAATAATGCTATTTTTTTTCCATTACTTTTTTCTGGGGCTTTAGGAATTAAATCATCAACCTCACCTTTATAGTCTGCGGCTACTCTTTTTAATCTGCAAATAGCTACTGGTTCATCCTCTACTCTAACTCGCCTACAAGCAGGTTCACACGGCCTATCACAAGTTCTACCAAGTATGCCAGGAAATACATTTGATTCCCAATTAATCATATAGGCATCAGTATACCTCCCTGCTGCAATCAATCTTATATATTCAGGAACAGGAGTGTGAGCTGGGCAAGCCCACTGGCAGTCTACTACCTTGTGGAAGTATTCTGGATTTGATATGTCGGTCGGTTTCATTGTAAGTCTTTTTTTTAGCCTCACTCCAACAGTTTAAACCGCATAAATTAAGTCAAATCGATTAATAGATTTGTTCTTAACATCTAGTCAATAAAATAAAGAAAAATTAGGGCAAAAAAATGGCAAATTTATCCAAGCACTCTTGATGTTTCTGCCTCATAAGCCTTCATGTCAAAATAATCTCTCCAATTAGAAATTAAACCGTCTTGAAACTCCATAACGCCCATAACAAGTATATCCATCCATTGTCCATTAACTTCAAAACGATCTGTTCGCTCAGTTAAAACTACTCCATCTTCATTTTCTGCAATTTGATGAATTATCCATTCAATATTACTTGTCATTTGAACAAAAGCCTCGAGATAGGATCTTATCTCGTCTTTCCCTGTTTGTGGGTCCATAGGTATATTGTGGTAAAAGCAATCCTCGCTTAAAGATCCCATTATTGCTTCAATATCCCTATTATTCCAATGATTAATAAAGTCTATAACTTTTTGTTTATTGCTCATAATTACTCCATAAAAACATTTATATAAT
>CAZLAN010000144.1:0-2220 GCA_964557485.1 uncultured Rhodobiaceae bacterium | reverse complement strand
GATGTGTGGGGTCAACAACATATAAAGAATTTAGACAATTTTTTGATAAGGATAGAGCTTTATCCAGAAGATTTCAGAAAATTGATGTTGATGAGCCAAGTTTAGAAGATACAATAAAGATACTATTAGGACTTAAGACAAGATTTGAAGAGTTTCATGGATTTGAGTATTCTGATGATTCAATTAGTTGTGCTGTCGAATTATCCTCAAGATATATGAATGATAAAAAATTACCTGATAAAGCTATCGATGTTATAGATGAAACAGGTGCCGCAAAAAGATTAACTTCTTCAAAGGGTAAAAAAATTATAACAGAGAAAGATATTGAAGAAACTATTTCTAGAATGGCAAAAATACCATCTCGAAATATTTCAAGGGATGATACTAAAAAATTAAAAGATCTTGATAAATCTTTAAAACGCATGGTTTTTGGCCAAGATAAGGCAATAGACGAAATTGTAACTTCAATTAGATTGTCAAGGGCAGGTTTACGAGATATTCAAAAACCAATTGGTTCTTATTTGTTTACTGGACCAACAGGAGTCGGAAAAACAGAACTTGCAAGACAATTATCCTCAATACTAGGTGTTGAGTTATTAAGATTTGATATGACTGAATTTATGGAAAGACATACAGTCTCAAGATTGATAGGAGCACCTCCTGGCTACGTTGGATTTGATCAAGGAGGGTTATTAACAGATGGAGTTGATAGGTTTCCATACTCGGTTGTTCTTTTAGATGAAATTGAAAAAGCTCATCCTGATATATTTAATATTCTCTTGCAAATAATGGATTATGGAACTTTAACAGACCAAAACGGTAGAAAAGTTGATTTTAGGAATACGATAATCATATTAACTACTAATGCTGGAGCTTCTGACTTAGCCAAGCCTGCCTTAGGATTTAATAGAGACAAAAGAGAGGGAGATGATGTGGAGGCAATAGATAGTTTATTTAATCCTGAATTTAGAAACAGGTTAGATGCTATAATTTCCTTTAACTCTTTGCCTGATAAAATAATAGCTAGAGTAGTAGAAAAATTTATTCTTGAATTAGAAGCCCAACTAGATAATAAAAATGTATTTATTGAAATAACAGAAGATGCAGCTATTTGGCTTGGTAAGAAAGGTTATGATGAGAATATGGGAGCTAGACCTTTAAGTAGACTTATTCAAGAAAAAATAAAGAAACCAATAGCAGAACAAATTTTGTACGGAAAATTGTCAAATGGAGGTAATGTCAAAGTTGATTTAAGAGATAAGGAATTAACTTTTGACTATAAGTCTTTCAAAAAGACCAAAAAGAAAAAAGAAAAAGAAATTGAAAGTTAATTTTTAAGAGCAAATTTTATTTTTTCTGCTTCTGATTCCAGTCTATCAATACTCTCTACTTCTCTTGAATGGAATTTATAATCTAAACCTTCGTTTCTTTGGATCACATGAAAATGCAGATGGAAAACTGTTTGCCCTGCATCAGCACCATTAAGTTGCATAATCATTACACCTGTAGGTGAATAAACTTTTTTTACTGCAATAGCAATTTCTTGAGTAGCTTTTAATATTGGTTGCATGTAATTTTCAGGAAGATTCAATAGATCAGGAGTCTTATATTTAGGAATTATTAATGTATGCCCTGGTGCTTGAGGCATTACATCCATAAATGCTAATACCTTTGAATTTTCAAGAACCTTTACACATTCTGCTTCACCTCTTAAAATTTTAGCAAAAATATTATCTCTGTTATAATCCATCTTTTCTCCTAATTAACTTTTAAAAGGAATATTTTCATTTAATTGTTGTATATTGTTGTGAATAAATTTTCTTTCATCTTTTAGATAATTAGATATAGCTTCAGAAAAATCAATATCTTTTATCCAATGTGCAGAATATGTTTTTGCAGGAACATAACCTCTAGCTATCTTATGAGCACCTTGAGCTCCTGCTTCTACTTTAGAGAGATTATTAGTTATTGCGTACTCTATTGCTCTGTAATAGCAAATTTCAAAATGTAAATTTTTATGATGTTCTGCGCATCCCCAATTTCTTCCAAAAATGGTATTGCTTCCTAAGAAATTTAATGCTCCAGCAATATAATTATTATTATTTTTTACCATAATTAATAATGTTTTATCTGGTAATGATTCTCCAATTAAGCTAAAAAAATCTCTTTCAAGATAAGGATGACCCCATTTTCTCATGCTTGTGTCTAGATAAAATTCAT
>CAZLAN010000143.1:0-2304 GCA_964557485.1 uncultured Rhodobiaceae bacterium | reverse complement strand
TATCACCAGAAGAGTCTGATAACTTTAATGTTGGTGCAATTTGGCGTCCTCAATCAAATTTAGAATTGAAATTAGATTATTGGTCTATCGATTATAGCGATGTTATTACTATTGAAAGTGCACAAGGTATAGTGGCCGCTAATCCTTTAGATCCAAAGGTAAAACGAACTATTGATGGAACATTAATAGGTGTTACAACCGGCTACTTTAATGCATCAAATGTGAAAACAGACGGAATAGATTTTGAGATTAGTTATTCCTTTGATACCAATATAGGTGATGTAGAGTTAGGATTAAGTGGAACACATATGAATAAATATGAGATTCCTAATGCTAAAGGGGAAACGCAAGATGTTGTTGGTTTATTCAACCATGATAATTTTGCTAGATCTCTTCCTGAAACTAAAATGACTTTATCTGCTGTTCTAAATAGTGGCGCTCATAAGTTAGCAATATATGGTAAACATATTTCTGATTATAAGACTACAAGAGCATTATCTGCCACCGCTGAATCAAGAGGTTATACGCAGAAGATTGATGAATGGTTTAGTGTTGATTTACAATATAATTATACTTTAGATCTCGATGATAATCAGGTTCGTTTCACAGTTGGTGGTATAAATGTTCTTGATGAAGATGCGCCACTTGTATTTGATGCTGCTAACTTTAGTTACGATTCTCGTCAGCATGATATTAGAGGAAGATTAATGTATGTTGGCGTGAAGTTGATCCGTTAATTATAATTCTTTTTGAATTCTTACTGATGTAATTTGATTTCGATTTCTTTCAACGATCATAAATCTAAAGCCGTGAAAACTATATATGCTTCCGGCTTTAGGTATTGATCTAGTTTCATGAATAATTAATCCTGCAATTGTTGCAGCTTCATCATCCGGTAATTTCCAACCATATTCTCTATTTAAATCTCTTATACTTAAATCTCCGTCAACTTTAATTATATTTGACTGTTCCGGAAAAGATTCATCCTCATCAACATCATGCTCGTCAGTTATTTGACCAACAATTTCTTCTAATATATCTTCAAGTGTAATGAGGCCCATTAAAGCCCCATATTCATCAACCACTAAAGCCATATGTGTTTTTCTTTCTAAAAAGGCCGCTAGCTGTTCTTTTAGACTTGTTGTTTCTGGTACAAACCAAGGTTTAACTAAAATATCACTTATATTAAATTCAGAATTAGAAATAGATTTTTTTAGAAGATCTTTAATATGCAATATTCCTATAAAGTTATCTTTATCATCTTTCCAAATTGGTACCCTGGTATAAGGGTTTTCTAGCATTACTGATAAAACTTTCTCACGATTAGTATCACAATCAATTGTCAGAATATTTTTTCTGTGAGTCATTACATCTTCAACAGATACATCTGGTAAATCTAATACTCCACCAAGCATATCTTTATCGCCTTTTTTTACCATTCCTTCTTCATGATGGATATTAATGTGACCTCTAATTTCATCATGAGGGTCTACTAGGAGAGAAATTTCTTTATTCGTTCTTAAAAATAAGTAAGAAATTTTTGTTGCGATATTTGCTATTGGCCCAAGTAATTTCATTGTTAATTTTATAGAATAAGAAGATACCAGTACCCAGTAATCTATATATTTTAAAGCAATGAGTTTTGGTAAGATTTCGCCAAATATAACAACTAAAGTTGTCATTATAATAGTTGAAATAATTATTCCAAAATCACCAAAAATTTTAATAAAAAGACTTGTAGCAATTGCCGATGCTAAAATATTAATTAAATTACTCGCCAAAAGCATTGTACTAATTAAATGATCTTTTTTAGTAATTAATTTTTCAACAATTTTAGCCCGTTTATCTCCCTTTTCAGACAGATGCTTCATACGTGCATCTGATACAGCAGTAAGAGCTGTTTCAGATCCAGAAAAAAATGCTGATAAAATTAATAATCCAAAAATTGACCCTATAAGAATACTTATTGATACAAGCATTAATGTATATTCTCCTGGTTAAAGAAATCAACAAGTTGGCTGTCATTAATTTCTTCATTAATGTAAGCCTCTCCAATACCCTTAATGAGGATTAATGTATTTTTTTTATTTGATCTTTTTTTATCATGACTCATAATCTTCATAATATCAGTTTGAGAAATTTTTCCATCAATTTCTTCTAAAGATACCGGGAGACCATAGCTACTAATTAAATTAATTACTGAATCTGTGTCTTCTTGAGAGCATACTCCAATTGATGCTGAGAATTTAGATGCAAAGGCCATACCTATTGCTATTGCTTCACCGTGAAGGAGTAAATTATTAT
>CAZLAN010000142.1:0-2312 GCA_964557485.1 uncultured Rhodobiaceae bacterium | reverse complement strand
CAATTTAGCGAATGGCGACAGTGTTTAGGATTTTCCTACGACCTGCCATAAGCATTGTTTAATTAGCTCTACAAAGCTTTACAGTCAACAAAAAAGATAATTTTTTAGGATTCTTCAACCTCAATTAACTCAGGAGATAACTCCATTTGAGAAGTTAATTTCTGGTCTCTTTCTGCTGCTTCAGCTTCAAGTCTTCTTATCGAACTTCCAGTACCAGCAGGTATTAATCTTCCAACAATAACATTTTCTTTTAATCCAATTAAATGGTCAGATTTTCTAGCAACAGCTGCCTCCGTAAGAACCCTAGTTGTTTCTTGGAAAGATGCCGCAGAAATAAAGGAACGCGTATGCAAAGAAGCTTTTGTTATTCCAAGAAGTAGAGGTTTAAACTTAACTAAGTCTTTCTTTTCTTTTGCTAATTTTTCATTAATTTCTTCCATTTCACCTTTATCCATTTGTTCGCCCTCAAGATAAGAACTATCGCCTGAGTCTAAAACTTCAACTTTTTGAAGCATTTGTCTTGTTATTACTTCAATATGTTTATCATTTATTGTTACACCTTGAAGCCTATATACATTCTGAACTTCATCAACAAGGTAATTTGCTAATGCCTCAAGGCCTAAAATAGAAAGAATATCATGCGGAGCTGGATTTCCATCAATTAAGTACTCTCCTTTCTCGATTATATCTCCATCTTGAACTGAAATATGTTTTCCTTTTGGTATTAAATAACTCGCTTCTTCCTCACCCTCAATTGAAGGATGAATTACTATGCGCCTTTTATTTTTATAATCTCTAGCAAATTCAACTTTTCCAGTACATTCTGCTATCACAGCATGATCTTTTGGTTTCCTTGCTTCAAAAAGTTCAGCTACCCTAGGTAAGCCCCCAGTAATATCTCTTGTTTTGGCACCTTCAGTAGGAATTCTAGCAATTACATCGCCGGCATTTACTTTTGAACCATCATTGGCAGATATAATTGCTTCTACTGACATTAGATATCTTGATTCTCTTCCAGACTTATTTATTACAGGATTATTACTTCCATCTTTTATAACAATAGCGGGCTTTAAGGATGCTGACTTTGAAGAGTTTTTCCAATCAACAACAACTTTTTGTTTAATCCCTGTAGATTCATCAGATACCTCACTTAAGCTGATCCCTTCTTTTAAATCTTCAAACTCAATAACTCCGGTAGATTCAGTTATAATAGGTATTGTGTAAGGGTCCCACTGAGCTAATCTATCGTTCTTTTTTACCTCTTGACCGTCTTCGACTAATAATTGACTTCCGTAAGTTAGTTTATGTTTAGATCTTTCATTTCCAAATTCATCTTCCACACAAATAACTGTTGTTCGTCCAATAATAATTTTACGTTTTTTAGAATCTTCTAAAATATTTAAATCCTCAATTTTAACCTTACCATCAATATTAGATTCAATATATGAATCATCCATAACTTGTGCAGTTCCGCCAATATGGAAAGTTCTCATTGTTAATTGTGTGCCTGGCTCACCAATTGATTGTGCCGCTATAACACCTACAGCTTCACCAATATTCACTGGTGTTCCCCTAGCTAAATCACGTCCATAACATTTTGCACAAACTCCATTTTTCGTTTCACAAGTAAGAACTGATCTTATTTTCATATCAATTAAGTTAGAGTTATCAATATTTATAAGATCTTTTTCTTCAATAATGTTACTCTCTTTAACTACAGTTTGGTTGCTTACAGGATCAATTATATCTTCACAAGGAACTCTTCCTAAAACTCTATCAGACAAAGAAACCATTTCTTCGCCAGATTCAATAACAGGTTTTATAATTAAACCATTTTTAGTTTTACAATCCTCTTCTACAACAATACAATCTTGTGCAACATCGACAAGTCTTCGCGTTAAATATCCAGAGTTAGCCGTTTTTAATGCGGTATCAGCTAAGCCTTTTCTCGCTCCATGAGTAGAGTTAAAATATTCTAAAACATTAAGACCTTCTTTAAAATTAGAAATAATTGGTGTCTCTATGATTTCGCCGGAAGGTTTAGCCATAAGACCACGCATTCCAGAAAGCTGTTTCATTTGTGCAGCTGAACCCCTGGCGCCTGAATGAGCCATCATATAAATTGAATTAATTGGCATTTCTCTATTAGTTTTATTATCAATTTCTGATGAAGATATTTTATTCATCATTTTTTCTTCAACTTTATCTGTGCATTTAGCCCAGGCATCAACAACTTTATTATACTTTTCACCTCTAGTAATAAATCCATCAATATATTGCTGTTCAAATTCTTTTGCTAAAACATTAGTTTC
>CAZLAN010000141.1:0-2335 GCA_964557485.1 uncultured Rhodobiaceae bacterium | reverse complement strand
GTGGACCATGTTCAGAAATATTTTTTGACCATGGAGATTCTGTAGAAGGAGGCCTTCCCGGATCAAAAAATGAAGATGGTGATAGGTTTGTTGAAATATGGAATCTTGTTTTTATGCAGTTTTTACAAAAATCTAATTTTGAACGAGTGCCTTTGCCAAAACCTTCTATTGATACAGGTATGGGGTTAGAGAGGATATCGACAGTGCTTCAGGGTAAAATTAATAATTTTGAAACAGATTTATTTATGTCACTTATAAGTAATATCGAAGACGAAATTAACATTAAAATTACGCCAAATAATTTAGCAAATTTTAGAGTTATTGCAGATCATTTAAGATCAATTTCTTTTTTAATTGCTGATGGCGTTCTTCCATCTAATGAAGGAAGAGGCTATGTTTTAAGAAGAATTATGCGAAGAGCTATGAGACATAGTCATCTTCTTGATATTAAAAAGCCAATATTATTTAAATTATCAAAATTTGTTATTGATTTAATGAAGGGTCATTATCCAGAACTAATTAGGGCTGAAAAGTTAATTGATATAACTTTATTTCATGAGGAAGAAAGATTCTTATCTACGCTATCTAAAGGTCTTAAAATTTTAGATGAAGAGACAAAGAAGTTAAATTCAGGAGATGAATTTGATGGAAAATCTGCCTTTAAACTTTATGATACTTATGGATTTCCATTAGATTTAACAGAAGATCTGTTAAGAGACAGAAACCTTAAGCTTGATAAAGTAGGTTTTAACATGGCAATGAAAGAACAAAAGGAAGCCGCTAAAAAGTCCTGGGCCGGTTCAGGCTATAAAAAGACAGATGAAGTCTGGTTTGATGTATCCGATATAAGTTCTCCAACCGAATTCCTTGGGTATACAAATCAAGAATCTATGGGAAAAGTAACGGCAATTATCAAAGACAACAACATAACGAATAAAATTAAAGAAGGTGATGAAGCTATATTACTATTAAATCAAACACCTTTTTATGCTGAAAGCGGCGGTCAACTAGGTGATGTAGGAAGAATTATTTCTGATAAAGCTGTATTTGAGGTCATTGATACTAAGAAGAAAATTAATAATTTTCATGCACATATAGGAAAATTAATAAAAGGAAGCATTTCTGTTGAAGATTTGCTTAGTTTAAAGATTGATACTGAATATAGAAAAAAAATTATGGCAAATCATTCGGCGACTCATCTATTGCATGAAACCCTTAGGAGGGTTTTGGGTGACCATGTTACTCAAAAGGGATCTAAAGTTTCAGCAGAAAAATTGAGATTTGATTTTAGCCATCAAAAAGCACTGGAAGATAAAGAAATTTCTGAAGTTGAATCGACTATAAATCGTATGATTAAGAATAATTCTAAAGTAGATGTAAAAATATTACCTTATGATAGCGCGCTAAAGGAGGGGGCATTAGCTTTGTTTGGAGAAAAGTATGATGATGAGGTTAGAGTTTTATCTATGGGCGATGATTTTTTCTCAAAAGAGTTGTGTGGTGGAACACATGTTGAGTATTTGGGAGAAATAGAAGAATTCAAAATAACTTCACAAAATTCAGTAGCGTCAGGTGTAAGAAGAATCGAAGCAATGACTGGACTAATTGCAAAATCAATCCCTTCACTGTTAGAGAAAATCTCTGATAAATTAGAAGAAGAAAAAAATAAAAAAGATACCAAGTCAAAAAGTAAAAATATTTCAAAAGATTTATTAAAAGGAGAAATTATTGAATTTGGTAGAATTAAGCTTTTCTTTGGTGTTGTAAAAGATCTAGAAGTCAAAGATTTAAGGTTTCTCACTGATGAGTGTAAAAAAGATTTAGGAACTGGTGTTAGTTGTATAATTTCTGATAATGACGAGAAATCATCTATAGCTATTGGAGTTACACATGATATCACTGATAAATTTGATGCTGTAGAGTTAATTCAAATTTCCGCTAAGATAATGGATGGAAAAGGTGGAGGAGGTAGAAATGATATGGCTCTTGCCGGTGCAAGCAATATAAATAAGTCTAGTAAAGTATTTGATGCCCTAAAAGAAGAAATTATTAAAAAAAGTTAAGACATTTTTTTTTGTAAATTTTCATCAATTTTATCAATAAAACTTTGTGTGTTTAACCATGATTGTTGTGGGCCAACAAGTAAAGCTAGATCTTTTGTCTTGTACCCTTTTTCTACTGTTCTAATGCAAACTTTTTCAAGCGTTTCTGAAAATTTACTTAATTCATCATTATTATCAAGTTTAGCTCTATGTGCCAACCCTTTGGTCCAAGCAAATATTGAGGCAATTGAGTTGGTTGATGTTTCTTCGTCACTTTGATGAAGTCTATAATG
>CAZLAN010000140.1:0-2406 GCA_964557485.1 uncultured Rhodobiaceae bacterium | reverse complement strand
AATTCTTCTTGAATGAATCCAAAAAAAATGGCGTAAGCATAAAACGCAAGTCCTGCAGAAATAAAATCTACAAAATTGGCGCTTATGATCATACGCCAACCAAAAAACTTTTCTTTATTAAATTCTGAAGACATGAAAATTTTCGAAATTTTAAATTATGCTACTATGGTAAAAAAAACTAATTTATTACCATCTAAATCTCTAAAATAGCCTCCATAAAACCCATCATTTCTATCACCTGGCGGACCTTCATCTTTTGCTCCTAATTCCACGGCTTTAGCATATAAAGAATTAACATCATCCTTCGATTGAACTTTTAAGGCCGTCATATCGCCATTACCTATGGTTGCATCTTTTCCATCAAAAGGTTCTGCTATACAAAACCATGGCTGACTAGTCCCAATCCCCCAGCCAATAATTCTTTCAATTGAAAAAACTCTTTGTGCTCCCATTGCTTGAAATAAAGTATCGTAAAATTTTGCTGCGCGTTCTTTGTCGTTAGTTCCAACCGTTACATACCCAATCATAATCTCTCCTAATGAAAAAACTTAACTATTGAAATTTAAGAATAGAAAGATAAATCTTTTAAAGAAAGTCTTTTTTAATTTCATTTATTTTAAAAATAATATCTTAGACTTAAATAAGCAGTATTAGGATTAATGCCATATTCAGAATCTAAAAGAATATCGTTTTCAACATATCTTAATCTACTAGAACCAAAAAATTTATAATATCCTAGATCCAAATATAGATTGTCAGTTAAGTGTCTTTCGATGCTTAATGATGAAAACGCTGAATGGTCATCTTGATTATAAATAGCTTGAAAACCTAGAGCGGTTACAGGAGAGATTTGTACATTTAGACCGCTGGCAAAATATCTTTTTCCTAAAAGAAAAACACCATGCTCCTTATATGCATCCCTTTCATATTGTTTAAGATATTGATCAGGAGAAGATGCTCCGATACCATTGTAGTGATATTCAACCATAATATAAATATTATCTGTAATAGCGTGATCTAAACCAATAGATGCTCTTGTGTAATCATCATCTCCAGTTACACTAGCAATTTCCAACCAATATCCACTATCTCCTATTGCACCTTGCATGCCAGCACCTAAAAGAAAGAGTGAATCTGTATCAATAAAGGTAATCTGAAAATCTTGTCCTTGAAAACGGCTAGAAATTCTTGCATAAGCAGCAGAATTTTTTCTTTCACCATCTTTTCCAAAGATAAATCCTGTATCTAATTCTCCTAATACACCAATTGGTTTCTGAAAACGTATAGCATCAATTCCTGGCCTATACTCAGTATTTAGTGTTCTTAAATCAAATGGTAAAAATACATCTATTGGATTTATAAACCTCGAAGATCCTAGAGATATAGCCTGTCTGCCAATAGTTAAATCTCCTGAGTTAAGTTGAAATTGAAAATTTAAGCGATCAAGATTCTGTCGAAGAGAATATTTATCCTTTTTCGAAATCTCACGATTTAAATCACTAAAACGATAAATACCATTATCTGATTGATTTTCATTAGATAAACCTAATAAACCATAAGATGATAATCGTTCAGAGCTATTGATTGAATCGATCTCATAATGAATCTCCCAAGCTGGACCTGAATCTTTTGATTCTATTTGCAATCTCAAAGTAGATTGAAACAGTTCCATTTTGGGTATCTTGATTGCCTCAATATTTTTTTTGTCTTGAGAAACTAAATAAGTTTTTACATAACCAGAAAATTCAGCGCTATATATATTGTTGGATAAGAAAATTAATATTAATACCAATATAAATTTAGGCATTAGTATTACTTTCATCTCGCTCTATGCTACCATCTCGAAGATTTATTAATCTTTTTGCTCTTTTCATTATCATTTCATCGTGAGTTGAAAAGACAAAAGTTACTCCTTTATCCTCATTCAAACCTTTCATCATATCTAAAAGTGATGCCCCTGTTTTAGAATCGAGATTTGCAGTAGGTTCATCAGCAAGAATAATTTCTGGCTTAGATGCCATAGTTCCCTGTAAACTCCAACTTGCATAATTATCAAACCCTAAAACCTTTGCTTTTTTAGCACGTAATAAAACCATCTTTTTTACCAAATCGCTAGTATCAAAACCTCCTCCTTCAGTCCTTAAAACAGACTTCTTAAAAAGTTTTTCTCTTACTTCTCTATTTTCTAAAGTTTGTAAGGATGGTTGCTGTGTAGTATTAATTAATTGAATCTCATATTTACCATCTTTTTCAATAGCTTTTATTTTATCTTCTGAAAACCCTTTTAATTTCTCTTTATCAGTAATTGTTACTCCTCCTTTTTTGCTTGCATCTAATAGTTTTTTTCCAAAATCATTAGATAAAACAGCTAATTCGGCATTAATTTCTTTTAGTTCTTTTTTCTTT
>CAZLAN010000139.1:0-2466 GCA_964557485.1 uncultured Rhodobiaceae bacterium | reverse complement strand
TTTTAGATTCTGGGTCCAACTTTTTCTTAGGTTCCAACTTTGAAGAAGATGCTCCCCAAGCAATTGATATGATGATAGAGTTTCTTGATAGAGTTTTTGAGGAAGAATAATATGTCAGCAACTAAAGAGCAAAAGCCGTCACAACAAGAACTAAAGAGACTTTTAAAGCACTATCAATATGGACGGTATGATGATGCTGAGAAGTTAGCAAAATTGATTACTCAACAATTTCCAAATCATCCATTTAGCTGGAAAGTTCTTGGTCCGGTACTCAAGAAAAAAGGGAGGATTAGGGAAGCATTAGCTGCAAACCAAAAAGCAGTGGAAATAGACTCGTTAGATGCCCAAAACCATAACAATCTAGGTAACACATTGATAGATATCGGCAGATTAGATGACGCTGAAATGAGTTACAAAAAAGCTATAGAGCTGAAACCAGACTTTGTCGAAGCTCATAATAATTTAGGTAATGCGTTAAAAGAACTTTACAGATTAGAAGAGGCTATATCCAGTTACAAAAAGGCATTAGAACTTAAGCCGAACTTTGATAATGCACATCATAATTTAGGAACTATATTGTTAGAACAACATAATTTCTTAGAGGCTGCGCAGCATTTTAAACTATGTGATACCAAAAAAAGTAAAAATTACCTCCTTCGCTCTCTTTACCTTCTAGGTGATAAGTCACTTTTTTATGAGCATTTAGATGATTTGTTAAACCAAGGTGAGATCAATGCTTTGATTGGCTCACTTATTTCGCGTTCAGAAATTAAATACGGACTTAAAAGATCGAATCCGTTTTGCAATGATCCATTAAAATATATTTTAAAAACTGATTTAACTGAGGGATATGATTTTAAAAATATCTTTGTTAAGACTGCAAAAAATATCTTAAATGATGACAAGGTTTTATATAGGAATCAAGGTTATTTAACTAATGGTTACCAAACTGCGGGTAATTTATTTGATTTAGAAGGTATTCTCATAGACGAAATTAAAAAAATTATTCATTCAGAATTGGAAAAATATAGGATTTGTTTTAAGGGTAGCAGTGAAGGCCTAATAAGGAGTTGGCCAACTGATTATTATCTTTATGGATGGCTTATCAGTATGAAGAGTGGCAGTAAATTGAATGCCCATATGCATGACACTGGTTGGATTTCTGGTAGTATTTATATTAACATACCCCCAAAATCAAAAACTGATAGCGGTAATCTTGTATTGTGCTTAGATGATAAAGAAAATGTAGAAGGGAAAAACAAAAACCAAAAAAAAATTATCGATGTAGTTACTGGTAGTTTGTGTCTATTTCCTTCCTCTTTACTTCATTACACGATTCCATTTGAAGCAGAAGAAGAACGAATAGTTCTAGCATTTGATGTCGTGCCAAAATAAATAACTCATTATGAGATTACAATTCCTGCGTAGTTAATTTAACGAAACCTCTTATATCTATTTTTCACCCAACTATTGAAAGGGAATAAATTAGAAACTATTATAACTTATTATAGATAGGAGAAAGTTATGTTTGAAGTAGGAATAAGTATTTTTTTTGGAGTTCATTTAATTCCATTTATTAAAAAATTAAAGTTCCTTTTGCAAAAAAAATTAGGTGAAAACGCTTATAAAGGTTTATTTTCTTTAATAAGCCTCACAGGGCTATTTTTGATAATATTTGGCTATGAAAGCAATTCAAACTTTCTTTATTCAGTAAATGAGAAAGTCTATTTATATTCTAAGTATATAATGTTTATTTCCTTTACTTTGTTGATAGCGGCTAACATGCCAACATTTATTAAAAAGGTTATTAAACACCCTATGTCTCTAGGAATAGCAATATGGGCTGTTATACATTTAATGGTGAATCCTGATATATATTCCGTTGTTTTGTTTGGATCGTTTTTAATTTATTCAGTTATTTCGGTTTTAATATTAGAATTAAACAATAATTCTCAGTCTGAAGAAATTAATCCGAAAATATCTTTTGATATTTTGTCTGTAGTATTAAGTATTCTTTTTACTTTATTAGCGTTTAATTTTCATGAATATGTATCTGGAATTAATCTAGGATAATTATATAATGAAAATATGATGATTTGCATCAAAACAGATATACCTGAGGAAATTTGTGATATTGATGACGAGTTAAAGGCAATTTATCACAGTAGTGATAGTATTTGTATTTGGATTTTTAAAACAAAAGAAGATAGAAACAAGTTTATGGGTGAAACTACTGGAATGTTAAAAGATGAAAGAGAAAAATACTTTGAGGCTTTTTATAATTAGAGAAAGAATTATTAAGAAATAAAAAGGTAAAAATATGGATGTAAGACCCTTAATAAAAGCAAATACATTATTAAACGAAAATGAAGTAGCAATTTTACGGAAGCGTAAGAGTTGGATTAACATCCTTGCTATAGCTTTGATGTGGTTCCAAGTATTTGCGGCTATGGCTCTTTTCATTTT
>CAZLAN010000138.1:0-2482 GCA_964557485.1 uncultured Rhodobiaceae bacterium | reverse complement strand
GTATGAATAATATTTACTATTACAAAAGCATAAAGATCTAAAACAATAAACATAACAGCTCCAGCGAATCTTCCTAATGCTGTTACAATATATCCGCTAAGACGAGATTTTGGTTGTGTAGAGCTGACTAAATATACCCCAAGTAAACTAATTACAACCACAACCCATTGTCCGTATTTAATAAAATTTTCCATATTACTCTCCATTGTTGCCATTTAATATTTCGTAGAAAAACATGATAAATTAGAGGCTATCTATTTTATTCTTCTACAAATCCTTTAAAAAACTTAAGATAATCAATAAACTTTTCGCTTAAACCTTCTTTCTTTAAGTAGGATCTACTAGCGGGAAGATCTATAGGTTGAAATTCTGTATTTTCCATCACTTTATTAGGGAAATCGTGATTTAGTATTGCTGCTCTTCCAATGGTGACAAAATCAACTTTAGAATCGAGAATATCATAAACATTCATACTGGTTCTAATATTGCCCGCAACAGTTAATTTAACATCCTTATAATTTAATTCAGTAAAGTGTTTGAGTAAGGTTTTATCCTTATGCTCTTCTTCAATAGGGTATTTAAATGAATCCCATAATGATATATCTAAGAAATCTATTTTATAATTATCGATAAGATTCTGACAAACTTCCTTGCTTTCGTTTAATTTTATGCCAAATCTTTCAGGAGAGAGTCTGACTCCGAGTAAGAAATTATCTCCGCAACTTTCTCTAATTCCATTAACTATCTCATATAGTAATCTGGCTCTATTTTCTAATGTTCCTCCATAATCATCTTTACGTTTATTAATCGCAGAGCTCAAGAATTGACATATTATATATCCATGCGCCCCATGAACTTCTATACCATCATATCCTGATTTTTTTGATCTAATGGCTGCATTAATAAAGTCATCTCTTAGATACTTAACCTCGTCTAATTCTAATGATCGAGCATTTGTTTCTTCATCAGAAGATGGGCAAACAGGTTTTTCACCTATGATATCTTCCGGCGACCTCATTCCTGCATGATGTAATTGAGCCACTGCAAGGCTATTATAAGATTTTATTTTATCTGTTAGCCTTTTTAATCCTTCGATATGCTTATCATCAAATATTCCTAACTGACCTGGAAAACCTTTTCCTATTTCTTGTACATGAGAAGCGCAAGACATTGTCATTCCAAAATTTCCCTTAGACCTTAGAGTAAGCCAGTTAAATTCATCATCAGACAAACATCCATCTTCATGACTTTGCGAATTAGTCAGAGGAGCTAACATAAAGCGGTTTTTCATTGAAATTCCACAAGGGAATATAATTGCATCATTTAAATTCATAATAATTAACTTAAAGTTTTCCCATACCATGTTTTATGAACAAGGGCAGTATCTAGATATTCAATATCCTCAATGATTTTTCCATTTCTAACTGTAAACACATGACAATAAGTATTGTTATAGGGACCATATATAGCCTCAACATTGCCTTGAACGCGCGCCACAACCTTATTGCCTTCTGATATAGTCTCAATAACTTCTAGGGTAATACCTGCTTCTCGTTTTGTGCATCGAAAGATTTCCTGAAGGAGATTCTCTTCTACATCCTTTAAACCTCGAAAAGTTTTTGACACCGGTGTATCACCTATAATGGTCCAAACTATATCCCTATCTAAGACATTAAGCGCACCTTGAAAGTTGCCGTTTGATACATAATTAAAAAATTCATGTATTGGTTTTTCATTTTTACTAATCATAAAAATTTCTCACATTATAATAATCACTTATTATTATTTGGAGGCCACGATCAGATTCGAACTGATGTCCACGGCTTTGCAGGCCGCTGCGTAACCGCTCCGCCACGTGGCCTCATTAAGCAGTCTATATTGTATAGTTATCATTTGATCATTTTTATTTGAAGTTAAAAGTTAAATGAATAAAAATTAGTTTTTTTCTTTACAAAAACCTTATGTGCTTATAAAGATGACGCACGCGTCATTTTTAATTATTATTTGAGTAACAAAATGTTTAGATTCTTTGGTATTTTTCTTATAATTGCTTCAATTCAAACTTCTATTTTTGCAGATAATTTGGTCGACGCTCTCTCACATGCTTATACAAATAACCCTATAATTAATTCGAAAAGAGCAGAATTACGATCTTTAGATGAAAATGTAAGCGCTGCTTCGTCAAAATTTTTTCCAAGCATTGAAGTGTTGGGAAGTTATAGTGAAAATAACCTTGAATATGGCGGTCTAGAAAAGGTTACAACTAATCCTTTAGTAGGATCTATATCTATAAATCAGAATATATTTACTGGTGGTAAATTAATTAATGATAGATTGAGCGCTGTAAATTTAGTTGCGGCAGGAAGGCAAAGTTTAAGAGATTCAGAGCAGAATATTCTTTTTTTAGCGGCAAAAGCATATTTCAATTATCTAAAGTCAGAGCAAATAGTCAAATTGCAGCAAAATAATTATGAAGTTTTAA
>CAZLAN010000137.1:0-2546 GCA_964557485.1 uncultured Rhodobiaceae bacterium | reverse complement strand
AGTTATCATAGTGTTATTAAAAGTTGAATTAACATGAGCTACACCAGAAGAGATATTCTTTTTATTTCTCTTTTTAACTTTTTTTGAGTCTTCAGCCATCTTTTTCACCTAAGCAGTTTTCTTTTTTCCTGCAATTGTTTTTGCAGGTCCTTTACGAGTTCTAGCATTTGTGTGCGTTCTTTGCCCTCTAACTGGAAGCCCTCGTCTATGCCTTAAACCTCTATAATTCCCAAGGTCCATCAATCTCTTAATATTTGTTGATATATCTCTTCTAAGCTCACCCTCAACCCTGTAAGAGCTATCAATTATTTCCCTTATTTTTATTACTTCTGTTTCTAAAAGATCATTCACCCGCTTATCTTTTTCAATCCCAGCCTGATTACATATATCTAATGCTGATTTTTCTCCAATGCCATGAATATAGGTTAATCCTACAGAAACCTTCTTATTTGTAGGTATATTTACTCCAGAAATACGAGCCAAGAAAGCCTCCAAAATATAAAATATCTAATTATAAAGACGAATTTGCGGATTATAGCCTTCAATTTAATACAGTCAACAAACTAATTAGCAATATCTAAAAATTTTTTAATATTATGTGATACATTAGAAATAGAGTCCATACCATTGATTTTATTAAAATTTATATTATTACTATAATAAATCTCTAATGGAGCAGTTTGATTTTTATACTCTTTCAACCTTTTAATTAGAACTTCTGATGTATCATCAGCTCTTATTTCATCAGTATTTTCTTTACTTCTGTTAGCAATCCTTGTTTTTAGAGAATCAAAATTAACATCAAGTAGGATAATTTTATTAATCTCTTTATTAATTTCTTTTAATACAAGATTAAGGGATTCTGCTTGTTTAACATTTCTTGGATAACCATCTAAAATAAATCCTGACTTGCAATCATCCTGCATAACCCTTTCTTTAATAACATTTAAAATAATTTTATCAGAAACAAGTTCTCCATTAGCCATAATTTTCTCAACAGTATTTCCGAGTTCAGTGCCGTCTTTTATTGATTTTCTTAAAATATCGCCAGTTGATAGATGTGGAATACTTAATTTTTTCTGGATAAAAGCTGCTTGCGTTCCTTTCCCAGATCCTGGAGGTCCAAGTAAAATTATTATCATGAACGTCTTCTTGAGGCTAATCTCGATTTCTTTAATAAACCTTCATATTGATGGGCAAACAAGTATCCTTGGAATTGCGTCATGGTATCCATAGCAACATTAACAATAATAAGGATTGATGTTCCGCCGAAATAGAAAGGTACTGCATAACTTGAAATTAAGAATTCTGGCAACAAGCAAACTAAAACTAGATAAGTTGCACCAACTACTGTTAACCTAGTTAAGATAAAATCTATATATTCTGCAGTTTTATCTCCAGGTCTAATACCAGGTATAAACCCTCCTTGTTTTTTTAAATTATCAGCAGTATCAGCAGGATTGAAAACAATTGCAGTATAAAAATAACAGAAGAAAGTAATTAACCCTGCATATAATAGCATGTATAAAGTTTGACCTCTTCCAAGCATAGCCGTAATTGTATTTAACCATGAATCACCTTGAGTTGTAGAAAAGTTTGCTATGGTGATAGGCATGAGCAATAAAGATGATGCAAAAATAGGCGGTATAACACCCGCGGTATTAAGTTTTAATGGTAAATGAGAATTATCCCCTCCAAACATTTTATTACCAACTTGTCTTTTTGGGTACTGAACAATTAGCCTTCTTTGTGCTCTCTCTATAAAAACAACAAAAGTAAGTATAATTACAACCAAAAAAATTAAACCAATAATCAAGGCACCGGATAATGCGCCTTGTCTTCCTAGCTGAAGCGTTCCAAAAAGGGCTGCAGGAAGCTCAGCAATTATTCCGGCAAATATTAGTAAAGATATTCCATTACCCAAACCTCTAGATGTAATTTGTTCTCCTAACCACATCAAAAAAATTGTTCCTCCAACTAGTGTAATTACTGCTGAAACTTTAAAAAATAGCCCTGGATCAATTACAACGCCAGTCGCTCCTTCAAGCCCGACTGCAATCCCCCAGGCCTGGATTGTTGCTAAAAAGACTGTTCCGTATCTCGTATATTGATTAATCTGCCTTCTACCTTGTTCTCCACCTTCTTTTTTTAAATAATTTAACTTTGGAACAACTGGAACCACTAATTGAATAATAATTGAAGATGTGATGTATGGCATTATTCCTAATGAAAGAATTGCCATTCTCCCTACAGCGCCGCCTGCAAACATATTAAATATCCCTAATATGCCTGATTGATTTTGATCAAAAATCTGCTTTAGTGTTTCTATATTAATTCCTGGAAGAGGGAGATAGGTACCTAGCCTATAAACCAACAAAGCCAAAAGAGTAAACCATATTCTTTTTTTTAACTCTGTTGCATTCTTAAATGCAGAAAAGCTAATATTAGATGCTAATTGTTCAGCAACCGATGCCATCTAAGACTCTTCAGTTTCGTTTTTGTCTAGAGACTCTTCTGACTCATCATCGTTTTTATTTTCAGATTTA
>CAZLAN010000136.1:0-2677 GCA_964557485.1 uncultured Rhodobiaceae bacterium | reverse complement strand
ATTAATCCAACACCACAAGAATCATGTTCGTTTTTAGAATCATATAATCCTTGTTCCACGGGAAAACCTATATTATTTTTTTTAGTCATATATTCCTGTTCATAAAAACTATGTTTCCTAATTATAATTTAATTAATATTATTATTTTTTAGTTGTAAAAGAGGGTTATTTTAAAAGAAAAACAGAATAAAATCAAGTAGTGTTGTATAAATACAACTAAAAGTTATTAAGTTATTAATTTTATTGAATTCTTGTGGTAATATTAAATCAGATATATTGTTATTTCTTAACATGGAAGACACATTAACATCATTATGGCCTACAAATATTCTTCATAAGACTTTTTTAAAACATAACGAAGTTAAAGATGAATTATTGAATTTTGTTCAGGAATATAAAAATAAAATTCCAGAGGGTAGAAACGGATCTGAAAATTTAAACTTGTATGAGAGCCGTTACGATATAGTTTCTTACATAAATGAATATCCTTGCTTAAAGGAATTAGTTGATTTTATTGGTCTGAGTTTTAAAGAAATCGCTTTTATTACAAACAAAGATGCTTGGAGAATTAAAGAAATAAATCCTTCAAAAATTTCGGCAAAAATTACATCTATGTGGTTTATTGATTATTGTGAAGAAGGTTTTGTTTTTCCTCATATACATACAGGTTGTTCTTGGTCTATGGTATATTATTTATCATCGCCACCTAGCGAGAAGGGAGACCCCATTGCAGGTACACACTTTGTATCGCCGCTAAACAAAGCAGACTCAGATGATCTAGGAAATGCATATAGTCATGAGGCTACAAGAAATATAATTCCAAGTGAGGGTGAAGCCCTTTTTTTTCCTTCTACTATTGTTCATTCAACATACCCTATAAAAGGTGATCGTAATAAGATTATTTTTTCTGCAAATTGCGCATTTGTTGAAATTAAATAATTTTCTAAGGCCTTAATCCGAAAGCACTTTTACCTTTTTTTCTCAATGGAGCAGATAAATTAGCAAATTCACATAATAATTTCCTTGTATCACGAGGGTCTATTATTTCTTCAGCTAAAAATGATTCAGCTGTACGAAAAGGCGATCTTACTTTTTCCATTCTTTCTTCAATTTCTTTTAAAAGTTCTTCTGGGTTATCAGATTTTTCAAGATCAGATTTAAATGCTGCTTCAATTCCTCCTTCCATTGGAAGAGAGCCCCAATCTCCAGAAGGCCAAGCATATCTATAATGTGCTCTCGCCGCATTCATATGTGCAGCTCCTGCCACTCCAAAAACCTTACGAAGTATTACTGAGCACCAAGGTACACTCGCTTGATAAACTGCTGTCAAGGCTCTGGCTCCATGTCTTATTGTTGCAGATTTTTCTGCCTCAAGGCCTATTACAAAACCTGGATTATCAACCAAGTGAACTACAGGTAAATGAAATGTCTCTGCTATATCAACAAACCTTGTAACTTTATTAGATGCATCTGCAGTCCAACCACCCCCATAAAAATATGGGTCTCCTGAAAGAATTCCAACTGGCCAGCCATCAAGTCTAGCAAGGCCAGCAACTACAGATTGTCCATAGTTCTTCCCAAATTCAAGGAATGTATCTCTATCTACTAATGATTCAATTATTTTTCTTGATTTATAAACTTTTCTTCTGTCTTTGGGGATTGCCCCAATAAGCCATTCATCTTTTCTTTTTGGATCATCATCATTTTTTTGTCTTGGAGGAAGATTATAGACTGATGAAGGGAGGTAAGATAGAATTTTTTTTGTAGTTTCAATAGCTTCTTCTTCGGTTTTAACAACTATATCGATTGCTCCATTTTTTGAATGAATATCTGATCCGCCAAGTTCCTCCTTGGTTAAATCTTCACCTACTCTTTTTACTACGGGAGGTCCAGCAACAAACATCTGAGAAATTTTTTCTACCATTATTGAAAAGTGGCTTGTAACTGCTCTGGCTGCGCCCAATCCTGCAACTGGTCCTAGTGCAAGTGCAATAACAGGTATAGTTGAAAGATTTTCTACAACCCAGTTCCATCCAGGGTTTCCAGGGATATATGTTCTAGCATCCATATCAAGTGATTTTACAGACCCACCACCTCCAGTACCTTCAATTAAACGAATTAATGGAAGTCTGTATTCATTTGCCAATTGTTCTGCCATTATTTGTTTTTGAGCAATAGAAGCATCCGCTGCACCGCCTCTTACTGTAAAGTCATCTGCACCTACCACAACATTTCTTTCTTGAATCTTACCTCTACCCATAACAAAATTAGAAGGTTTAAATTTAATCAATTCACCTTTTTCATTGTACTCAGCTTTTCCAGCAATCTTACCTATTTCATGAAATGAATTTTTATCTAATAGTAAGTCTATTCTTTCACGAACATTTAACCTATTATTATCCTTTTGTCTCTGAAGCTTTTCATCTCCACCCATTTCTTCTGCAAGGGATTCTCTTTTTTTTAATTCTTCAATTTCTTTTTCCCAAGTCAAAATTTATCACCCCTAAACACCCAGTTATGAATTGATCTTGATAATAGGATTAATATTAATCCAATAACTCCCGCACTCAGAGCGATATTGTTAAACAAAGATGGCATTGATTTAAGGCCTTCAGTAGTAGCTTGACCAGATAGTAATCCTGCAATGATAGCACCGAGTGAAGATGCCAAGAACCAT
>CAZLAN010000135.1:0-2704 GCA_964557485.1 uncultured Rhodobiaceae bacterium | reverse complement strand
TTATTTATTTCAAATGTTTAAAAGAGATAGAGTTTTAAGTTTCTTGAGATAAAGAGAATCCTTCTGGTCCGCCAGAAACATCTATATACTGACCCGATACCCACTCTGCTGCTGGGGATGCAAAAAATATTGCAGCTGCAGCACAATCTTCTGGCTCGCCGACTCTTCCGAGTGGAATAGTTGAATCAAAGGTAGAGTGAGTCTGCTGGTCATCTATATTTAATGTTTCCTTCAACATATCAGTCAAAATAATTCCAGGAGCAATACAATTAACTGTTATCTTTTTATGAGCTAATTCGACAGCAAGTGTTCTTGTCATACTAATCATTCCTAAATTCGCAGCAGAATAAACTCCAAAACCAGGCGATGCTCTGTGGGCTGCGACAGAAATAATATTAATAATTCTGCCTCCATCTGTCATACGTTCAGCAGCTTGTTGAGATCCCCACCATTTAGTTTTCATATTTAATGTTAATTGCTCATCAAATTTTTCAATAGAAATTTCCGGTAAAGCATGCATTTTCCTATCTAGATTACCACCTGCATTGTTAACCATTATATCTAGATGACCCATTTCTTTACAGACTTTATCTAGTGCTTTCGGAATGCTCTTCATATCCATCACATCAGCAGAAATAGCAAGACCCTTTCTTCCTTTGGCCTCTATTTCTTTAACCACATGATTTAATTCATCTTGTCGTCTTGCGATTATAGCAACATCGGCGCCACAATCTGCAAAAGCTAATGCTATTCCACGTCCAATACCTTTACTACCGCCAGTTACTACTGCTACTTTATCATCTAATCTAAATTTATCGTAAATATTCATATCTTCATTTTTAAATATTAAATTGAAATTTCTCCTAAATCCATAATAGATTTTTTTCCATCCCAATTTATTGAAGCTTCTTTGATTATATCAAACATTCCAATTGCTCCTTCTGATAACTGAGCAATTTCAACTATAACACCGTAGTTATCTTCAATATCTAAATAGGAAAAGGTACCATCATCAAGAGTTTTTGCTCCTTGTAAATTTTTATAGCCCTGACCTTCAAGAATTTTTATATCATTCACAATATCTTTAGTAAAAGTACATAGATGATGAAGAACATTCTTCTTGTTATTAACATACTCATTATAAATTGAAGGCGTATCACAATGCTGCTTAATAAATTCAATTTGCATATTACCAGAGTAAGCGAGTGCTACGGAAAAATCAATTTCGGTTTCTCTTCCATTCTTTCCATTATAGTAAACATCTTTTAGATCCAAATGTTCTAAGATAAAAAATGGTCCAACATTCAATTTCTCTGTCCAGTGCTTAATAGGCGCTTCAAAATCATCAACTACAAATCCCATCTGCTCCATTGGGCCAAATAATTTTTCCATTTTATCCCCTTTGTAATTTAATTATGAGAATATTTATTATAATTCCAACAATTAATTTATAAAGAAGAAACTCTTACAGTAACAATAAGTATAAAACGATAAGCAAAGAATGCTATATTTCGGACATAAAATTTTATTAAGATTAGTTTATTTCTCTAAGAAAACAGATCTTATTAAAGCTTTCTGAGCTAACATTATTTCTTTTTTAGTGTGCCCATTAAGTATCATTAATTGTAATGTATGTCCCGTTCCTATGTATACTCTTGCAGCTGCCAAAGTATCAAAATCGGATGGTAATAATTTTTCCCTTTTAGCTCTTGATAATACATTGCGAACCTTTTTATGGAGTTCATCTTGTAATCTTTGATAGTCTTTCCATATATTATTTTCACGAATGCCCACACTCCAGTCCAGCCATACTCTCATCAAATTAGTATTAGAAAAACCATCATCAAGGAAACCTTCCGCTAGATCTTCTAGAGCCTTGACACTTGATTTTTGATCTAGATTTCTATCAAACAAATCAATGAGATAATCCTCTACTTGTTTTACTGCTGATGTAACTAAGTCTTTACGTTTTTTAAAATAGAAATGGACTGTAGATACTGAAACTCCTGCTAATTTAGCAACATGCGAATGTGTTACTCTTGAAATACCGTATTTAGAAACAGCCTTAATTATACATCTTTCAAGTTGTTTTTTACGTTCTTCAGGAGGTAGTCTTAGTTTTTTCTTCATTATAATTCCAACTAAATTATTTAAAACAAGTTTAATAACCCTATATAGTTAGAAGCGCAATAGCTCAATTAATTTAAGTAATGTATCGTTGTTAATTGATAATTTTTTATTAGTAAACTTCTTTAGTGGGTATTTATACATTACTATAGTATAAACATATAATAGTTATTGACAAAACATATAATAAGAGAATAAATTAATAATATAATAAAATCTAATTCTTCATTTAAGATGTGGTAAATGTTAATATTCAAATAAGGAATACGATTAAATGAAAACCCTTGCAGCAGTTGCAACAGAAATTGGAAAACCATTAACCTTGTTAGAATTAGATATTGAGAATCCTAGAGATGATGAAATACTTGTACGTATAGTTGCTTCTGGAATTTGTCATACTGATCTAGTTGTTCAGGCCGGTATGCTTCCTGTGCCTATGCCCGTTATCCTTGGTCATGAAGGAGCAGGTGTTGTAGAAAAAATTGGTTCCAAAGTTTCTAAAGTAAAACCTGGTGATCATGTTGTTTTGTCATTTAATTCTTGTGGTTCGTGTGAAAGTTGCAGTGATAATGAGCCT
>CAZLAN010000134.1:0-2719 GCA_964557485.1 uncultured Rhodobiaceae bacterium | reverse complement strand
GGTCAATTATTTGAATATGTTTTTTTGTGGATAAACAAATTTTTCTGTGGATAATTATTCAAATTAATTTATAGCAATATAAATTAAAGTTTTTTAGGAAGGTATGAATGGGTTTTGCAAGTCGAATATCTATATTTCTTATTAAAGGGTATAAATACATAATATCTCCATTTATTGGTAAATCTTGTAGATTTGAACCTTCATGTTCAACATATGCATTAGAAGCTTTTAGAATCTATGGATTCTTTATAGGTTTTAAATTATCATTATTTCGAATAATTCGCTGTAACCCTTGGGGCGGTCATGGATATGATCCTGTTCCTTCAAAAGAAGAAAACAAAAATTAAATGCCAAAAATAACTTTACCAGATGGATCCAAGAAAGAGTTTGCTGAACCTGTTAATTTCGATCAGATTGCCCTTTCAATAGGAAAAGGCTTGGCAAAAGCTACAGTAGCAGGTTTTTTAAATGGAAATCTTGTTGATGCTTCAGAAATTGTAGAGAAGGATTCTGAAATTGTTATTGTTACAAATACTGATGATGAAGGAATAGAAATAATTAGGCATTCTTGTGCCCATTTATTTGGACATGCAATAAAACAACTTTATCCAGAAGCTAAAATGGCTATTGGACCCACGATTGATAATGGTTTCTATTATGATATTGATCTTGAGGAATCTTTAAATGTAAAAGATCTTGAGAAAATTGAACAAAGAATGAAAGAGTTAGCTCAAAAAGATTATCCTGTTGTAAGAGAGGTTGTAAGCAGAGAAAAGGCAATTAAAACTTTTAAGGACAGAGATGAGCCTTATAAAATAGAAATTATTAATGATATTCCAGAGGGCGAAGTTATAGCTCTCTATCATCACGATGAATATATAGATATGTGCAAAGGGCCGCATGTAACTTCAGTAAGGCATTTAAGGGCTTTTAAATTAACAAAAATAGCAGGAGCGTACTGGAGAGGAAAGTCAGATAATAAAATGCTTCAAAGAATCTATGGAACTGCTTGGATAAATGAAAAAGAGTTAAAAAATTATTTAATTCTTCTTAAGGAGGCCGAAAAAAGGGATCATAGAAAATTAGGAAAAGAAATGGATCTTTTTCATTTTCAAGAAGAAGCTCCCGGAATGGTTTTTTGGCATTCGAATGGATGGTCAATTTATAAAGAATTAGAAGATTATATAAGAAGAAAGATATCTAAAGTAGGGTATGAGGAAATTAAAACTCCTCAAATACTAGATAAAGAACTTTGGATAGAGTCAGGTCATTGGGATAAGTATTCTGATAATATGTATACAACTATCATTGATGACAGAGAATTAATGATTAAGCCAATGAATTGTCCTGCACATATTCAAATTTATAATCAGGGAATAAAAAGTTACAAGGATTTACCGCTCAGGATGGCTGAGTTTGGTTCTTGCCACAGAAATGAACCTTCTGGAGCTCTTCATGGTTTAATGAGAGTTAGGAACTTTGTCCAAGATGATGCCCATATATTTTGCACTGAAGATCAGATTGAAAGTGAGACAGTTAATTTTTGTAAGTTATTGCAAGAAATATATAAAGAACTGGGTTTTGAGAAAGTTTCTATAATGTATGCCGATAGACCTGAAAAAAGAGTTGGTTCAAATGAAATTTGGGATAAAGCTGAATCAGCTTTATTGAATGCAGCAAAAACAACAGGACTTCCATTCGAAGAAAATAGAGGTGATGGTGCTTTTTATGGACCTAAATTAGATTTCTATCTTCATGATGCAATAGGAAGAACTTGGCAATGTGGAACCTTACAAGCTGATTTTAATATGCCAGGTAGATTAGGTGCCAGTTATATAGGCGAAGATAATGATAAACACACTCCCGTTATGCTTCACAGGGCTATTCTTGGGAGTTTGGAAAGATTTACAGGAATATTAATTGAACATTACGAAGGACGGTTTCCAATTTGGCTATCACCAATTCAAATAGTTATTGCAACAATTACTTCTAAAGCAGATGATTATGCAAAGAAAGTCGAATCTATATTAATAGAAAATGGAATAAGAACAATTTTAGATGATAGAAATGAGAAGATTAATTACAAAGTTAGAGAGCACTCAGTTAATAAAGTACCATTTATATTTGTAGTTGGAGCAAACGAGATGAAAGATAACACTGTTGCTATCAGAAGGTTAGGATCAAATGATCAGGAAATTATAGATTTAGATGATGGTATTTCATTAATATTAAAGGAATCTTCTTCGCCGGATAAAAAGCAGTTTTATTAACTGTAATGGCAACGCTGTGTGTAATGTAAAGTTATGTAAATGTTAAGTGCTTATAGCTTGTTGTTTAACAAGTATATGATAACTAATATTAGAACTGTTGCTAGTAACCCTTCCACAAAAAAATTAACTTTTCCCAATAATCCCTTCTTCGGTCATTTTCTCTATTTCTTCTAGTTTATATCCCATTTCTTCAAGTATTTCTTTATTATGTTGCCCTAAAGTTGGAGCAGGACCTTTTGGGCCATCATCACTGTCATGAAATTTTACTGGTGCAGCGAGTGACCTATATTTTTCTTCGCATTCAGGATCTTCGATTTCTACAAATGCATCAGAAGCAATAGCTTGTTTATCATCTACTACCTCACTTAAATTTTGAACTGGCGCCCAAATTAAATCTTCTCTATCAAGTCTTTCTCCCCATTCCTCTAGAGTAAATTGATTAAATGCAT
>CAZLAN010000133.1:0-2729 GCA_964557485.1 uncultured Rhodobiaceae bacterium | reverse complement strand
TTATAGAAAAAGAGATTAAACCGTTAGAAAATAAAAACGATAATATTCGTTTTTTCGATCATCGACGAGAAGATTCTAGAACGGATTGGGATAAGAATGGTTTACCGTCCGAAGATTGGGAATCTTTATTGGTAGAAATGAGAAAAGTGGCAGATAAAGCAGGTCATTTACGATTTGGATTGCCCAAGGAGTATGAAGGAAAAGATGGCTCTAACTTAGCTATGGCGATTATCAGAGAGCATCTTGCTGCGAAAGGTTTAGGCTTACATAATGATCTACAAAATGAAAGTTCAATTGTAGGAAATTTTCCTCAAGTACTTATGTTTAGAGATTTTGGAACAGAAAATCAGAAAGATGAATTTATTAATGGAATGCTTTCCGGAACACATAGAATAGCTTTTGGTTTAACTGAACCTGACCATGGATCAGATGCAACTTGGATGGAAACGACTGCAAAACCAGAAAAAAGAGATGGGATTGATGGTTGGTTAATTAATGGATCAAAAACATGGAATACAGGAATACATAAAGCTAATTATGATATGATTTTTGCTAGAACAAGTGGCGAAGATGGCTCTGCTTTAGGAATTACCTGCTTTCTTGTTCCAACATCTGCTCAAGGATTTGAAGTTAAAGAATTTTTATGGACATTTAATATGCCTACTGATCATGCATTAATAGACTTAAAAAATGTCTGGGTTCCTGAGGATAATATTTTTGGTAATTTGGATAGAGGCCTTGAATTAGCCCAACATTTTGTCCATGAAAATAGAATTAGACAAGCAGCATCTGGTGTTGGCGCAGCACAATTTTGTATTAGTGAAAGTGTTAAATATGCCAAAGAAAGGAAACCTTTTGGTAAAGCATTAGCCACTAATCAGGCTATACAATTTCCTTTAGCCGAACTTAATACAGAGTGTGAGATGATAAGAAATTTAGTATATAAAACAGCTTGGCAAATGGATCAAATGTCAAAACCCGATGTTGCATTGCATCTATCTGACAAAGTCTCAATGTGTAATTACAGAGCCAATAGATTAGTTTGTAATGCTGCAGACCAAGCTATCCAAGTGCATGGAGGTATGGGATATTCAAGATATAAACCTTTTGAACATATTTATAGGCATCATAGAAGATATCGCATTACAGAAGGTTCCGAAGAAATACAGATAAGGAAGGTTGCAGGGCATTTATTTAAATTTATTTCAGGAAGGTCATAAGATGAAGATTTTTAGAGTATTTATTCTCATAATTTTTATTTTTACAGGTAGTGCATTTTCTCAATTATCTATTGAGAGTGATATTAAAATTTTAGAAGCTCAGTCTGAAGAAGGTAATGCTGAAGCAAAATTTTTTCTTGGAGCGCTTTATTATAGTGGTAAAGGTGTAGATCAAAATTTTTCAAAAGCATTAAAACTTTTTGAAGAATCTTCAATTTCAGGGTATGCCAGCGCAACATATAATTTAGGTGTTATTTTTGCAAAAGGAAGAGGTGTAGAAATTGATAAGGAAAAAGCTTTCGAATATTACGAAAAAGCTGCGATAGGTGGTTTAGATAGAGCTCAATATATTTATGCTACATGGCTTAGAGAAGGAAAAGTTGGCGATAAAGATGAAACTTTAGCTATGGAATGGTTTAAGAGATCTTCTTTACAAAATTATGGGCCTGCTCTTATTGAGGTTGCTATAGGATATGAAAATGGGTTATCCGGCAGAAGGGATTATAGGGAAGCGGTAAAATTATATAGACAAGCAAGATCATATGATGATGGAAGGAATGATTATACTTATTATAATGCTACATACAGACTTGGACTGCTTTATTATAAAGGGTTGGGTGTAGAAAAAGATTTAAGAAAAGGAATTAGGTTTATTAAAGAGGCAAGTGATTACGGAATAACTGATGCCACAAATGACTTAAATATATTCAATAATAATTAATTTCCTTCTTAATCTTGACTGGATTGATTAAGAGATATAGAAACTTCTAGTAATTCGAGGATAAATAAATGTCTAGAGTATGTGAGCTAAGTGGCAAAAGAGTGATGACAGGGAATAATGTTAGCCATGCAAACAATAGAACTAGAAGAAGATTTTTGCCTAACCTTTGCAATGTTAAGTTAGTAAGTGAAAAATTAGATTTAAGTATTAGGTTAAGAATTAGCGCTAATGCTTTAAGATCAGTTGAACATGCTGGTGGTTTGGATAGTTATTTAATAAAATCTAAGAATCAAAATTTATCTCCAAAAGCTAGAAGACTTAAAAAGAAGATCTTACAAGATTAAGAGGCAACTTTTATTCTTCTTTTATAAGAATTATTACTATTTTCATCGAATAAATCTGCAAGTTGTTCAGTAATTGCACCACCTAATTGTTCGGCATCAACAATAGTAACTGCACGTTTATAATAACGATTGACATCATGGCCAATGCCAATTGCAACCAACTCAATTCCATCGTCTCTTTCAATTTTACTTATAGTATTTTTTAGATGACGCTCTAGATAATTTCCTGCATTTACTGATAATGTTGAATCATCAACAGGCGCCCCATCCGAAATAACCATCAAAATTTTTCTTTGTTCTGTTCTAGCGAGTAATCTATTATAAGACCATTCTAAGGCCTCACCATCTATATTTTCTTTTAATAGCCCTTCTCTAAGCATTAAACCTAGATTTCTTTTTGATCTTCTCCAAGGCTCATCAGCAGTCTTATATATAATATGTCTT
>CAZLAN010000132.1:0-2776 GCA_964557485.1 uncultured Rhodobiaceae bacterium | reverse complement strand
TATATAAAACTAGCTAAAGCTGGCAGAAATAGATGGAAGGGTATAAGACCATCTGTTAGAGGAGTTGTTATGAATCCAGTTGACCATCCTCATGGAGGTGGTGAAGGAAAAACTTCTGGAGGACGCCACCCTGTTTCACCATGGGGCGTTCCAACAAAAGGTAAAAAAACTAGATCAAATAAAAGCTCTGAAAAATATATAATTAGGAGCAGACATCAAAGAAGGAAGAGAAAGTAGTCATGGGAAGATCAATTTGGAAAGGACCTTATGTGGAAAGCTATGTTATTAAAAAGGCCGAAGCAGCAAGAGAATCAGGAAGAAAAGATGTTATAAAAATTTGGAGCAGACGCTCTACCATCTTACCTCAGTTTGTTGGTTTAAATTTTGGAGTACATAATGGTCAAAAATTTATTCCTGTTTTTATAAGCGAAGATATGGTTGGTCATAAATTTGGAGAATTTGCTCCGACCAGAACTTATTACGGTCATATGGCAGATAAATCTGCAAAGCGAGAATAAATGAATAAAGCTATTGAAAATAAGAATGTTAATATTTCTAAGGCAATAGGGAAAATGATGCGCGTTAGCCCTTATAAGTTAAATATTGAAGCAAAATCAATTAGAGGAAAAAAGGTTGATGAGGCTTTGTCATATCTAGAGTTTTCTAAGAAGAGAATTTCACAATCAGTAAAAGCAACACTTGAAAGTGCGATAGCTAATGCAGAAAATAACCATGCGTTAGATATTGATAAACTCTATATTGATGAAGCTTTTGTTGGAAAAAATATGGTAATGAAAAGATGGAGGGCAAGGGCAAGGGGTCGTTCAGCTAAGATTTTAAAACCATTTAGCCAATTAACGATTATTTTAAAAGAAGAAAATAAAAAGGAAAATTAGAATGGGTCAAAAAGTTAATCCTATAAGTATGAGGCTGGGTATAAATAGAACATGGGATTCTAGATGGTACGCTGGAAAGAATGAATATTCTATTCTTTTAAAAGAAGACCTTAATATGAGAAAAATGATTTTTAAAGACTTAAAAAATGCTGCAATTTCAAAAGTTGTAATTGAGAGACCTCATAAAAAATGTCTTGTCACTATTTCTTCTGGAAGACCGGGATTAATTATAGGAAAAAAAGGCTCAGAAATAGAAAACTTAAGAAAAAAACTTCAAAAACTTACACCTTCAGATGTTGTTGTGAATATTGTTGAGGTTAGAAAGCCTGAAATAAATGCAACTCTAGTAGCAGAGAATATTGCCCAGCAACTTGAAAGAAGAGTTGGTTTTAGAAAGGCTATGAAAAGAGCAGTTCAATCTGCCATGAGATTAGGCGCCAAAGGCATTAGAATAAATTGCGGCGGCAGACTTGGAGGGGCGGAAATAGCAAGAACAGAATGGTATAGAGAAGGTAGAGTTCCTCTTCACACTCTTCGTTCTGATGTTGATTATGGTGTGGCTTCTGCATTTACCACTTATGGAATTTGCGGCATTAAAGTTTGGATATATCTTGGAGATATTATGGAGCATAATCCTTTTGCTAAAGAAGATTCATCTGATGATAAAAGTGTTGAACAAAGAGCGGGGGCTTAGATTAGAAAATGTTACAACCGAAAAAAACTAAATATAGAAAAGCTCATAAAGGCAGAATAAAAGGAAGAGCGAAAGGTGGAACAACCTTAAATTTTGGCTCTTATGGGTTAAAATCACTAACGGCTGAAAGGGTGACATCTCGTCAAATTGAGGCTGCTAGAAGAGCTATAACTAGACACATGAAAAGAGCTGGAAAAGTTTGGATTAGAATTTTTCCAGATGTTCCCGTTTCAAAAAAACCAACAGAAGTTCGAATGGGAAAAGGCAAAGGTACACCTGAGTTTTGGGCTGCTAAAGTCAAACCTGGAAGGATTATGTTTGAAATAGACGGTGTTTCTTCAGAAATTGCTAATGCAGCTTTAAATTTAGGATCTTCTAAGTTACCTGTTCAAACTAAAATTATAACTAGACCTGGTGAAGGCAATAGATAATGGCAAAGAAAGTAAAGAATATAAAGGATATGTCAAAAGATCAGCTTATAGATCAAGTAAATGTTTTTATGAAAGATTTATTTAATTTAAAAATTGAAATCTTATCAGGTCAACTTGCTGATACTTCAAAGGTTTCTAAATTAAAGAAGGATATAGCTAGAGCAAAGACACTAATTAGTAAGTTTAATAAAGAATCGGAGTCATCAAATGCCTAAAAGAATTCTTAAAGGAACAGTGGTCAGTAATAAGGCAGATAAAACTTTAACTGTAAAAGTTGAAAGGAGATTTATAGACCCATTATTTAAAAAAACTGTGAGAAGTTCAAAAAAATATAAAACTCATGATGAGGGTAATAAATATAAAATTGGAGATATTGTTAGAATTCAAGAATGTAAACCAATTTCAAAAACTAAAACTTGGACTGTTTTAGAGGATTAATATACTAGGATTTTATTATGATACAGATGCAATCAAAATTAGATGTAGCAGATAATTCAGGAGCAAAAACTGTTCAGTGTATAAAAGTACTTGGTGGCTCCAAAAGAAGAACTGCATCTGTAGGAGATATTATTGTTGTTTCCGTTAAAGAAGCTATACCAAGGGGGAGAGTAAAAAAAGGTGAAGTTCTCAAAGCGGTTATTGTTAGAACAAAAAAAGAAATTAGAAGAAATGATGGAAGCGCAATCAGATTTGATTCAAATGCTGCTGTTCTAGTAAATGCTCAGGGTGAACCAATTGGGACAAGAATTTTTGGT
>CAZLAN010000131.1:0-2784 GCA_964557485.1 uncultured Rhodobiaceae bacterium | reverse complement strand
AGATTTTCAGAAGAAATTAATGAAGGAAATGATATTATGATTGATGATTTCTTTCAATCTCTTGAAGAGGAAAACATGAATGAATAAATTAGTCTTAATATTTTGTTTAGCTTTCTTTCCAATTTTTTATTCAAATTCTACCCTTGGTGATAGCTATTATGATAACCCTGAAAGTTATGTAGGCAGTATTGCTCAAGAAACTTTATATGCACTGAATATGCCAGAAGAAGAAATTAATAAAAAAATCGAAATAATTTCAAATATTTTCTTATCAAACTTGGCTATAAAAGAAATATCACTTTTTGTTTTAGGTCCATATAGAAGAAATTTAAAGGAAGAACAAAAAAAAGAGTACTTTAATCTATTAAAGCAGTTTATTTCTGAAATTTATTCAGTCAGATTAGCGTCTTATCCATCAGGAAAATTTAAAATCCTTAGTACAACTGATTCTGGTAGATCAGGAATTATAGTTAAGACATTAATTGAATTTTTGAATGACCCTAAACCTACAAAAATTGATTGGAGAATAATTAAAAGCAAGAATGGTAGATTTAAAATTTTTGATATTAGGGTAGTAGGCGTTTGGATGGCGCAAGAACAAAGGTCAACTTTTACATCCTTTCTTAGTAAGAACAACGGTAACATCGATAATTTGATAATTAAAATTAAATCACAACTAAGAAAAAAAAATTAGCGAGAAAACTTTTTATACTTAATTCTACTTGGAGCTTCACAATCATCACCTAACCTGGCCTTTTTATCTAATAAATAATCTGAATAACTTCCTTCAAAAAACTCTATATGACTATTCCCTTCAAAAGCTAGAATATGAGTGCAAATTCTATCTAAAAACCATCTATCATGACTTATTATCATTGCGCACCCAGAAAATTTATCTAAAGCATATTCTAAAGCATAAAGTGTTTCGACATCTAAATCGTTTGTAGGCTCATCCAATAAGATCATATTTGCACCTGATTTTAAAACTTTTGCTAAATGAACTCTATTTCTTTCTCCCCCAGATAATTGGTTAACTTTTTTCTGTTGATCGGTACCTTTAAAATTAAAAGCGCTTGTATATGCTCTTGTATTAATTGTTGTAGAATTTATTTCTATTATATCATTACCATCTGATATTTCTTCCCATACAGTCTTGGAAGAATCCAGACTATCTCTCGATTGATCAACATAACTTAACTGAACTGTATCCCCCAACCTTATTGACCCTTCATCTAATTCAACATTACCTGAAATAATATTAAATAAAGTTGTTTTACCTGCTCCATTAGCTCCAATAATTCCTAAAATTGCTCCCTTAGGGATATTGAAAGACAAATCTTCTATGAGGATTTTATCTTCTATTATTTTTTTTAACTTATTAACCTCTAAAACTAAATCTCCTAACCTTGGGGCAGTAGGTATTATAATTTGAGGATCCTCAACAACTTGAATATTTTTCGAATTCAATAAATTTTCATAATTAGTAATTCTAGCTTTAGATTTTGCTTGCCGAGCTCTTGGAGAAGAGGAAATCCAATCAACTTCGTTTTTTAATCTTCGTAATCTTGCATTTTCATGTTTAACTTCTAATTCAATTCTTTTCTGTTTTTGAACCAACCAATTACTATAATTTCCTTCATAAGGAATTGCTTTTCCTCTATCTAATTCTAGTATCCATCCAGTTATATTATCTAAGAAGTATCTATCATGTGTTATTAAGATTACAGTACCTTTATAACCTTGAAGATAATTCTCTAACCATGCAACAGTTTCAGAATCCAAGTGATTAGTTGGCTCATCAAGTAAAAGTAAATCTGGTTCCTCTAAAAGTAATTTACAAATTGCGATCCTTCTTTTTTCGCCTCCCGAAAGTGAATCTATATCTTTTTCAGGATCAGGACATCGTAAAGCTTCCATTGCTTGATTTATTTTAGAATCTAAGTCCCACAAATCTTTAGCTTCAATCTCTTCTTGAAGTTTTGCTAACTCATCAGCTATTTCTTCAGAATAATTCATTGATAAATTATTATATTTTTTTAATAAATCAATTTTTTCTTTAGCTCCGGCAGATACATTATCAATAACATTCTTAGAATTATCTAATTCTGGTTCTTGAGATAAATAACCAACCTTAATTCCTTCAGCTTTAATTATTTCACCGCCAAAATCTTGATCAATTTCCGACAAAATTTTGAGGAAAGTTGATTTACCAGAACCATTAATTCCCACTATACCTATCTTAGCGTTAGGTAAAAAAGATAGATTAACATTATAAAATAATTTTTTACCCCCTGGCCATGTTTTGGATAAATTATTTAATGAAAAAATATATTTATATGATGCCATATTTAACTTTTAACCTATGGTGGGCCCGGCAGGATTCGAACCTGCGACCGAACCGTTATGAGCGGTTTGCTCTAACCAACTGAGCTACGGGCCCTTTATAGTCTTTTTATATTTTAATTATCAAGAAAGCTACGTAATTTTTTGGATCTTGTTGGGTGTTTTAATTTTCTTAACGCTTTGGCTTCTATTTGCCTAATTCTTTCTCTAGTTACCGAGAATTGCTGGCCAACCTCTTCTAAAGTATGATCAGTATTCATCCCAATACCGAATCTCATTCTAAGCACTCTCTCTTCTCTTGGAGTTAACATAGCAAGAACCTTAGTGGTTGTTTCTCTTAAATTTGCTTGAATTGCAGCATCAACAGGCAAAAGAACATTTTTGTCCTCAATAAAATCACCTAAATAACTATCCTCTTCATCCCCAACAGGGGTCTCAAGA
>CAZLAN010000130.1:0-2800 GCA_964557485.1 uncultured Rhodobiaceae bacterium | reverse complement strand
CTTTAAACGAAAATACTCTTTATTTACCCAACATTAAACTTTCTGAACTTATAATTGCCCAAAACAATCTTGATAATGTGATCAATTGCGATTTACTTTTAATGGTAACCCCATCTCAATTCATGAGAAGTGTATTGGAAGATATAAAGGACAATCTTAATGATTCAATTCCTGTTGTTTTATGTTCTAAGGGAATAGAAACTAAGACATTAAGTTTAATGAACGAAATAACTGAAAGCATTATACCTAAAAACCCTTTAGCTATACTTTCAGGACCAAGTTTTGCAATCGATGTAGTAAACAATAAACCTACTGCCGTCACCTTAGCATGTAAAGATTTATCTATAGGCAAAAATATCGCTGATAGTATAAGTCTTCCAACATTTAGACCATATTTAAGCGAAGACATTGTAGGTGCTCAAATTGGCGGTGCCACTAAAAATGTTATCGCCATAGCTGCAGGTGTTGTGGAAGGACAAAATCTAGGAGATAGTGCCCGAGCAGCAACTATAGCAAGAGGGTTTTCTGAAATAAATCGTTTGGCTGTTTCATTGGGAGGCCAAGAAGAAACATTATCAGGACTCTCTGGAATGGGCGATTTATTACTAACATGTAATTCTATTACTTCTCGTAATTTTTCTTTAGGAATAAAATTAGGAAAAGGACTTAGCGCAGAAGAGGCAACTGATGGTTTATCTTCCATTGCTGAAGGGATGTATTCAGCGAAAGCTATTGATAAATTATCAAAAAAACTTGGCGTTGAAATGCCAATAACAAATGCGGTTAATGATTTAATAGAGAAAAAGAGGTCACTTGATGAAATAATTGATGATCTTTTATCAAGACCAATCAGGAGAGAAAAGTAATGCTTTATTGTTTAGTTTGTATAGATAGAGAAAATTCAATTGAAACAAGAATGCAAAATAGAGAAGACCATTTAAAGTATGTCGCTGAGACTAATGTTGTAAAATTTGCAGGACCATTCCTCTCAGAAGAAGATACTATGATTGGCAGCTTAATTGTTATAGATGTTGATAACAAAGAAGCCGCAGAACTATGGTCAAAGAATGATCCTTATAAAAAAGCTGGTTTATTTCAAAGAACAGAAATTTTTAAATTCAAACACTTAATCTAAAAATCACTGACGATACCGTTTTTTTCCCAATCATCATAGCGGGTTGGCTCAGGCCCGTCCCTCCCATCATATTCTTTTTGAATAATTTTCTCTTCTTTGGCTTTTCTTCTTTTATCGGCCTCTTTGAGTGAAGATACATCATTCATTCTTTTTTTATTTTCTATATTTTCCTGATCTTTAGACATAATTTCATATATAGCTTATTTTTAATAGAGTTCAAATTATATAGGAAAATCTATGCCAGATAGATCAGGGGTTCAAAGCAGAAAAATAATTATTAATATTTTGTATGAAATATTGGATAAATCGAATTCTTTTGAGAACTCATTTGAAAAATTAGCTAAAGACAGCGACGATAAAGCTTTTATTTATATGCTTACATCTTCGATATTAAGATATCTTACTCAAATAGATTTTACCCTCGATAAACTATTAAAAAAATCCATCAAAAAGTTACCAACTAAACCCAAAATGGCCTTACGCCTTGGCCTTGCGCAACTTTTCTTACTAAACACACCACAGCATGCAGCAGTAAATACATCAGTAGAATTAGCTGGAAAAAAATGGAAAGGATTAGTAAATGCTATTTTAAGAGAAATTATTAGAAAAGATGAGAAATATAAAAATATTTTTGAAAATGCTCCAAGAATTCCAAATTGGCTGTTAAAAAAATGGCAAAATGACTGGCCTAAAGATTATTTAAAAATTATTGAATGCTTTCAAGAACTTCATCCTCATATAGATGTTTTAGTAAAAAAGGATATAGAGAAATGGAAAGTAAAATTAGATGCGGATCTTTTGCCTAATAATGTATTAAGATTAAAGCAACCAGGAATCATCAAAGATATGCCTGGCTATAGTGAAGGCAATTGGTGGGTTCAAGATTATTCATCACAGATACCTGTAAAAATATTTTCAATCGCTAAAGATGAAGAAGTGCTAGATTTATGTGCTGCCCCAGGAGGGAAAACAGCCCAAATGTTATCAATTGGAGCTAAGGTCTTGTCCATTGATAAAAATAAAGAAAGAATTGAAAAGTTTAAAAACAATATGGAAAGGTTAAATTTTAATTATGAAATTTTACAGACCAATATTTTAGAATTTGAACCTGATCGTAAATGGAATAAAATTCTACTTGATGTTCCTTGCACATCAACGGGCACAATTAGAAAAAATCCAGATATTTTATATTTAAAAAAAGATGGTGATCTAAAAAGCATTATAACAATTCAAAAAGAGCTATTGGAAAAAAGTTGGTCGCTTTTAAAAAAAGATGGGAAACTATTATATTGTAATTGTTCACTCGAAAAAGAAGAAGGTGAATTACAAATATCTAATTTTCTTAAAAACCAAAAAGATGCAAAAATAGAAAAAATCTCTAACACGGAAATAAAAGATATGGATCAGTCTATTTGTAAAGAGGGATGGATCAGAATATTACCTCACAATGATAATTTAGTAAAAAATAAGGATGGATTCTTTATTGCTTGTTTAAAAAAAGTTTCTTGAAAACTTGCCTCGATTCAAAGGCTCTGATAATGAATCTAAATGGACAAAAAAATTAAAATTGCTCCTTCTATTTTAGCAGCAGACTTTTCAAAACTTGGGGATGAAATATCAGCAATCACAGATGCTGGGGCTGATTATGTACATGTTGATGTTATG
>CAZLAN010000129.1:0-2834 GCA_964557485.1 uncultured Rhodobiaceae bacterium | reverse complement strand
AAAATTATGTCAAAACCTGTTACCAATAGGTTGGTTGGATAGTATTTATCTAAATCATTTGTTACATCAGGCCACCCTAATGTGGAAAAAGGCCACAATGCAGATGAAAACCATGTATCAAGAACATCTTCATCTTGGAATAAATCAACATTCTTTCCAAATTTGTCATTGGCCAATAATTTTGCTTCACTTTCATCATGAGCAACAATAATCTCTCCCTCTTTCGTATACCAAGCTGGTATTCTGTGACCCCACCAAAGTTGTCTTGATATACACCAAGGTTGTATGTTTTCTAGCCAGTCAAAATAAGTCTTAGACCAATTCGAGGGTATAAATTTCATATTTCCGTCTTTGACTGATTTTAAAGCTGGAATAGCAAGCTTTTCTGCATCTACATACCATTGCTCTGTAAGAAATGGTTCAATTATAGCATCAGATCTATCTCCAACAGGTATAGTATTTTCATACTCCTCAGTCTTAACGAGATAATTATCTCTATCTAATTCTTCCAAAAGTTTTTTTCTTGCATCAAATCTATCAAGTTGTTGCCATTCAAATGGGGTCTCTTCGTTTAATTTTCCATCAATATCCATAATTGAAATCATCTCTAGATTGTTCCTTTTACCAACTTCAAAATCATTAAAATCATGAGCAGGAGTTATTTTTACAGCGCCACTGCCCTGTTCCGGATCAGCATAATCATCAGTTATAATTTTAATTTTTCTTCCAACAATTGGTATTAAAACTTCTTTGCCAACTAAATCCTTATAACGCTTATCCTTAGGGTGCACAGCTATTGCGGTATCGCCGAACATAGTTTCAGGACGGGTTGTTGCAATAATGATAGAATCTTTTTCATCGTCAACAATTGGATACTTAATGTACCATAGATATCCATCTACTTCTTTTTGAATAACCTCTAAATCTGATATAGCGGTCTTTAATTGCGGATCCCAATTGACAAGCCTCTTATCTTTGTAAATTAAACCCTCGTTATAAAGTGAAACAAAAACTTTATTAACAGCGTTACTAAGGCCCTCATCCATAGTAAATCTTTCCCGACTCCAATCACATGATGCGCCTAATCTTCTAAGTTGCTCAGTTATCGTATTTCCAGATTCTTCTTTCCACTTCCAAATTTCAGATATAAATTTTTCTCGACCAAGTTCTATTCTCGAAGGTTTATTACCGTCTTCAGCAATTTTTCTTTCAACCACCATTTGAGTAGCTATTCCCGCATGATCTGTTCCCGGTTGCCATAAGACATCTTTTCCTTTCATCCTATTATATCGAACAATAATATCTTGAAGAGTGTTATTAAGCGCATGACCCATATGTAAACTTCCAGTTACATTTGGAGGAGGTATTACAATTGAAAAGGACTCGTTATCATTTAAGCCACATTTAAAATAACCTTTAGATTCCCAAAAATCATATAAACGAGCTTCCGCTTCCTTAGGGTCATAACTTTTGTTAAGCATATTAATTACGTTTTTTAAAAAGTTTTGATATTTCCTGTTTAACAGATTCTTCTACAATTGGTTTTAGATTTCTAGAAAACCAATCATCTAAAGATTCTTTAACAGCTTCCCTAATAACAGAGTCTAATGAGATTTCATCGCCATCAAGGGCGTCAGATAAACTGTCTTCTAAATCATTTTTTGCCTCATCAGTATCAACAGCATCTGAATCAACAATATCAGTTAATTCAAAAACATTATCGTCACTAATATCATCATCTACATCTTCATCAAAAGAAGTCTTATCATTAGCAATGACATCTTTAATTGATGACAATATTTCATCAACTGAAGGTTCATCTTTCTCATTATTTTGATCCATAGAGATATCTTACATCATAGATTTACTATATCAATCAACATTTCCAATAACTTTAACTCTTTTTGAGCCAATCTTAATGGTGCTTACTTTTTTATAGTTTTTATTGGGGTTATAGTTTTGAACATTAAGAGATAAGTTCTCTGGCGTTAGTGTTCCTAAATAATAAGATAAAAGAAAGATAGTAATATTAGAATCATTTCTCGCCTCAATTAACGAAACTCTCGCATCCAAGTATTCTTGCTCTGCATCTAAAATATCCAATGTTGTTCTTGTCCCTAATTCAAATTCTTGCTTTACTCCTTCAAGGGCAATTTCTGTTGCGTTAACCTGTTTTTCTGTAGAAGAAATTCTTAAAATTGAAGCATTATACTCTGCGTAAGATGTCTTCACATATCCTTTAATTTTTCTTTTAGCGTCAATAATTAAGTACTTATCTATTGCATTCAGTTCTTGAGCTTTTCTTATATTTGACCAATTAAGGCCGCCATAAAAAATTGGAATCTTAACTTGACCGGTTAATTGATATTGATCTATATCATCCGGCATTAAGAATGATTGATCTTCTGCATAAATATATTCACCCTTAATAGAAAGCCTTGGAGATAACATACTCTTTTGTGAGCCAACATTGTAACGAGAGGATCTCTCAATCTTCTCATTGTATTTTAAGGTTGGATTATTTTTTAAGGCTAAAGAAATTGCATAACTCTCATTTTCTGGAATCCGCAAAGCATTATTCCATTGATCAAGATTGTTCGGATTAAGGCCAATTAATGATCTATAATCCGCTTCACTGCCTTTTAGTAAACTTCTAGCATCAGCTAGGTTGGATTGGGCTAAAGACATTCTAGCTTCTGCTTGAGCAACATCTGTTAATGTCAACTCTCCAACCTCAAACTGTATTTTAGTAGCTTCCAGTCTTTCCTTTAAAACTTCATAATTATTTTGCTGCAATTTAACTATTTGTTCTGTCTTTAGATAATTGAAATATG
>CAZLAN010000128.1:0-2851 GCA_964557485.1 uncultured Rhodobiaceae bacterium | reverse complement strand
GTGAAGCCCTACAAGGTCTTTTCTCAGGAGTTGATCTTAGAACAAATAACGATAAGTATAGAAAACTATATTAGTAATAAAGGAGAAAAGTTAATGTCTACATTGTTGGCGCACATAAAGATTGTTGAAGGAAATGAAGAAAAATTCGAAGAAATCTCAAGAGAACTATATGAAAAAACTCATGATAATGAAGATTCTGTTATTCATTACGAATATTGGCGAGGAAGAGAAAAAGGATCTTACTATACCTTGTTAGCATATCCATCGTATTTGGATTTCTTGATTACCCATCAAATTAGTGAGCATCATGAATCTGCGGCTGGGAATTATGGTGATATTATTGCGGATCTAGATCTTGAATGGCTCGATCCAGTAGATGGTGCCTCAAAACTAGGTTCTACAGAAACCCAAGAAGTTCCTGATGATGCCCCTGAACTTGCAAAACAATATGACAAAGATCACGCAGTTGTAATGCAGGACTGGTGGCAAGCACTAAGAAAAGGGTCTTAAATAATTTAATGCGTTACTTATTTGCTATTTTTTTACTATTAGCAGTTCTTTTTGATTCATCTAATACTTTTGGTTCAGCAAATGCTAAAAGTGAAAGTTCTTCGGTTTTATTAAGTGGAGAAACTGACTCAAAATCAGCAGAAATTTTTTCTGATAGATGTATAGACTGTCACAGCGGTGGTGTGCCAAGAGCTCCTCACCTAACTACATTTCAGGTTATGTCTCCAGATTATATTTTAAGCACCTTGAATGGGGTTATGTCGAGCCAAGCAGAAGGTTTGTCAACCGAACAAAAAATTAAATTATCAGAGTATATTACTGGTGGAAAAATATCAGGTAATCTTCCCGAGCCTAATTTTTGTACTAATGATGTTGAAGGAATCAAACTCTCTAAAGATAATGCATATTTAGAATGGGGCTATGATAAAGAGAACACAAGATATACAAAATCAAATTTAAATAGCTCAAATGCAAAGAATTTAAAATTAAAGTGGGTTTTTGCTTACCCTTCTGCAACTAGAGCTCGTTCGCAACCATCTATAGCAGGAAATACAATTTTTGTGGGTGGTCAAAACCTATTTTTGTACGCCTTGGATAAAGAAACAGGATGTGTAAGATGGAGAACTAAAACAGATGGAGAAATTAGATCTGCTCCAGCTATAAGTTTTTCAAAACAAGGAAATTATGTCTATGTTGGTGATTATGAAGGCAATCTTTACAAAATCGATCCTCTAAACGGAAAGAAAATTTGGGTTAAATCCTTACGTTATCATCCGCGCGTTATCTTAACTGGCTCAGTAAGGGTAGATAATAATATTATTTATGTTCCTCTTTCTTCGAGAGAATGGGCTGATGGAGCTGATCCAGAATATCAATGCTGCACATTCAGAGGAGGTGTTATGGCTTTAGATGCTGACACAGGAAAAGAAATGTGGACTACTTATTCCATTCCTGTTCCTCCAAAACCAACAGGAGAATATAATAATATGGGAATAGAAATATTAGCGCCATCTGGAGTACCTGTTTGGAATTCACCTACTTTAGATAGCAAAAGGAACCTAATATATTTTGGTACAGGAGAGTCATACTCTTCACCTGCATCAGATACAAGCGATTCTATAATTGCTATTAACAAAGATAAAGGCGGTATTGTTTGGGTTTATCAGGCAGAAGAAGGTGATGCATGGAATATGGGTTGTTTTGTTGAGGCGGATGCAAATTGTCCCGCCCAAGATGGTCCAGATTGGGATTTTGGCGCGTCAGTAATTCTTGCTGATATTAATAATAAAAATAGTATTTTATTTGCTGGAAGGAAATCTGGTCATGTTTATGCATTAGATGCAAATAATAATGGAAAACTTATATGGGCAAAAAGAATAGGAAAAGGAGGATTTGCTGGAGGAGTTCATTGGGGAATGACGACAGATAATAAAAGTGTTTTTGCAGCAGTTGCGGACACAAATTTTATTAATAAATTTCCAGGTCCTGCAACTCCGGGAATTTACTCTCTTGATGGTTTGACTGGAAAACTAAACTGGAAATTTACCCCCACAGATAGATGTCCTGATAATAAAAAACCTGCATGTGATATTGGTATATCTGCAGCTTTATCAGCCACAAATGATGTGGTTGTTGGTGGTGGTTTTGATGGCTGGATATATGTATTAAATAAAGAAACAGGAAAACTTTTATGGGAATTTAATACAGCCATAGACTTTAGTTCCCTTACAAAAATACCTTCTAAAGGTGGTTCAATAGAATCAGATGGTCCAGTTATTTTAGGCGATAACTTATTTATTAATTCAGGTTATCAATATGGTGGTCGTCTTGCTGGTAATGTTTTATTAAATTTTGAAATTACTAATTAATATATTTAATAACCTTTCTTATATATTAAGCATGTACCTTTAAAAGTTAAAATATCTAAGTCATCATTTCTTCTTAAGGCATGTTCAAAATTAGCGGCTCCTCTTTCTTTTGAAGAGGTGTCATTTTTTGAAATACATTTTGACCAAACATAAACCTCATCCTCAGACCTTAAGGGATTATTCCATCGAACATTATCCCAACCTAAACCACAAACAAATTTAATATCTCCATTTGCATCATGATCTAAAAGTCTCCATATGGCAGCTGCGTGAATACCGCTAGCAATTAAACCTTTAAAACTAGAATCTTTTGCCTTCTCAGCATCTGAATGAAACCATTGCGGATCATACTTATTAGCAAAATCTAGAATCTCTTTTTCTGAAATCTTTAAGGATTTGGATTTTCTTTCTTCACCAATCTCAATATCTTCGTAATATCGCCATTCTTTATCATTGGCTATCATATATCTAAA
>CAZLAN010000127.1:0-2882 GCA_964557485.1 uncultured Rhodobiaceae bacterium | reverse complement strand
GTTAGAAGTTTTAGGAAAATAAAATGTCAGATAATTATGATATAGCCGTAATAGGTTCTGGTCCTGGTGGATATGTATGCGCTATTCGTGCAGCACAATTAGGTTTAAAGGTATTATGTATTGATAAAAGAGGGAGTCATGGAGGGACTTGTTTAAATGTTGGATGTATTCCTTCTAAGGCTTTGTTACATGTTTCAGAGCTTTTTGCAGAAAAAAATAAATTTTCTTCTATGGGAATTGAAACAGAAAAAATAACAGTTAACCTAGAAGGAATGATGAAATATAAAAGTGATGGCGTAGAAGGAAATGTTAAGGGTATTGATTTTTTATTTAAAAAAAATAAGGTCGATAACAAACATGCTGATGCGCAAATTATTTCTTCTAAAAAAATCCTATTGAAATCTATTGATGGAGATGAGCAAGAAGTTAATTGCAAAAATATTGTTATTGCGACTGGTTCAACTCCTTCATCATTACCAAGTATAGATATTTCTGGAGATAAAATTATTTCTTCAACAGAGGCTTTGTCTTTAAGTAATATACCTAAGAAATTAATTGTAGTTGGTGGAGGATATATAGGTTTAGAATTGGGTTCTGTATGGAGTAGGTTAGGTTCCGAAGTAACAGTTATAGAATATTTTGATAGAATTGTTCCTGGGGCTGATAAAGAAATAGCAATTACTCTTGAGAAAATTCTTAATAAGCAAGGATTAAATTTTCTTTTGAGCTCAGAAGTAACTTCAGTTAATGAGGAAGGCGACAAAGCAATTGTTTCTGTCAAAAGTAGAGAAAATAATGAGGAGAGTGATATTAGCGCCGAAAAGGTTTTGATATCAACAGGACGTAAGCCATGCACTGATAACCTATTTTCTGATGGTGTTGAGGTAGATCTTACAGATCAAGGATTTATAAAAACTGATAGTCATTTAAGAACTTCTTTAGATGGAGTATGGGCTATTGGTGATGTAGTTGAGGGACCAATGTTAGCTCACAAGGCTGAAGAAGAAGGAATAGCTGTAGCGGAATTGATAGCTGGTAAACCCGGTCATGTGAATTATGATATTATTCCAAGTGTAATCTATACATCTCCAGAGGTCGCTTCAGTTGGAATGACTGAAGAACAGCTAAAGAATGATTCTATTGATTATACAGTTGGAAAGTTTCCTTTCTTAGCTAATGGAAGAGCTAAGGTTAATAATACAACAGATGGTTTTGTTAAAATATTAGCTTCTTCTGATACTGATCAAATTTTAGGGGTTCATATTATAGGTGACCAGGCTGGAAATATGATAGGCGAAGCAGCTGTTGCAATGGAATTTGAAGCAACTGCAGAAGACTTGGCAAGAATTTGTCATGCTCATCCAACTTTATCAGAGGCAATAAAGGAAGCTGCATTATCAGTAGATGATCGCGCGATTCATATGTAAATTTTTACATTTCTTTGCTGTGTTTTTTATATACTTCTTTTAAATAGTTATCATCTATATTGGTGTATATTTGAGTAGATTTTAATGAGCTATGCCCTAATAAATTCTGTATTTTCCTAATATCTAATCCGTTCTGTAATAAGTGGGTACCAAAACTATGTCTTAAAGAATGCGGCGAAACATATGGGGGTAAAGGATGGGGATAGATCATAGTTAGATTCTTCATAAACCTTTGAATATCTCTGCTGGTAATAGGTTTAACTTTGTTATATGGGATCTTTATGAAAAGAGGGTCATCATCTTTTATATTAATCATTTTGCTCTTTTTTAAACTTTCTAAATACTTTTCTACCTTAACTTTTGTTATTTCTAAGAAAGCAATATATCGCTCTTTTTGTCCTTTTCCTAAAATCTTCATCTGTTCTTCAAAAGGATAATCTCCATATGTAAATTGTGTAATTTCTGATACACGCATTCCTGTTGAGTAAAGCAAATATATAATTGCAATATCTCTTCTATGTTCCCATTCAAACCATTCTTTATTTTTATTCCCTTCTAAGTCGGGGTCAAAATAACGAATAAAATTAATCAAATCTTCTTCCCTAAATATTCTGTTACCTATTTCAGCCCCATACTTAGCGGATTTTAATTTTAGGTATGAATGATTCTTCCAGGTATTTATTTCTGATAAATATTTAAAGTAAGACTTAATAACAGACTGACATCTAGCGATACTTCTGCCACTTTTTTCTTTTTCTTTGTAGATTTTAATGCAGTTATTTTGTTCAAAAAGTTTTATTTGCGAAGAAATATTTCCAAATTTTTTTTTGATAGCATTTCCATGTTTAATTTCACCTTTAAAGAAATCCTTTAATTCTCTCAGTAGGTCTATGTGATTTTTAAATCTATTTTCTTGCCCAGTCATTATTGACTCAGGTTCATCTGTTTCAAAGGAATAAAAGTTATCTAACATTTCTTTATTAAAATTTTTATACTCAAATTTTTTTCCAGAATATGAAGATAAATAAGATCGCAAAGCTTCAATTCTAATTTTTTTTAAATAATTTAGACTTGTGTACTTATCCTCATAAGAGAACAAAAAATTTAGGAAGTGTGAAATAGTCCTAGCATATTCATTTATTGTAAGTTGACTTTTACCTTGAGAAATTAAGAGGTCAATATAATTTTTTGAGAGTATCTCAACATCATTATTAACATATGTAAAATTTAAATTTTTTGGATAATTAGTTTTTTCCTTATCGCTTGTCATGTTAAAGAATTTTTTGGCCGCTGCTCTCCCAATCATCAAGAAATGCTTTCAATCCCTTATCTGTTAAAGGGTGGATAGCTAATTCGGAAACTACTTGCGGAGGAAGAGTGGCTATATCTGCTCCATAAATTGCTGCTTTTTTGACATGTTCAATATTACGTATAGAAGCCGCAAGAATTTCAGTC
>CAZLAN010000126.1:0-2946 GCA_964557485.1 uncultured Rhodobiaceae bacterium | reverse complement strand
GCTCCGGCACCAAATAGAAAAAATAGAGCAAATAGTTTACTGGAGGGTTTGAATAAATAGAGAATTAGAGGAAAAAGATAAGCAGAGCTATTAACAAAAACAACTTCAGATGGTGATATATCTAAACCCATTCGATAGGCCCAATTTAAGAAATGATATTTATCACCAAGTATTAATGGAGATACAATATATTCCTCTACTTGATGGGCGGTTACAGCAAATAAAGGTAATGATGTTAAGAAATAATCACTATTTTTTCTTTTTAAAACTATTGTTACCAATAACGCAATTAGGAATCCAAACAAAAATATATTTTGCATTGTTAAAACATATATATGCTGAAATTCTGGATTCATATAAATTATCTTAATATATAAAGATTAAAATTTTTAGTAATAATTTTATGGTCTTTATTATGAATTTTATTATTATTTGATTTAGTGAGAAATAGAAATGGCTGTTGAAATAAATAAATATGATTTTGATCCGGACGATTTAGCAAAAAAGTATAGGATTGAAAGAGATAAACGGCTTCGCCAAGATGGTAATGATCAATACCAAGAAGTTTCTGGTGAATTTTCTTATTTTGCTGAAGATCCCTATATTAGTACAGAATTAGAGAGAGAGCCCTTCAAGGATGAAGTGGAAGTCCTAATTATTGGCGGAGGATTTGGGGGAATGCTTGCTGCTGTTAGATTAAAAGAAGCAGGCATTGATAATTTTAGGATTATAGAAAAAGGTGGAAATTTTGGAGGTACATGGTACTGGAATAGATACCCTGGAGCGTCATGCGATATTGAATCGTATATATATTTCCCTCTTTTGGAAGAAACTGGATTTGTTCCTAAAAAAAAATACACAGACGCCACTGAAACCTTAAAATATTGCCATATAATTTGTGAGAAATACGAATTATACGATAATGCATGTCTTCAAACTGAAGTTATATCAACTGTTTGGGTTGAAGATATAAATAGATGGATCGTAAACACTAATAGAAATGATAATATCAAAGCACGTTTTGTAGTCCATTCTAACGGTCCTTTAAACAGACCAAAACTACCTGCCATAAAAGGAATTAATGATTTTAAAGGACATACTTTTCATACTAGCCGTTGGGATTATGGTTATACAGGAGGAGATTCAAACGGAAATCTTTCTAATCTTAAAGATAAAAAAGTTGCAGTAATTGGAACTGGAGCAACAGCAGTCCAATGCGTTCCTCATCTTGGTGAAGCGGCAAAAGAACTTATTGTCTTTCAAAGAACACCCTCCTCTATAGATGTTAGAAATAACCGACCTACAGATACCGAATGGTTATTAAATCAAAAACCTGGTTGGCATCAAAATCGAAGAAATAATTTTGAAACCCTTCTAACAGGAGGAAGAGTAAAAAATGATCTTGTTTCTGATGGTTGGACTGAGGCATTTCGTTTATTATTTGGAAACCTTAGAGATAAAGCGCCTTCAAGATTTAAAATAGGTATTTGGGTATTAATGTCAGTTTTTTCAATTGACATGTATAAGTCAGGATTTAGAAAATTTATGACTAAAAAAGTATCTGACTTCATGGATCTAGTAAACGCTATACAAATGGCAGATTATCAAAAAATGGAAAAGGTAAGAGCGAGAGCTGAAGAAATTGTAAATGATAAGGAAACAGCTGAATCTCTTAAACCTTACTACAATCAATTTTGTAAAAGACCGTGTTTTCACGATGAATATTTAACAACTTATAACCGCGACAATGTTCACTTAATAGATACTGACGGAAAGGGACTTGAAGAGCTTTCTGAAAACGGTATCATTTTTAATGATGTAGAATATGAAGTGGATTGTATAATATTTGCTACAGGTTTTGAGGTTGGTACAGATTACAGTAGAAGATCTGGATATCAAATAAAAGGTGTTGATAATTTAACTGTTTCTGATAAATGGAAAAAAGGTCTTGCTACTTTCCATGGTATGCACTCTAGAGGTTTTCCTAATTGTTTCTTCTTTGGTCATGCTCAGTCAGGATTTACGGCTTCATATACTTATTCTTTGGACGAACAAAGTATTCATATGGCTTATATAATTAAAGAGGCAAATAAGAGAGGCGCTACAAGAGTAGAGACTTCAAAAGAAGCTGAAGAAAACTGGATTAATACCATCATCGAAAAAGCAAGAATAACAGCAACATTTCAAGAAAATTGTACACCTGGTTATTATAATAATGAAGGCAAGATAAACCAAACACCGCAGAATAATACTTATGGCGGAGGCCCTATAGAATTCTTTTCTCTATTAAATAAATGGAGATCTAAAGGAGATCTAAGAGGTCTTGAAATTACAAATAAATAATAAGAATTTTAAAGGCAGATGATTTCTCAATTTTAGTTGATCCATGTTAATTAACTGTTATGTTCTACTCCACAGTTATGATGTCAGTTAAAACCGTTACTCGTTTAATTATCTTCATTTTCTTGATGTCTTTAAAAAGTAATTAAGATTTTTAGCCTTAATTAAATCTTATGGAAAATCTATCATTCCAAGTTTCACATAAAGAGTTAGTAGATCACCCACTCCACTTTGACTAATTATTTTCCCATCTTTTAAAGTTAAGATAGTCACATCTCTAAAAATAATTGTCTTTCCATTACCGGGATGATTGCCGCTGATTGCTAAGGTGACTATAATCTTATCGCCTGCATCAATAAGTTCTTCTATATTTTCTTCATAATTAGGAAGATCTTTATGAACTTGGGTTGCGAGAAGGCAGATTCCTTCTAAGCCTAATCCCCAGTTAGTATGAGGGTAGTCAGCTTTAAAGTCTTTAGAATAGAACTCACCAACCCTTGAAATATCACATTCATTCCAAATTACCTGCATTGCATTTCTTACAATTTCTTCGTTTTTTGTCATTTTTTACTGCCGCTTAATACGAATAATAAACTATTCCACAGT
>CAZLAN010000125.1:0-3065 GCA_964557485.1 uncultured Rhodobiaceae bacterium | reverse complement strand
AGCCTTACTCTAGGAAGTGATAAATCATCAACACTAGGTATGAAACTGCTAGATTTTCAACTAACCTTAAAAAGGGAAAGTACTCTTGGAAAAAGAAAAGCTTTAATTCATACATTAATTTTTTACTTAGCCCTTCCGCTAGGCGTAATTACCCTGACATATTTTATCTACCCAATTCTTAATGACAAAAGAACTTGTATTCACGACTTAGTATATAAAGTTATATTTTTAGAACAAAGAGTTAATTAATGATTGGTCAAGAATTTTATATGTGGTTCATATTTGGTTTAACAATACTATCTATGTTATTATATATATTAGATAAAATTCGATTAGAAATTATTTCTCTATTTGTTATAGTTGTCTTATTATTAGTATTTCAAAATAGTCCAATCCTTGGTCAAGCTTCAGGAATTCCAATTAACATTGATTTACTTTTACGAGGATTTGCTAATCCTGCGTTAATAGCCCTTATGAGTTTACTTGTTATTGGGCATGGTTTATTGGTAACAGGGGCTTTAGAGGACATAGCGGTTTGGTTATCAGGAGATAAGAAAAAAAATACAAAATATAAATTTTACGGAGTTATGTTTTTAGTATTTATTCTAAGCGCTACCCTAAATAACACACCTATTATAATTATGTTCATTCCAATAATAATTGCTCTAAGTAAGCAATTAGATGTTTCTTCAAGATCAGTATTAATTCCTTTGTCATATGTTTGTATTTTGGGCGGTATGACAACACTAATAGGGTCATCAACTAACTTACTAGTTTCTGGAACATCTTCATCTTTAATTGGAAAAGAGATAGGTTTCTTTGAATTCACTGATAAAGGAATAATTTTAGCATCAATTGGATTTTTATATGCAGTATTTATTCTTCCATTTCTTTTAGGTAGAAAAGAAGGTGAGGATAGTATTAATGATAATTATTCTAACGAAAGTGGGCGAATTTATTTAGTTGAAATAGAAATTGATAGTAAAAATCCTCTTATTGGAAAAAAATTTAACTCTGGATTCTTATCAGATTTAAATGAAATTGCTGTAAATGTAATAATAAGAAATAATGAAAAATTACTTCCCCCGTTTGATAGTGTTAAAATTACTGAAGAAGACAAAATTGTAATTGAGATAACGAAAAATCAACTCACTGAAAAATTAAAGACTAACGATAAGATATTTAATTCTTTAGACATTAATCAAGATATAAAAAGAGATGTAATGATTGAGGCGGCTGTGGCCCCGCGCTCATTTTTAATAGGTAGAAATATTTCTCAAACAAATTTTGAATCTGAGACTAATTGTAAAATTATTGGAATAAAAAACGAAAAACGCTTCATAAGAGATCTACCTAAATCACAAAAAATGGATTCTGGAAATATTTTATTAATTAGAGGTGATGAGAGTCACATTAAGAAACTAAGAGCAAAAAAAGAAATATTTCCAATTGAATGGTCGGCAATTTATTTACCAGCAAAACAATTTATTTTAAGATCAAGAATCATTTTCTTTGCTACTGTTCTTCTTGCTGCAACAGGCCTACTTAATATTACTGTAGCTGCACTTCTTGGCGTCATATTAATGTTACTAAGTAATGTTATAACAATTAGGGATGCCTTATCAGCTCTTGATTTTAAAATTTATCTTTTAGTAGCTTCGACAATTATGCTTTCAACTGCACTTCAAGAGACAGGTGGAGCTGTTTATATAGCAGACTCTTTAAAGTTTTTATTGTTAGATTTTAATACCATAACAGTCTTATCTTTATTTTTTATCTTTATAGCTGTTATTACAAACTTTTTAAGTAACAATGCTACAGCTGTGCTTTTTACCCCAATAGCAATTAATTTAGCAGCTGATTTTAATCTAGAACCTGAAGCATTTATATATTGCTTAATTTTTGCTGCAAATTGTTCTTTTGCGACGCCTATAGGATATCAAACAAATTTAATGGTTTTAGGGCCAGGAAATTACAAATTTAAAGATTATCTAAAGTCAGGAATACCTCTAGTTTTATTATTATGGGTAAGTTATACAATTATGATTAGTTTATTAGGGTTTTAAGTGAATAAAGTTAAAAACATACAAAAGGAAAACTTTTATGTTTCTGATATCTCTAAATGTTCATATTACCCTGAAAAAGAAGAAAGAAAATTATTTACATTATTAAATGACTTAAATGATTCAAAATTTTATGAATCTTTAATTTCTAAAGGATTTAGAAGAAGTCAAAATGTTTTATATAATCAGATTTGCGATGGTTGTAGTAAATGCATTCCTATAAGGATAAAAACAAGAAACTTTATAAGTTCAAAGAATCATAAAAGAATTAAAAAAAAATGCATTAACTTTAAAAGATTTATTTCTGAAAAAATTACATATGAACAGTTTTATTTATTTAAAAAATATTTAAATTTTAAACACCCTGAAAGCGAAATGAACGATATGATGTTTTCTGATTATTATTCTATGATAAAAAATTCTGGAATTGATACAAAATTGATCCAATACAGATTTAACGATAAGTTAGTGGCTTGTTGTATAACAGATTTTTTAGAAGAATCACTATCAATGGTTTATTCTTTCTATAGCTCAAAATACTTAAAATTTTCCTTAGGAAAATTTATGATACTTGATCACATAAATCTTTCTAAAGATCTAAATAAAGAGTTGCTATATCTTGGATATTGGATTCATGGTTGTAAGGAGATGAAGTATAAAAGTGGTTTTAATTCATCTGAAATACTAATAAATAATAATTGGATAAAATATGAAAAAGAAAACGCAAATTTCTAATAATAGAATATCAAGAAGAGATGCTATATTAGGTGGAGCTTCTTCAGTCTTTCTTGCTGGAATGATATCTAAACCAGCTATTTCAAAAGGAATAAGAAGATTAACCATGACTCATACTTGGCCTAAGAATTTTCCTGGGCTTGGAACATCGCCTGAAAGGATAGCTAAACATATAAAGAAAGCTACTGACGGCGAAATCGAGATAAAAGTTTATGCTGCAGGTGAATTAGTTCCTGCATTTGAGGCTTTGGATGCAGTCTCAAGTGG
>CAZLAN010000124.1:0-3133 GCA_964557485.1 uncultured Rhodobiaceae bacterium | reverse complement strand
AACATCTGCAATATTTTCTTCAAGGGACTTGCCAGTAACAGTTAGACAATCTCCAATAATAAAACCTTCATCTAGTAGTGTTCGTAAAAGCATAGGAACCCCTCCAGCTTCATACATATCTTTTGCTACATAATTACCGCCAGGTTTCAAATCTGCAATATAAGGAGTTGATTTAAAAATTTCAGCAACATCAAATAAATCAAAATCAATGCCTATCTCATTAGCCATTGCTGGTAAATGAAGAGCTCCGTTTGTTGAACCTCCAGTTGCTGCGATAACAACTGCAGCATTTTTAAATGAATCTTTTGTTACAATATCTCTAGGTCTGATATTATTTTCCAATAAATTCATGACTGCTTTACCTGATTCTAATGCATACTGATCTCTGGTTTCATCAGGAGCAGGAGGACCAGATGAGTAAGGAAGGGCAAGACCTATTGCCTCAGACACGCAAGCCATTGTATTTGCAGTAAACTGACCTCCGCATGAACCTGCGCTCGGACAAGCAACACATTCTAATGCATGAAGCTCATCTTCATCAATTTTACCAGCAGAATATTCACCAACTGCTTCAAAAACATCTACAACAGTGACATCTTTACCTTTATGCTTTCCTGGAAGAATAGATCCACCATAGATAAAGACTGAAGGAACATTGAGTCTAAGCATTGCCATCATCATTCCAGGTAAAGATTTATCACACCCAGCTACGCCAACTAAAGCATCATAGCAATGTCCTCTCATTGAAACCTCAATAGAATCAGAAATTATCTCTCTACTTACCAAAGAAGATTTCATACCTTGATGACCCATCGCAATGCCATCAGTTACTGTAATCGTTGTAAATTCTCTTGGAGTACCGCCTTCAGAAGAAACACCAGCTTTAACACTTTTCGACTGACGCATAAGAGATATATTGCAAGGAGCAGATTCATTCCAGCATGTTGCAACACCTATAAAGGGCTTATCAATATCATCCTCATCTAAGCCCATCGCATAATAATAAGATCTATGAGGTGCTTTTTGAGGACCAACCCTAACATGCCTACTAGGCAACTTATTATTATCAAACTTTCTTTTAGTCATTAACTCTTTTCTAACAAATCAAAATGGCCTTATAACCATCCACATATTATCACTTGTAAGTTGTTTATCAGAATAATTAAACTTAATTATTTCATAACCCGCTTTAAGTACCATTTTTCTTAATGTACTTGGTGTAAATTGATTCACATGATCAGGAAATCTATATCCGCACCATTTTTTTCCCCTTACTATTCTATTAATACTTCCATAGTTAGGCACCTTAATAATCACCGAACCATTATCTTTTATCGTTTTTCTTAAGCCATCCAAAACTTCAAGTGGGTAATGCTCATGCTCTAGATAGGAGCGTAATATAGCAGCTGAAAAGAAGCCTTCTTCAAAATTCAGAAGTACATCTGTTGCTGGCGCACATACAGCTGTTCCACCTCTTTTTTCAAAATTACTTTTTGCCTTATTAGCGGATTCAAGAGAAATATCTACACCAAAGGGGATAAATTTTGTTGGAAGATCATCAAATTTAGCGCCAGATCCACAACCAATATCTAATATATTTCCTTTAATATTAAATTTTTCTAATAAATACAATAGTTTATTTCTTTTAATTAATGCTTTAATTGATCTCCTTATTTTTTTTGGAAGCTTTAATTTTTTTTCAGAAGGAAAATTCCTTTCCCAAGCTAATTCTTCTTTCATTCTCTCATAAATAGGAACATTAGGCATATAAACAAAAAAACATTCGGAACATTGAATTAAAGACCATTCATTATGGGTAAGTATTTTTTTTGTTAAATCATTGATATTTTTGCATAAAGGGCAATTAATTCTGTTTTTTAATTTAATTTCTTTATCCATTATTTACTAAGTAAATTTGCTATTAGCAGCTTAGAAGATTTAATACTTTCGGCCTCAAGCTTTAATTCCTCTAACTTCTTAATATTTTCTTCAACAACATCTTTTGGGGCCTTCTTAATAAAATCCTTATTTTCTAACCTATTTGATAGATTTGATATCTCTAACTTTATCTTATCTTCCTCTTTAATTACCCTATCAAACTCATTAGTCAAATCTATGTTATCAGGGATTATTAGTGCTAATTCAGAGTTATCTATATTAAAAACAGCTACCTTTTCAGAAAATTTAGTAATTTTATTTATAGATACATTCGCAATATTATTTAGATAAAAATCTAAATTCTTTATCGCAAGGATATTATCTTTTTCTTTAATTTCTATCATTAATGATTCTTTTTCTTTTATGTTTAATTCAGCCTTAATAGATCTAATACTAGATATAACATTAATAAGAATAATAATTTCATTACTTTCAAAAAGGTCAGAGGTATTGTTTAATTCTCTTTCCCATGATTCAATTATAATAGGATTTTCTCTTTTTTTGATATTCTGCCATATATCTTCTGTAATAAAAGGCATAAAAGGATGAAGCGTAACTAATATTGAATCAAGAATATATGAGCAAGTCGATCTAATTTCATTGATGTTTTCGTCATTCTCGTTATTTAAATGCGGTTTTATTAACTCCAGATACCAGTCACAAAATGTACCCCAAGTAAAATGGTAAATATCATTAGCAGCATCATTAAAACGATATTCTTTCAAACTTACATCTAAAGATTCACGCATAGTTATGAATTCTTTTATAATCCATTTATTAATAGGATAACTAATCATTTGAGGATCAAATTTAGTATCTTCATTGATTTTATTTAATTCACAAAACCTTGAAGCATTCCAAATCTTCGTTCCAAAATTTCTATAACCTTCTACCCTTGATTCCGATAATTTTACATCGCGTCCTTGTGCAGCCATAGCAGTTAATGTGAAACGAAGAGAATCAGCTCCATACTTTTCTATTAGCATTAAAGGATCAACTATATTGCCTTTTGATTTAGACATTTTTTGTCCTTTTTCATCTCTAACTAGTGCATGTATATACACTTCTGAAAAAGGTTCTTTACCCATAAAATGAATACCCATCATCATCATTCTTGCTACCCAAAAGAAAATTATGTCAAAACCTGTTACCAATAGGTTAGTTGGATAGTATTTATCTAAATCATTTGTTACAT
>CAZLAN010000123.1:0-3135 GCA_964557485.1 uncultured Rhodobiaceae bacterium | reverse complement strand
ACCAAGAATTAAAATATGATCATCTTTACTAACATGGTTTATTTTTTTTAATGCACCTAAAGCTGTCAGTCCCGAGCACATATAAGTAGCTGCCAATCCTGGATTTATACCAGTATAATCAAGAAGATATTTTTCATCAGGAACCAAACAATAATCAGCAAAACCGCCTGGAAGATTAATTCCTAATTGTCTTGGCGCATTGCAGTAATGTTCATCACCTGATGAACAAGTAGGGCAGTCGCCACATCCTATCCATGGAAAAGCAACAACATTTGAACCAACTTCTATATCTTTAACATCTGAACCTATATTTACAACTTCACCTTCTATTTCATGGCCAAGTGTATGGGGTAAATTCATTGATCCCCCTAAAGGTAATTGATTTCCTCCTCCGAGATCGAAATAACCATCTTGTATATGAACATCAGAATGACATACACCGCCGTGTGTTATTTTTAAAAGCACTTCTTTTCCTTCTGGTTTAGGTGTTTCGGATTCGTCTCTTTCTAGGGGTTTACCAAATTCTACTAATGCTTCGCTTTCCATAATTACTCCACTTTCAATATTAATAACTTATACTTAATAACTAGATCGGTCTAATTGATTTTCCGATTTAGCAACAACAATTGATACAGTACTATCACCAGTAACATTAACTACTGTTCTGACCATATCAAGTAATCTATCAACACCAATTATTAGGCCAATACCTTCTGCTGGTAAGCCAACTTGAGAAAGAACCATCGCTAACATGATTATTCCAACACCTGGTACGCCCGCAGTTCCAATAGATGCCAGAGTAGCTGTCAATATAACCATAAGATAATCTACTAAAGATAAATCTATTGAATACGCATTTGCTATAAAAACTGTTGCTACACCTTGCATAATAGCTGTTCCATCCATATTTATTGTTGCGCCTAAAGGAACAGTAAATGATGCAATCTTTCTATTTACACCTAGATTCTCTGTTACTGTTTTTAATGTTATTGGCATAGTTGCGTTTGAAGAGGAGGTTGAAAATGCAAATAATGCTAAAGGTTTTATTTCATTAAAGAACTTAATTGGGTTAACTTTGGCTAAGAAAAATAATAGAAATGAGTAAGTTATTAACCCATGAAATATAAGAACAGATAAGACAATAAAGAAATAAACTGACAAATCACCTAATACAGTAAAACCTTTTTCGGCAAACAATACAGATATTAAACAAAAAACTCCGTAGGGCGCTAAATTAATAATAATAAAAACCATTTTAAGAATTACTTCTGTAATTTTATCAATTAGTCCTTTTAAAACAGAAACTGAATCTCCTAATGATCTTATGGCTATTCCAAAAAAGATAGAAAATACTATCACTTGAAGCATATTACCTTCTGCCATAGCTTTTATAGGGTTAGTTGGAAAAATACTTATAAAAACATCTTTTATATTTGGACTTTCAGGTAATTTAATTGCTTCATTGAATTCAAGGTTTAAATTATTTCCGGGAGATAACATAATAGCAGTTAATAGACCTAAAGAAATAGCTATAGCGGTAGTAAGTAGATATAAACTAAGTGTCTTACCTGCAATTTTTCCAAGATTCATATTTCTATCAAGTGATGAAACTCCGCTTGTTAAAGAAAAGAATACCAATGGAACAACCATTAATTTTAATAAGGAGATAAATATTTGACCGCCTAAATCTAGTAATCCATTAACTAAGTAAATATTAACTAGACTATCTATCGGTAAATTTACTGAACTTATAATTGTACCAAGAATAAATCCAGTAACCATACCTATAAAAATTTTAGAAGTTAAAGACATAAAACATTATAACCAGAATTGATTAAATTATAAAAATAATCTCAAATATTGTGATTAATAGCGAATCATAAAATATATATCACTTTATAGGAGAATTATTATGGAAATCGAAAGAACTATGTTATGGGCAGGTTTATTGGCTATTTTATTTATTTATTTGGCTTTTCAAACAGCTTTAGAAAGAACAAAAGTTAATGCACCTGTTGGCGAAGGTGACGGAGATCTTCTAAAGAAATCACGTGTAGTAGGTAATTTAGCTGAGCATGCTCCTTTGATGCTAATTATGATGATGATGTTAGAAAACGATGGTTCTGAAGGTTTTGTTCACATATTAGGTTTACTATTCTTTTTATGTAGATTAGCTCATGTTTATGGAGTTCTTTATAAAGAAGGACTTGGACCACAGGAAAATCCTGCAAGGGCAGCAGGGGCAATCGGATCTTGGGGTTTAATGGCGTTAGCAGCTTTAGCTTGTATTTTTTAGCTTTTAAGCTTTTATCCTAATAGCGAATCATAAGAATATATAATTTCTTTTTTAAAGGAAAAAAAATGATTAGATATTCTATCTTAATACTTAGTTTAGTATTTTTGTCATCTTGCTCACAATTTGACGGGAGTTTTCTTAATTCTAGTGACCCTGTTGTTGATCAATCCAGTGATTCAATAATTGATGAGGTTACTCAAGAGGATATTTTTAATCAAATAAACGATATATCATTTCCTCCTGATACAGTAATCGATATACCGAGCTCCTTAATAATGGGAAGTGATGAGAATTGGTTTGGTCAATTATTCTTTATATCAAATTTAGATGCTAATGAAGTTTTTGCTTATTTTAAAGAACATATGCCTGATACAGGTTGGTTCCTAATAATGGAGCAACAAACAAAGCAAAGTTTTTTAGTTTATGAAAAAGATAATAGGGTTGCCATACTTAATATATTAAGAAATAAGAGGGGATCTAAAGCAACAATGGCGGTTGGACCAAGAGCGGGTATTAATTAGTTTTCATTCTATAACTGCTACTACCTGACCTTCGTCAACTTCATCGCCTTCATTCACATCTATTGAAATAATTTTTCCTTGAACAATTGAAACTATAGGTATTTCCATTTTCATTGATTCTAATATTAAGATGTCCTCATCAATATTAATATAATCACCTACTTTTTTTTCAATCTTCCATACTATTGCTTTTATTTGTGATTTAACTTCCATAAATGAATTATACAGGAATAGGTGAGGGAACTGAAGATATAAGTTCTTTTGTGTAAATATTAAAACATGTGGTTCATGTTCTTCACGCTGCTGGTATTCCAGCGC
>CAZLAN010000122.1:2066-3189 GCA_964557485.1 uncultured Rhodobiaceae bacterium | reverse complement strand
AACGCCTCCTTCTTTTGATTTTAACGGAAATACATGTCCGGGACTAACTATATCCTCAGGTTTAGAATTCTTTCTTATTGCTGCTTGAATAGTAGTATATCTATCTTTTGCAGAAATACCGGTTGTAACACCTTCCCGTGCTTCAATCGAAACAGTAAAAGCAGTCTTATGTCTAGAATTATTATTTGAAGACATCAAATCAAGATTAAGATGATTAACCTTATTTTCTGTTAAAGCTAAGCATATTAATCCTCTTCCATATTTTGCCATAAAATTAATAACATCTGGGGAGGAGCTTTCTGCAGGAATAATAAGATCTCCCTCATTTTCTCTGTCTTCTGCATCAACTAGGATAAACATTTTACCTTCCCTGGCCTCTGCAATAATATCTTCAATAGGTGAAATATGTTTCTTCATAATTATTTATCTTTGTAATTAGCGGAATATCTTGATAACGGATCAACTTCGAGATTAATGTCTGAGTTTATAACAATATCAGACCAAGTGGTAAACTTCTTAGTGTGAGGAATTATATTAACTGTAAACATAGATTCATCTTCACCTAAAATATTATTAACAGTTAAAGATATTCCATCTAAACTAATTGATCCTTTTTTAGCTATAAATTTTTTAAATTCTTTAGGATAATCAATTGTAAAAATATTACTATTTTTACCTTTCTTTATATCATGAATCTTAGCTAAGCAATCAACATGTCCATAAACAAAATGACCACCTAATTCGTCTCCTACCTTGAGGCTTTTTTCTAAATTAATTCTGCTTCCTATTTTCCAATATTTACTGGTTGATATATCATCAGTTTCTTTAGATAAATCAACTAAGAAAAAACTTTTATTATCTTCAGAGCCTTTATTAGTAATGGTTAAACAAACTCCTGAACAGGATATTGAAGACCCAATATCAATATCATCTAAAGAATATGAACAAGAAACTTTTATGGTACGAGTATCACTTTCAAAAATATCTATAATTTCTCCAATATCAGAAATGATTCCAGTAAACATTAGATTCTCCTCTCAAAAATCTTTAAATAGTTATTATTTAAATTTATCATACTGTTAAATCGTAAATTTGGACTATTATCAATATTAGTAATATTAAG
>CAZLAN010000122.1:0-1966 GCA_964557485.1 uncultured Rhodobiaceae bacterium | reverse complement strand
GTTTCTAACCCAGGAAGCCTACAATTTAAAGAAGGATTATCAACAAGTACAGTATTAATGCCAACCATTATTCCATCATGTAGAGATCTTAACCGGTGGCCGTAGTTTCTAGATAACTGATTTGTTATCCATTTAGATTTACCATTTTTTAAAGCTGTTTTTCCATCAGCAGAACTTGCAATCTTTATGTTAATATTAGGTTTTCCTGTTTTTATAGAATAAAAAAAAGAAGAATATATAGGAAGAGCTTCTTCTTCAAGAATTCCAAAAATAACATCAATCTTATGCTTTTTTAAAACTCTTATTCCTTTACCATTAATAAGTGGATTTTTATCCTTTAAAGCAACAATAACTTTAGAAATTCTAGAATCAATAATTTCTTTAACGCATGAAGGATTTTTTCCTACATGTGTGCATGGCTCTAAAGATGTGTATAGGATTAATCTTCTATTACCTTTTTTAATTTTTTGTAAAGCATTGTATTCAGCATGCGGAGATCCTCCTATGCCAGTTATTCCGGTTGATAAAATCTCATTATCTTCTGAAACAATAACACAACCTACCGAAGGATTTGATCCGGTTCTTCCAATATTTCGTTTAGCTAAACTTAAAGCTAAATTCATAAAGAATTTATCATCTTTAATAATTTTCATAACATACTTTATTAAAATGAATAGCTAGAGCAATCAATCTTTATCAATAGGCTTAGGCGGGTTGTCAAGCTCTCCAACAAAATCCTCAAAATCTCCCACAGCTCTAAAATTTTTATAAACTGAAGCAAAACGTACATAAGCGACCATATCAAGTTCTCTAAGGGCCGCCATTATTAAGCTTCCTACTAAATTTGATGGAATATCAGATTCACCCGTGCTCTCCAGTTGACGAATAATGCCTGTTACCATTCTCTCTATTTTCTCAGGATCAATATCCCTTTTTCGTACGGCGATCTGAACTGAACGCATTAATTTATCTCTATCAAAAGGAGCTCTTCTTCCAGATCTTTTTACCACAGTAAGATCTCTCATTTGTATTCTTTCAAATGTAGTGAATCTACCTCCACACGCAAGGCATTGTCTTCTTCTTCTTATAGAAGAAGCTTCCTCTGTTGGTCGAGAATCTCTTACTTGAGTATCTTCATTTCCACAAAAAGGACATCTCATATAAAATCTCCATAAATTGGAAATTTTTCACAAAGCATTAAGACTTTTGATTTTACTTCCTTAACAGTATTCTCATTATCGTTTTTAGATTGGAGGCTATTTAAAACCTCACAGATATAATTACCAATCATTTGAAATTCTGCCTGACCAAATCCCCTTGTAGTTCCTGCGGGAGTACCTAACCTTATGCCAGATGTAACTGTTGGTTTTTCAGGATCAAAAGGAACGCCATTTTTATTACAAGTTATATTTGCATTACCTAAAATTTCTTCTGCATTATTGCCTTTTATTCCTTTTGGCCTTAAATCAACAAGAATAAGATGGCTATCAGTACCTCCAGAAACAATATCAAAACCATCCTCAAGAAGAGTCTGTGCTAAAATTTTAGCATTATCGATTACATTCTTTGAATAAATCTTAAATTCTGGCTTTAAAGCTTCTCCAAATGCTACTGCTTTCGCTAAGATTGTATGCATTAGTGGCCCACCTTGAATGCCAGGGAAGATTGCACTATTAACTTTTTTAGAAATATCTTCGTTATTAGTTATTATTAAACCACCTCTAGGACCTCTTAGAGTTTTATGGGTAGTAGTTGTTACAATATCAGCGAATGGAACAGGTGAAGGATAACAGTCAGCAGCAACAAGACCAGCAAAATGAGCCATATCAACTAGTAAATAAGCTCCAACATTGTCAGCAATTTCTCTAAATCTTTTAAAGTCTATTACCCTAGGATAGGCAGATCCACCTGCAATAATGATTTTAGGTTTATTTTTTTGAGCAAGCTGGTCTACCTCATAAAAATC
>CAZLAN010000121.1:0-3193 GCA_964557485.1 uncultured Rhodobiaceae bacterium | reverse complement strand
ATTTTTCAATTTTATTTTGCACTTCTTTTGTTTGTGATAAATTTGAGAAATCTCCATCAATGATAATGAGTTCATTATTTTTAGCTTTAGATGAAAGAGCGTGTTTTAAAGCTAATTTTCTTATTTTTTTAGGTAATTTTGTAGAATGATCTCTAACGCTTGGACCAAAAGCTGTTCCACCGCCCCTAAATAGGTTAACTTTCTTTGTTCTATGTCTTGCGCCACCAGATCCTTTTTGCCGCATAATCTTTCTTGTGCTTCCTGTAATTTCAGCTCTATTTTTAGTTTTATGAGTACCTAATCTTTTTCTTGATAATTGCCAAGTTACAGCTCTGTGAAGAATATCCTTTCTTGGATTTAATCCAAAAACTTCATCTTGAAGATTCTCAGATGTGGTTTTTTCTGTCTCTATATTTACTATATTAACTTTCATCTTTACCACCGTTATCATTATCTTCATTATTTTCTTGAGGAGTTTCTTCTTTAATATTATGTCCTTTTATTCCAGCCGGTAAGGGTAAATCATCATTAGGAGTTATTTTTATTGCATCATTTAAAGTAACCCAACCGCCTTTTGGGCCTGGAACAGCACCTTTTAAAAAAATATAACCATTTTCTGAATCAGTCTTTATAACCTCAAGATTTTGAGTGGTTACTTTTGAAGAGCCCATATGGCCAGCCATTTTCTTTCCCTTAAAAACTTTTCCGGGATCTTGACATTGTCCAGTTGAACCATGACTTCTATGACTAATTGAAACACCGTGAGAAGCCCTTAATCCGCCAAAATTATGCCGCTTCATCGCTCCTGCAAAACCTTTGCCAATAGATATACCTGTTACATCAACAAATTGTCCAACGACAAAATGAGAGGCTGCTATTTCTGTTCCGTTATCTATTAAATTCTCTGGAGAAACTCTAAATTCAGAAACTTTAAGTTTTGGTATAACTTTATTTTTGTGAAAATGTCCTTTCATTGGCCTTGTAAGTTTTTTTTCTTTAATCTCTCCTACTCCAATTTGTAAGGCCGAGTAACCATTTTTTTCTTCAGTCATACTTGAAATAACCTGGCAGTTATCAAGATGTAAGACTGTTACTGGGATATGTGAACCTTCGTCTGAAAATAATCTGCTCATTCCTAATTTCTTACATATAAGGCCGGTTCTCATCATAAATCCTATAATTTTATTTCCACATCTACACCGGCCGCTAAATCTAATTTCATCAAAGCGTCAACTGTTTGTGGTGTAGGATCAATTATATCCATCAATCTTTTGTGTGTTCTTATTTCAAATTGCTCACGACTTTTTTTATCAATATGTGGTCCTTTAAGAACTGTGAACTTTTCAATTCTTGTTGGTAAAGGTATAGGACCACGAACATCTGCGCCTGTTCTTTTTGCAGTCTCTAATATTTCTTTTGCAGAAGTATCTAAAACTCTATGATCATACGCTTTTAATCTTATTCTTATATTTTGTTCTTTCACTTTTACCTCTACTCTTAAGCTAGTTTAGAAATAATTTCTTCAGAAACAGCTTTTGGAACTTCCTGATAATGATCAAACTGCATTGTAAAAACAGCTCTTCCTTGAGACATAGATCTTAAGTTATTTACATAACCAAACATATTGGCTAAAGGAACCATGCTGTTTATTACGCTTGCAGTTCCTCTGCTCTCTGTCCCAGAAACCTGGCCTCTTCTGCTATTAAGATCACCAATAATGTCACCCAGATATTCTTCAGGTGTAACAACTTCAACACTCATCATAGGTTCTAATAATTTAATTCCAGCATCTTTACAAACTTCTCTAAATGCAGCACGTGCTGCAATTTCAAAAGCCATTACACTTGAATCAACATCATGATAAGCGCCATCAACTAGTCTAACTTTAAAATCAATAATAGGAAATCCTGCTAATGCTCCAGTTTCTTTAATACTTGCAATCCCTTTTGAAACGCCAGGTATATATTCTTTTGGTATATTACCTCCAACTATTTCACTTATGAATTCGTAACCTTCTCCTGGCTCAACTGGGCTTACAACTATTTTTAATCTTGCAAATTGACCTGCACCACCAGATTGTTTCTTGTGCGTATAATCGATTTCAGCTTCTTTAGATAAAGTTTCTCGATAAGCTACTTGCGGAGCGCCAACATTTGCTTCAACCTTAAATTCTCTCTTCATTCTATCTACTAAAATATCTAGATGAAGCTCTCCCATGCCACTTATAACAGTTTGGCCAGATTCTTCATCTGAAGAAACTCTGAAAGATGGATCTTCTTTAGCTAGCCTTTGTAAAGCTATTCCCATTTTTTCTTGATCTGCCTTTGTTTTTGGTTCTACTGCAACATCAATAACGGGCTCAGGAAACTCCATACGCTCTAAAACAACCTGATCGTCATTATGACATAATGTATCTCCTGTTGTGGTATCCTTAAGTCCGACTAAGGCAACTATATCGCCTGCATAAGCTTCTTTTATTTCTTCTCTTGAATTTGCGTGCATCAAAAGCATACGTCCAATTCTTTCCTTTTTTCCTTTAACTGTATTAATCAAGGTATCGCCGGAATTAAGAGCACCAGAATATATTCTGGCAAAAGTTAAGTTGCCCACAAAAGAGTCATTCATAACTTTGAAAGCTAAAAGAGATAAAGGTTCTTCATCAGATGATTCTCTAACAATTTCCTCTTCTGAATCTGGTTTGACACCTTTTATTGCCTCAACATCAATTGGAGAAGGCATAAAATCTACTATAGCATCTAATAATGGTTGAACGCCTTTATTTTTAAAAGCAGTTCCATTTAGAACTGGTACAAATGACTGATTTAAAACACCAGATCTAATACATTTTTTTAAATCATCCTCAGTTGGTTCATTGCCGTCAAGATATTGCTCCATAATGTTGTCATCCTGTTCAACAGCCATTTCTACTAAAGAGGTTCTATATTTTTCAGATTCACCTTTTAGATCATCCCTTATATCTTTATATTCAAATTCTGCTCCTAAACTTTCTTCTTTCCAAATAATCTCCTTCATTGATATAAGGTCAATAAGACCTTCGTAATTACTCTCTGCTCCTATAGGTAACTGCATAACAAGAGGATTTGATCCCAATCTATCTTTTATCATATCAACACACCTATAAAAGTCCGCTCCTATTCTATCCATTTTATTTACAAAACACATTCTAGGAACA
>CAZLAN010000120.1:0-3291 GCA_964557485.1 uncultured Rhodobiaceae bacterium | reverse complement strand
TTTGATTAAAAATATCAGTCAAAAATTTAGCTTTAGCATTTTCATAAGATTTACCTTTAACTTTCTGAGGTGAGGCCATTTTTCGTATCTACTTTATAATTTATCTAATAATTCCTCAGCTATATCAAAATTTGAAAACACTTCTTGAACATCATCATGATCATCTAAAGAATTAACCATATTTAATATCTTATGGGCTGATTCTTCATCAACATTAATAAGATTTCTTGGCTTCCAGCTAAGTTGGGCAACTAAATCTCTTTTAATATTAGACTCTATAAGATTAGCTATATTATGGAGATCTTCTGTTGAACAAGAAATCTCATAAAAATCATCACTTTCATCACAATCTGAAGCTCCAAATTCAATAGCAATGTCAAAAATTTCTTCAAAACCTATTGAATCTTTAGGTATGTTTATTTTGCCATAATGAGTAAACATAAAACTAACCGATCCAGTCTCACCTAAGTTTCCTCCACATTTTGAAAAAATAGACCTAATGTCACCTGCAGTTCTATTTCTATTGTCGGTTAATGTTTCAACAATTATACCTATACCTGATGGGCCAAAACCTTCATATCTAACTTCATCATAAGATTCTGAATTTTCATCATTACTTTTCTTTATTGCGCGCTCTATATTGTCCTTAGGCATATTTTGAGAACGAGCTAAAGAAATTGCAGATCTTAATCTAGGGTTGGAATCTGGATCAGGAAGACCAAGTTTAGCGGCTACAGTAATTTCCTTAGAAATTTTAGCAAACAATTTTGCTCTTTTCTTATCTTGAGAGCCTTTTCTGTATTGAATATTTTTAAATTTTGAGTGGCCAGCCATAATATTTTTTAATCTATATTAGTATTTGAAAGAACTCCACCCAATCTAATTGGTTCAATAGAAGCACATAATCCATTTTTATCAGTTTCAATAATGACTCCACATAAAGTTGGTTCACCTTGCGCAGGACTAAACCTATTTCCTGGTGTTTTTTCCAAAAATCTCCTTATTGGCTCGGTCTTTTCCATTCCAATCACTGAATCGTAATCACCACACATACCTGCATCTGTTTGATATCCTGTACCAAAAGGTAAAATTTGATAATCTGCAGTAGGAATGTGGGTATGAGTGCCTATAACTAAGCTAGCTCGACCATCACAAAAATGACCGAAAGCCACTTTTTCAGAAGTAGCTTCAGCATGTATATCAATAACAATTGATTGAATTTCATCACCTAATTCATTTTTGCTTAGTATTTCGTCAATTAGTCTAAAAGGGTCATCCAAGGGGTCCATAAATAATCTACCCATAATGTTAATTACCAAAATATTTCCTTTAGAAGTATTATAGGCTCTATAACCCAATCCAGGTGTTTGAGAAGGGAAATTTGCTGGCCTTAATAACCTCTCCTCGTTATCTATATAACCAAGTATCTCTCTTTGATCCCATAAATGGTTTCCAGTAGTAATGCAATTTACACCTGAGGAAAATAAATTCTTACAGATTTCTTCTGTAATACCAAATCCACCAGCAGAATTTTCACCATTTACTATTGTAAAATCAACAGAATAATCTTGGATTAAAGAAGGTAATTCTTCTTCAACTTTTTCTCTTGCTGATCTTCCAACAATATCTCCAAGAAACATAATTTTCACTTTTTATACCTCATTAAATTTAAAAACTTCTTTTTCAGTTACAACTGCATCAAGGGGATAATCAAAATCTTGAACAGGTAACCTTCTATCGTGCAGTTGACCAGAAAAAGCAAGTCCAATTTTTTTACTTCCTTTAAATAGAGGTAAAGTTCTATCATAAATTCCTGATCCAAAACCAATTCTTGAACCATATTTATCAAACGCTATTAATGGAACGAGAATAATGTTGGGATTTAAATTATATTTTTTTTTGGGTGATGGTATTCCAAAAACACCTTTAACAAGAGGTTCACCTACAGACCATTTTCTAAATTCAATAGTATTATCTTCTTTTATAAAAGGTATTGATGTGATGGTTTTACTATTATTGGAAAGTCTAAGAATTTCTAAACAACAAATTTCAGAACCGATAGGATAATACCCAGCTAAAATTTTATAATTTAAATCTTTACTGTAATTAAAAAAATTCTTAATAAGATCTTCTTTTGATTTTTCGCTAAAATTTTCTTTTAAATTTTCTCTTTTTATTAAAAACTTTTTTCTTATAATTTCTTTTTTTGAAAATGACTGCATCAGCTTTACTGAATAAATTTATTATTCAATTTTCTCAAATTTATCTGCTAATTTTTTAATTTTAGTTATAACTTTGTCTAAGCCAGAATCTTTTAATATATTATTAATATCTTCTTCCGCAAGAATTCCTGCAAGTAAAAATAATCTCTCGTGATCTAGGTCACTCAATCTTTCTGACAATTGAGAAACTCGATTTGCAAAAGTTTTAGCAAGTTCTAAAACCTCTTCTTCTTTACCGTCTTCACAAGCTATCAAGAATTCTCTTTTATTTATTTCTATAGTAATATTGCTCATAACATTAGAATCTTAAAACTTTCCGTTCTTAATTTTTGTAATTAAATTATCGATACTTTTTTTTGCATTTTTCCTAGATGATTCGCTCTTATCTAATTTATTTGTAAGATCTGTAATTCTTTGATTAGCCTTGTCTAATTCTTGATTTTTTTTTTCAAATTTTTTAATAAGATCAGAAGATTTTTGCTCTACTAAAGAGAGGTAATCTATCATTTCTTTCAATCTGTTATCCATAATAATTTAATCATACATTTAATAATTAAATCATCAACCAATATTAAACAATATCCATATATATAATTCGCATTGACGTTTAATTAAAGTTTGTTCTAATTAATTTTAATAAAATTGTGTCTCTAGAAATTGAACGATAGTAAAGAAAAAATTAGAAACGAAATTAGTCTTTTTGATATGGCTAATGCAATAAGATTTCTGGCAGTAGATGCAGTGGAAAAAGCAGGTTGTGGCCATCCTGGAATGCCTCTAGGCGCAGCTGATTTTACAACAGTTTTATATTCTAAATTTTTAAAAATAGACCCTCTAAAACCTGATTGGCCAGATAGAGATAGGGTAATTTTATCTGCAGGGCATGGATCAATGCTTTTATATGCTGTTAATCATTTAGTAGGATTTTCAGATATGACAATTGATCAAATAAAGAATTTTAGACAACTTGGTTCTGCTACACCTGGACATCCAGAGTACGGGCATACATTAGGAGTTGAAACAACTACCGGCCCCTTAGGGCAAGGTATATCTACTGCGGTTGGTATGG
>CAZLAN010000119.1:0-3318 GCA_964557485.1 uncultured Rhodobiaceae bacterium | reverse complement strand
ATCTTCTTCATGTTCTTCGTCATGATCTTCTTCATGATCATGATTATGTGAATGACCGTTATCTTCTCTCCAGAAAAATTTAAATAGTAAATTACCATTGGGAAGATTCCGATAAATACTCGAATCAAATATTATTTCATGCTTTCCTGTATGAAGATTTAATTCGTTAAAATTTTGGGATTCATTTTTTTCCGTTATAACATTAATTAGTCCATGAATAGCATTTGATCCATATAAAACAGATCCTGGTCCACGAATAATTTCTACTCTTTCACCTATTTCCATTATTGAATCCATTAATCCATTAACATTTGCAAAACCAGGTGACCTTAATGGTATGCCATCTTCAAGATATAAAAAGCTTCCAGCCCCTGCGCCTCCAGAAAGAATTGGAGATCTGATAGATGTAAGATGTTCTTGTCCACTACCTCTACTAATAAATACACCTGGCATTCTATTTAATAATTCGCTTGGCGTATGCGGGCTTATAAATTTTATTTCCTCACTATTAATGAAAGCTATATTTCCTGTAGCATTTAGAATCTGAGATTTATCTTTTGTTCCTGTAACCACAATTTCATCTAGATTTTTAGCAAAAGACATATTGGCTGTTAATAGTATAATTATTAGGTATAGAAATTTTATAAATCTCATTTTATCTCTCTAATGTAATTATTATTATTGTTTTATTAATCTGATTAAATCGTGGAAATGGATAAAGCCTAAAGGATGTTTTTTTTCATCAACTATAAACAAACCCTGAATTCCGATTTCATTTATAAGGTCTAGTGCATCTGTTGCCAACATATTTCGGCTTACTGTTTTAGGGTTTGTGTTCATAATTTCATCAACAGTTTTTTCCAGAAGTCCAGGCCCCATATGCCTTCTTAAGTCGCCATCAGTTACAATTCCTATAAGTTTATCATTTTTAGTAACTCCTGAGCATCCAAAACCTTTTTCTGAAATTTTAATCAAAGCTTCAGACATATTTGTTCCAGAATTAAGTAATGGGATAGTGTCTTCTTTATGCATTATATCTTCAAGAGTAGATAAAGCTGCTCCCAACTGTCCGCCTGGATGAAGTGACTTAAATTTATCTTTATCAAAACCTCTTTCATTTAAAAGGCATATCGCTATTGCATCACCTACAATGAGTTGCATGGTAGTAGATGTGGTAGGTGCAAGTCCATTAGGGCAAGCTTCAGTTGCCTTTGGTAAAATTAATGAAATATCTGCAGATGAAGCTAAATGACTTTCTGACGAAGATGTCAAACTTATAAGCTTTATATTATTTTGTTTTGAAAAATGGACAATGTCATTTAATTCTGATGTTTCGCCTGACCAAGAAATAGCAAAGATTATATCTTCACTGCCAACCATACCCATATCACCGTGACTAGCTTCAGTAGGATGAACAAAATAAGATGGTGTTCCAGTAGAAGATAGTGTTGCTGATATCTTTTTTCCGATATGTCCAGATTTACCAACACCAGTTACAATAACTTTTCCAGAAATTTCTAATATTTTTTTTATAGCAAGAATAAAATTTTCATCAAAAAAACTATCGAGTAAAGCGATTCCTTCAGCTTCATCTTCCAGGACCTTCCTAGCCACTTCTTTAATATTATTACTCAAATTATCCTCTTCCTACAGAAAAATATTCAAAGCCTAGTTCCTTCATAATATCAGGGTCATAAATATTTCTGAAATCATATATTAGAGGTCTTTGCATTGAATCGTATAATTTTTTTAAATCAATTTCTTTAAATTCTTGCCAGTCTGTAAGAATTACTAAGCAATTAGAGTTATCGGCAACTTCATAAGCAGATTTTTTCCACTCAACATCAGTAATTAATTTTGAGGCTTCATTCTGACCTTCAGGATCATAAACAGATATATTTAAACCTGCTTTAATAAGGTCTGGAATGACAGTAAGGCTTGGAGCTTCCCTCATATCATCTGTTTCAGCTTTAAAAGTTACACCTAAAATTCCAACATTATTTTCTTTTTTAATATCTAATAAATCAAGAATCTTCTTACTGATATTCTTTTTTCTTTTTTCATTACCAACTATAACGCTTTCAAGAAGAGTTTGAGGTGAATCGAAATTTTTTCCTGTCTCAATTAATGCTTTAATATCTTTAGGAAAACAAGAACCTCCAAAACCAGGGCCAGCTTCAAGGAAATAAGGCCCAATTCTTTTATCTAAACCAATTCCTTTAGCTACATCAGATACATCGGCGCCAATTTTTTCACATAAATCTGCTATTTCGTTAATAAAAATAATACGCATAGCTAGCATGGAATTACTTGCGTACTTTATTAATTCAGATGAACGGCGTGAAGTGAAAAGTAATTTATCTTCACTAACAATATTTGAATATAACTCAATTATACTTTCTTTATTGCTTTCATCATTTAAACCAATAACAATTCTATCTGGATTTACAAAATCATGTATTGCATTTCCTTCTCTTAGGAATTCTGGATTTGAAATTACTTCAAAATCATTATGTTCAGATTTATCGTTAATTAATTTTTCTACTTCATCGCAAGTGCCAACTGGAACTGTTGATTTAATAATTATAAGTGCTCCTGATGAGATAAAGTGAGAAATTTCTTCTACACATCTATAAAGCTGGGTCAGATCGGCTTCACCTGAATCTAATGATGGCGTTCCTACAGCGATCATTATAATCTTAGAAGAGGCAATATCCTCAGAAATATTTAAACTAAATTCTAATGATTTATTCTTAGATATTAATTCTTGTAAACCAGGTTCAAAAATTGGAACTTGATTTTCTTTTAACAAATTTAATTTTTCGGCATCGTTATCGATACATGTTACATCATGACCAGCATCAGCAAAGCATGCGGCAGAAACTAAGCCAACATAACCACAACCTATAACAGAAATTTTCATTAATCAGCCAAACAAGTTAATTTCTTCACTAACAACTTTTTCTAAATATGGAGAAGGTGTAAATTCTGAGCCATGTGATTTTTCCATATCTTTAAGCCATTCTAGAACTTTATCGTACCCAATAAGATTACCATAAAACATTGGACCACCTTGATAAACTGGCCACCCATATCCATTTATCCAAACTATATCAATATCACTAGCTCTTATAGCCATGCCTTCTTCAAGTATTTTAAATCCTTCGTTAATCATAGGATATAAACATCTTTCAAGGATTTCATCTTTGGAGATATTTCTTCTTTGAATTTGATTTGCTTCAGAGAATTCTTTAATTAAATTCTCAACTTCCGTATCAGGAGATTTATTTCATTTTTAATAGTAAATATAGAATCCTT
>CAZLAN010000118.1:0-3357 GCA_964557485.1 uncultured Rhodobiaceae bacterium | reverse complement strand
AGAATTTGGCGAAGGAATTTTAAAAACAAGAAGATTTGGCTATGATGGAAAAGGTCAGATAAATATTAATAAAGAAACTTCTCATATTGATTGTAATGACGATTCAATAATTGAAAAAAAGATCCCTTTTCATTTTGAGTTCTCACAGGTTGTTTGTAGAGATATTTATGGGAATGTTTCTCATTTTCCATTTGTTCGCAATGTTCACGAAAACCATATATTAAAACATTCTTATGCTCCTTTAAAATTAGATAATAATTTAGAAAAAAAAGCTAAAGAAATAACAAAAACTATAGCTGAAGAGCTTGACCATATAGGCGTTTTGACAGTCGAATTTTTTAAAACAAATAATGATATTTTAGTTAATGAAATTGCTCCAAGAGTTCACAATTCTGGTCACTGGACCATTGAAGGTTGTTCAGTTAGTCAATTTAAAATACATATGCAGGCAATAATAGGTTTAGAAATAAAAGATCCTAAATTATTACATAATTGCCATATGGAGAATTTGATAGGTGATGACATTTACGAATGGGAAAATATACAATCAAACAATCAAACCCATATACATCTTTATCATAAGAAAGAAGTTAAAAAAGGTAGAAAAATGGGGCATTTAACGCACATTGTAGATTAAAATAAGTATAATTTTTATTAAATAGGAAATTCAAAACATATCTATTGTAGACATTATAAAAAACATTTGATATCAAAATGCCTAACTTTTGAGGTTTTAAGTAAATGGAAGTTTCTGTTAGGGATAATAATGTAGAACAGGCTATACGCGTATTAAAGAAAAAGATGCAGCGTGAAGGTGTTTTTCGTGAAGTTAAGATAAGAAATTCCTACGAAAAACCTTCTGAAAAAAAAGCAAGAGAAAAATCAGAATCTATAAGAAGAGCAAGAAAGTTATCAAGAAAAAGAGCTATGAAAGAGGGTCTTATCCCTATGAAAAAACAAACTAACTCTAGAGATTTTTAAATTATAAATTAATTGAAATATCTTCAGCCATCTTTTTAGCATCAGATAATAACATCATAGTATTTTCCCTATAGAAAAGATCATTATCTATTCCTGCATATCCAATCCCTAAACTTCTCTTTACAAATAGTACAGTTTTTGCATTTTCAACTTCTAAAATGGGCATTCCATATATTGGGCTTTGTGTATCAGTTTTTGCGGCCGGATTAGTGATGTCATTTGCGCCAATTACAAAAGCTACATCAGCTTGAGAAAAACTTGAATTAATTTCACTTAACTCAAAAATTTCTTCATAAGGGACATCTGCCTCAGCCAGTAAAACATTCATATGCCCAGGCATCCTTCCTGCCACTGGATGAATTGCATATGAAACTTTTATACCCATAGCCTTTAATTTAACCGACATTTCTTTTAAGGCATTTTGAGCTCTAGAAACAGCCATACCGTACCCAGGAATTATAATCACTGAACTAGCATTTTTAAGAATAAATGCAGCATCATCGGCAGAACCAATTTTCACTGGTTTATTTTCATTAGAATTTTCTGAAGAATTTTCTTCACCAAAACCACCCATTATAACTGATATAAATGAACGATTCATTGCGGCACACATAATGTAAGATAAAATAGCACCTGAAGAACCTACTAAAGCACCAGTAATAACTAGAGCCATATTACCTAAGGTAAAACCTATAATTGCAGCAGCGAAACCTGAATAAGAGTTAAGCATAGAAATAACTACTGGCATATCTGCACCACCAATAGGAATTATCAATAAAAATCCAAGAATTAATGATAATATTGTTATCATTAAAAATAAATTACCATGCGGTTCAGCAATATTTGCAATCACCCAAATAGAGCTGATAATAAAAATTAAGAATAAAATTAAATTAATTGAATGTCTAAAAGGTAAAATTATAGGGGTGCCTGTCATTAAACCTTGTAGTTTTAAGAAGGCAATAACCGATCCGGAAAAAGTTATCGCACCAATAAAAATGCCTAGGAGTATTTCAATAACGCTCGAAGTCTTAATAAAACCTCCATACAACAGACCAAAAGATTCAGGTGATAAGAATGCCGCCCATGCTACAAAAACAGCCGATAAACCACCCATAGAATTTAATGCAGCAACCATTTGGGGCATGTCAGTCATTGCAACTTTTTTAGAAAGTATTGTACCTATAAGGCCACCAATAGATATTCCACTGATAATTAATATCCAATTAGTTAAATTATTTTGATCTACATTTATTATTGTAACAAGAAAAGCCAAAGCCATTCCAGACATTCCAAGATAGTTTCCTGTCCTAGCTGTGTCAGGAGATGATAGACCTCTTATAGCAAGAATGAAAAGAACGCCTGAAAACAAATATAATATAGTTGTTAAGTCATTAGTCATCTTGCTTACTCTTCTTTTTATACATTGCAAGCATTCTTTGAGTTACTAAGAAACCACCAAAAATATTTATCGATGCAAAAATTAAAGCAAAAAATGAAACAATCTTAGAAATTAAACTATATGAACCTGATGATCCTGTTCCTATGGCTATAATTGCTCCAACAATAATAACAGCAGAAATAGCATTAGTTACAGACATTAAAGGAGTATGAAGTGCGGGCGTAACTGACCAAACTACATAGTAGCCAACAAAAATTGTTAAAATAAAAATACTTCCAAAAAAAACTATCGGGCTAATATCCATTATGCTTCCTACCTATTTTTTAAGATTTCAGCTAGTTGTCCGTTATTGACAACTAATGTCTCTTGAATTATTTCATCACTAAAATCTAGTGCATCATTTTCATTATCAATCAGGATTTCTAAAAAAGCATATAAATTTTTAGAATAAAGACTAGAAGCATCAGGTGAGATTCCATTAATTAATGAAGTATCACCAATGATTCTTATGCCATTTAGCTCCACTATTTCTCCTGATTTAGATAAAGAGCAATTACCCCCTCTTTCAATTGCCATATCAATAATAATAGATCCCGGCTTTAAACTTTTAGTAGCCTCTTCATCAAGTAATATTGGCGCTTGCTTATCGGGAATAAGAGCAGAACAGATTATAATATCTTGATGTTTAATATGCTCAGAAATTAATTTCTTTTGTTTCTCTTGATACTCTTTAGACATTTCTTTTGCGTAACCAGAATCATCCTCTGCATCATCTTCATCATCAACCATAATAAAAGATGCTCCTAGACTTTCGCATTGCTCTGCAGCTGCTCTTCTGACATCGGTTGCAGATACAATAGCTCCTAATCTTTTAGCTGTTGCAATAGCTTGCAAACCAGCAACTCCAACACCCATTACAAAAACTTTAGCCGGCGCAACAGTTCCTGCTGCGGTCATCATCATTGACATAGATT
>CAZLAN010000117.1:0-3415 GCA_964557485.1 uncultured Rhodobiaceae bacterium | reverse complement strand
ATGCGTTAAAGATACAGTCGATAAGGTTATAGAGAATAATAAAGAATTTCTAAAAGAAAGGTATAATATTAATCAATTTACTTTTCCCCAATTACCTATCATTCCCTTAGGTGTGCACCCAGAAGATTATGACTTACCAGATAAAGAAAAGAATACATTCAGACAAGAAATAGGTGCTCAAGATGAAGATGTAGTTTTAATTTTTGTTGGGAGATTGTCCTTTCATGCAAAGGCACATTATTATCCAATGTATAAGTCTTTAGAAGAAATACACAAAGAACTTGGAAAGCAAAGAAATATCCATTTGGTACAAGTAGGGTGGTTTGCAAATGAATTTATTAAAAATTCTTTCGAAAAAGATGCCAAAGAAATTTGTCCAAATATTACTTGCCATTTTATGAATGGTTTAGATCAAGATTTAAAAAATCGTGCTTTATTAGGATCAGATATTTTTATTTCATTAACTGATAATTTTCAGGAAACATTTGGGTTAACTCCCCTAGAAGGAATGGCAGCAGGTTTACCTGTTATAGCCACTGATTGGAATGGGTATCGGGACACGGTAAGACATTCTAAAGATGGTTTTCTTGTTCCAACAACTACTTTAAATAAAGGATCTGGTGAAGATTTTTATTACTATTATTTATCCGAAATTATTAATTATGACCAATATCTTTCTTTTTCTAGTCAGACAGTATCAATAGATATGGATGTTTGTATTAATTATTTGAGAGAACTCATAACAAATAAAGATTTAAGAATTAAATTAGGTGAGTCAGGAAAAAAGAGAGCTAAAAATAAATTCTCATGGGAGCACATTATAGATGAATACAGTAAATTAGAAGAAGAGCTCAGTTTAATCAGAAAATCTAGTAAAAATGTTGACAAATTTAATTTTCTAAAAGCCTATGAGCCGTATAATCTTTTTTCTTCATATCCAACAAGAAAAATTAAAAAGAATACAAATTTTTGTTTAACAGAAAATAAAAGTATAGATAAAAATAGTTATATATTTCAATCAGATAGTATAAATATAGCCAAAGATAATAACTTTCTGAATGTATCCAAATTAGAATTAAAAATAGATTTTAATGATGCCAATTTAGTCGTAGATGTGATGAAAGATAATATTAAGAGTTTTCAGGAAATAAAGGATGAAACTAGTATTTCTGTTTCTCGACTTAATAGAATTATTTATCCATCAAAATTTTCCTGGGCAATTTAAACATTTAGCTCCAGAACTTGCAAAAAATCATAATGTTCATTCATTATCTATGTTTGATATTGAGGTAAATGGAGTTAAACATCATAAATATATTCCCTATAGAAATAGTTCAAATAAAATTCATAATCTTGCGATAGAATTTGAGACAAAGATTATAAGAGCTGAAGCATGTGCAGATATGGCATATGAATTAAAGGAAGAGGGTTTTAATCCAGATCTAATAATTGGCCATACAGGTTGGGGCGAATTACTTTTTCTTAAAGAGATTTGGCCAGATGCTAAAATGCTAGGTTATGTTGAATTTCATTATAATTTAGACAACAGTGATATTGATTTTGATTTAGAACACCAAAAAGGTGATGATAATTTATTCCTAAGAAGGAAGCTTGTCAGTAGGAATACTTCTGGCTTTTCTCAATATCATGATAGCGATTATCTGATTTCACCTACTCACTTTCAAAAATCCACTTTTCCTGATGATATTAAACATAAGATTCAGGTTATTCATGAAGGAATAGATACTAGTAGATTTGTACCCAACAGCGATATGAAATTAAATATTGATGGCCAAAATATAAGTAAGGAAGATAAAATAATTCTTTTTGTTAATAGGAACTTGGAACCGTATAGAGGTTACCACATATTTTTAAAATCTCTTCCATTGATACAAAAAAAACATCCTGATGCTTTAATTTTTATTGTTGGTGGTGAAGGTACTTCATATGGAAAAAAACCTCCAAAAGGGAAAACTTGGAAAAATATTTTTTTGAAAGATGTTGAGAATGATTTAGATATGTCAAAGATCTTTTTTACTGGCTATTTACCAGAACATAAGAGCTTAACAGCTTTAATGCAGGTTGCGAGTGTACAGGTTTATCTAACTTACCCTTTTGTGCTTTCTTGGTCTTTGTTGGAATCTCTTTCCTGCGGTGTTTTGGTGATTGGCTCTAAGACTGGGCCTGTAGAAGAAGTTATAGAAGATAAAAAAAGTGGTTTATTGGTAGATTTTTTCGATTTTAAAGATATTGCAAACAAGGTAAATAAAGTTTTAGACGAGCCAGAGAAATTTTCTAAATTAACTAAAGCCGCAAGAAATGAAATGATAAAGAAATTTGATTTAAACACAGTTTGTCTACCTAAAAATATAAAATTTATTGAAAAAATTTTATCGGAGGAGAGATAATGAAGATTAAAAATATTTTTTCTGATGTTCATTTTATAGAATTTGAAAATCATAATGATGATAGAGGGTATTTTAGAGAAAATTTTAACTACAAAACTCTTTTAAAGAATCAATTAGATTTTACTTCAGTTCAAGACAATTTCTCTTTTTCTAAAAAAAAGGGTACTATAAGAGGTTTACATTTTCAGACTTCTCCATATCAACAAGCAAAAATTATATATGTTTTGTCAGGATGTATTTTTGATGTTTTTGTTGATATAAGAAAGGATTCTTCTACATTTGGCCAATATGGAAGTGTTGAGTTAAATTCAGAAAATGGATATGTATTTATTCCCAATGGTTTTGCGCATGGTTTTTGTACATTAGAAGATAATACTCAAGTTTTCTACAAAGTTGATAATTACTACAATATTGAGAATGATTCAGGAATATTATGGAACGATGTAGATCTAGGTATTGAATGGCCTTTAGATAAAGGAGATTATGTTTTGTCTGAAAAAGATTCAACTTTACAAAATTTTCTTCAATTTAAAGAAGGGATTAATCTTAAATCGTGACTAATAAAAAACATACTTATCTCATAACAGGAGGTTGTGGATTTATAGGATCTTGTTTAATTCGGAATTTGGCAAAATAGAATAACTATTTAATAAAGATGGTACTAATTTACTATTTCAAAATACAAATTTAGCAATTCAAGAATCATTAAAACAAAAAAGTTGGCTTTCTAGAGACAAAGATTCAGATAGTGGTGGTATAATGTGTGTAACATTAATAAGTGTATTAGATTTAGATTTATTAAGTAATTATGATACAAAAACTGTATCTATACCTTATCAACAGCAATTATGGAAAAATATAAGAAAGATTTTACCATCAAAACCTCCACCCGATGTGGTAGATACAGTTTATAGAGATATGAATTGGTATTCTATATTTAAAGATATAGATATATATCCTCGATCTTATAGAAAATTTATTTCTGAGGTTGAAAAAAATATACAATT
>CAZLAN010000116.1:0-3453 GCA_964557485.1 uncultured Rhodobiaceae bacterium | reverse complement strand
ATAGACATAAAGCGACATGTAAATTTTGCGATACAGATTTTGTTGGAACTAACGGGTTAAATGGCAATAGATATAAAGACCCCGATCAAATTACAAAAAAAATACTTTCAATCTGGAAAACTGATGATAACCCTTTTGTAGTTTTAACTGGTGGTGAACCGATGCTACAAATTGATCAAGCACTAATTGATTCATTTCATAAAAATAATTTTAAAATAGCAATAGAAACAAATGGCACTATAAATGTACCTAATGAAATTGATTGGATTTGTGTTAGCCCTAAATCTGGAACAAAATTAATTCAAAATCATGGGAACGAACTTAAATTGGTTTATCCTCAACAAAATATTTCGCCTCATAAATTTGAAAAAATGAAATTTGATCATTTCTTTCTTCAGCCTAAATATGATAGTGATTATAAAAATAATATAATTCTTGCTAGAAAGTTTTGCGAAGATAATCCTAGATGGAAATTAAGCTTTCAAATGCATAAGTTTATTGGAATACCATAGGATCAATTATGAAACACTTAGGAAAATCAAATAAAAATTTTAATAAACCTTCTATAAAAATTTTAGATAAAATAAAGAATAAAGAAAAAGAAAATTTCCTAATTAGATTTTCTCAACCTGAATTCACTAGCATATGCCCAGTGACTTCTCAGCCAGACTTTGCTCATATTATTATAGATTATGTGCCAAATAAGTGGATTGTCGAATCAAAATCCTTAAAGTTATATTTTCAAAGCTTTAGAAATCATCAATCTTTTCATGAAGAAATAACAATGATTATTTCAAAAGATTTAATGAATTTACTAAAACCAAGGTGGTTAAGAATAGGCACATACTGGTACCCACGAGGCGGTATGCCGATAGATGTTTTTTGGCAAAACACTAAACCTCCAAAAGATCTATGGGTTCCTGAACAAGGTGTTCAAAACTATAAAGGTCGTGGATAATTATTGCTAAGAATCAAAAGACTTTACAGTATTATCAACAATTTTAACTTTCTCAAGAATGCTTTTAAGGTCCTCTAGTTTGGTAGCTGAGGGGCCGTCACATAGAGCCTCTTCAGGATTAGGATGAACTTCAATGAAAAGACCGGAAATTCCTAATGCAGTAGCCGCTAAGGCTAAATCTAATGCTTGATGTGCTCTCCCTCCTGTTGAATTTCCTAATCCGCCGGGTAATTGGAGAGAATGCGTTACATCTAAAATTAAAGGATTAGATAGATTTTTAAGATCAGACATCCCCAAAAAATCAACAATCAAATTGTCGTAACCAAAAGATACCCCTCTTTCACAAAGTATTATTTTTTCATTACCAAAAGAGATACATTTATCAACGATATTGACCATTTGATTAGGTGATAAGAATTGACCTTTTTTTATATTAATTGGTAGATTCGTTTCACATGCAGCTTTTATAAGATCTGTTTGCCTACACAAAAAGGCTGGAATTTGAATAACATCTACTACACTAGAAACTTCTTCAATCTGTGAAATTTCATGAATATCAGTTATAATAGGGACATCAAGATTCTCTTTAATTTCTTTAAAAATTTTTAATCCTTCTTTCAATCCCGGACCTCTAAAAGACTTTACTGAAGATCTGTTTGCCTTATCAAAAGAAGCTTTAAAAATAAATGGAACATCGATATCGTTACATATCTTTTTTAAATGCTCTGCAACATCCATTGCTATTCTCTCATTTTCCAAAACATTTAATCCGGCAATAATTGAGATAGGAGATGAGTTAGATAAATTTATATTTTTTATATTTATTAATTCCATTTATTTACCCTTATCAGATAATTTTGAATAAACAATAGAAGCTTTAACAAAAGATGAAAATAGTGGATGTGGATTAAAGGGTCTAGATTTAAGCTCAGGATGAAATTGAACTCCAATAAACCAAGGATGATTTTTTAGTTCTATAATTTCTGGTAAATAACCATCTGGAGACATACCAACAAATTTCATACCTGCTTTTTCAAGTTCATTTTTAAATGAAAGGTTTACTTCATACCTATGTCTATGCCGTTCTTGCACTTTGTTTTTTCCGTAAATATTCCTTACCTTAGAACCCTTTTTAAGAACTGCAGGATATGAACCTAATCTCATAGTTCCCCCATAATCACTTTGTAGGTTCCTTTTTTCAACTTCTTCATCTTTAATCCATTCTTTTAGTAATCCTATTAAAGGGATATCTGTCTTACCAAATTCTGAAGAACTAGCTTCCTTATAACCTAATAAGTTTCTTGCAGAATCTATAACCGCCATTTGCATGCCAAAACATATTCCAAAATAAGGTACTTTGTTTTCTCTGGCATATTTAGAGGAAAGTATTTTTCCTTCAGATCCTCTTTTTCCAAATCCTCCCGGAACTAAAATTCCATCAACATTCTTTAATATCTTTGTATTTCTAGTTTTTTCTAATTTTTCAGAATCTATTGTTTTAATTTTTACTTTAACATTATTAGCAATTCCTCCATGAGTTAATGCTTCAAATAGAGATTTATAGGCATCATTTAAATCTAAATATTTTCCTACAACGCCAATATTTATTTCACCTTTTGGATTCCTTATTCTTTCAACCACTTTATTCCATTTTCTTAAATTAGTTTTGGTTAATCTTTTTTTACCTAAGGCACTTAAAACGGCAGTATCGAGTCCATTATTTCTTAAATCTTTTGGAACAGCATATATAGTATCAACATCTATTGCTTGAATTACTGAATCTTCTTTGACACTACAAAAAACCGATATTTTTCTTCTATCAGATTTAGAAATTTTTCTGTCACACCTACAAACAAGGATATCCGGCTGTATTCCTATAGATCTTAATTCCTTAACTGAGTGCTGTGTTGGTTTAGTTTTAACTTCTCTTGCAGCAGATATATAAGGCAAAAGAGTTAAATGAACAAAGCAAGTCATATTCTTATCTAATTCATTACTTAACTGCCTAATTGCCTCAAGAAAAGGAAGGCCCTCAATATCTCCTACAGTTCCACCTATTTCACATAAGCAAAAATCAACACCTTTATTATTTGAAAGAATAAATTTTTTTATTTCATCAGTAACATGTGGAATTATTTGGACAGTTCTACCAAGGTAATCACCTTTTCTTTCTTTACTAATAATTCTCTTATATATTTGACCAGTAGTAATATTATCATCTATTGATGCAGGAACATTAGTAAATCTTTCATAATGACCTAAATCCAAATCTGTTTCTGCGCCATCATCAGTATCATTTACTTCTCCATGGTGAAAAGGATTCATAGTTCCTGGATCTACATTAAGATAAGGATCTAATTTTCTCAATTTAACCGAATAGCCCCTAGATTGAAGCAAGGCTCCTAAAGCCGCAGATGCAAGTCCTTTTCCAAGTGATGATGCCACTCCACCAGTTATAAAAATATACTGTGTCATGGAAGTAAATTATAGCAAAT
>CAZLAN010000115.1:0-3467 GCA_964557485.1 uncultured Rhodobiaceae bacterium | reverse complement strand
TTTAGTGAATGATTTTGATCCTTCTAATTTTGACGCCTCCTTATTAGGCCCAAAAGCGAAAATATTATTTTCAGTCAAGTAATCAGCTAGTCCTTCTACTAAAGGGGTTTCAGGTCCAATAAAAACAATTTCTATATTATTGTTAGTACAAAAATTTAGGATATCTTCTTGATTAGAGGTATCTATATCCTCACATAATGCTATTTCTTCTATTCCGGCATTTCCTGGTATACAAAATAAATTACTTAAAATAGGACTTTCAGCTAACGATTTTGCTATCGCGTGCTCTCTACCTCCACTACCTATTAATAGAATATTCATGTTATATATAAACTTAATTAATAAATTTATTATAGGATATTTTAATATAAAATGAAGCTAACAAATGAATAATGATATAACGAATAATCTTGAATTTACTGTATCTGAGTTATCTTTATCTATAAAAAGACTAATAGAGGATAATTTTGAATATATTCGCTTAAAAGGTGAGATTGGTAGAGTATCCAGACCTGGCTCAGGCCATATCTATCTGGATCTTAAAGATGATTCATCTGTAATTTCAGGAGTTATTTGGAAGGGGAACACTCAAAAATTAAATATTGCTCCTGAAGAGGGTCTCGAAGTTGTTTGTTTTGGCAAAATCACAACTTATCCGGGACAATCAAAGTACCAAATAATTATTGAAGATATGAAGCCAGCTGGAGTAGGGGCTTTAATGGCTCTTCTTGAGAAAAGAAAAGAGATTTTACTTAAAGAGGGTCTATTTAATGAAGAATATAAAAAAGAAATTCCTTTCTTACCAAAAAAAATTGGAGTAATTACTAGCCCATCAGGAGCAGTTATCAATGATATAATTCATAGAGTAAATGATAGATTCCCAACACAAATAATTATTTGGCCTGTAAGAGTACAAGGAGAATCCTCGGCTGAAGAAATAATTGATGCCATAGAAGGATTCCATTTATTACCTCAAAGTAAAATTCCTAGTCCAGATGTTATTATTATTGCCAGAGGTGGAGGTAGTATTGAAGATTTATGGGGATTTAATGATGAAAAATTAGTTAGAAAAGTGTTTTCATCTAAAATACCAATTATATCTGCTGTAGGTCATGAAACTGATACAACCTTAATTGATCTTGCTGCAGATCTTAGGGCACCAACACCAACAGCTGCTGCAGAAATGGCTGTTCCAGTTAGAAAAGAATTATCAATTACTATAAAGGATTTAATTTTAAGGGCCAATAATACAATATTGAATAAAATTGAGTATGAAGTGCGTTCACTTTATTTAATTCATAAAGCATTTCCAAAAATTAATGCTTTATTAAAAGATTATAGTTTAAGGCTTAATAAAGTAAGTTCGATTTTAAAAATTGCATTATCGTCTATGATTAAGAGTTACAATAAAAATTATTTTAATACATCAAAAACATTAAAGATTAATATTCTAAGTAAAAAAATTGAAAATCTAAAAAGTCAATTTCTCTTAACTAATAAAGGCAGTAATAGATCTATATATGAAATAATTTCAATTAAAGAATCAAAATTAAAATTGCAAGATGGTCTATTAGATGTTCTCAGTCATAATAATGTTCTAAAAAGAGGATTTGCCATTATTAAAGATAAGAGAGATCAAATAATAAGGAAATCAAGAGATCTTAAGAAAAACGATGATTTGATTATCAAATTTTATAGTGATGATAAAGTTAATGTTAAAGTAACTAAAAAAAAATAATGTAAATTATGGAAAAAGAAGCAAAGTTAGTTTATGGGGATGGCACTTTTAAAATTGTCGAGAGTGGAACTTATGTAATTTGTGCAAAAACTAAAAAAAGAATTTCAATTAAAGAATTGAAATATTGGTCAGTAGAAAGACAAGAAGCTTACTTTGATGCGGAAAGCTCATTTAAAGCTGAAATAGATAAAGATTAATTAAATCTTTTATCCCATCTATTATGCAACCAGAACCAATCTTCTGGTTTTTCTCTTATTTTTAATTCAAGAAATTCATTAATTTTATTTGTAAAATTTAATTCATCTTCTTTTATATTTCCTGTTTCTTCAATCTTAATTTCTGGTGAAAATTCGACTTCGAAATTTACATCTTTAATTCTTTTTACTGTAAGAGGGATAACGGGATACCCATACTTTAATGCTAAAGCAGCAGGGGTAGAGGCTGTCATGGCCTTCATATTAAAAAAACTTGCACTAACTCCATTGGAGAGTTTTTGATCAACTAACATAGCTACGCTACCATTATTTTCTAAGAAATTTAGAATTTCTTTAATGCCAGTAGGTCCTTTTGAAAATTGATTCTGGGTAATTATTTTTCTTTGTTTAATCATCAAATTATTAAATAAAAAATTATTTGAATCTCTATAAACTGTGGCTACATTTTTACTTTTTCGTAATATTACTATTGGAATTACTTCCCAATTTGCTAGATGACCAGAAACGAAGATAACTCCTTTATTTTTATATTCTTCAAGTATCTCTAATCCTTTTATAGATATCCTATCTTCTTTTTCTAAAAGACTATTTAAGTTGAAGAATTCTGCTGAAGTTCTTCCCAAGTTATTCCACATCTTTTTTATAATTTTTTTACGCTCTAAGTCATTCAATTCTTTCATAGCTTTTTTTAAATTATTATCAGCTCTTCTTGATACACTAAGAAGCGGACCTAAAGATTCAGCAATATAACCATAAAATTTTGAACTCTTATCAATTTTTAAAATTTTGCATAATATGTAAGAAGATAAAACAAACTGCATTTCAAATAGATATCTTATGGTTTTTCTTATTAACATATATTTGTTATAACATACTTTTAAATCTAACTTCCTTTATTGTTTTGGAGATATAAATGTCAGAACCGTTAGAAAATGAGATTGATGAAGAACTAAGAAGAAAGCAACTTAAGTCTCTCTGGGATAGATACGGATTGTACCTTATTTCTATAATTGTTATAATTATTTTATCTTTTGGGGGTTACGAGTTTTCTAATTATCTAGCTAGAAATTCTTCTGAATCTGCATCTAATATATATCAAAAAGCTTTGGAGGCTAATTCTGGTGATAGAGAAGAAGAGGCAAAGAAGATCTTTGATTCACTAGTTAATGAAAAAAATGGCTATTCTGGCTTATCGTTATTTAACTTAGCTAATATGTCTTATGAGAATGGGCAAGTTGATGATGCATTAAATTATCTTGTTCAGGCATCAGAAAACAATAAATTATCGAAAAAAATAAGAGATTTTGCCGTTTTGAGGTTAGGATATATAATGCTTGAAAATCATGACATTTCCTTAATAGAAGAAAATCTATCCTTGTTAATAGAATCAACAGGACCTTTTTCATTTTATGCTAAGGAAATTGTTGCATTGTCATTTTTCAGGGATAATATTTATTTTGATTCGTCAATAATATTTAATGAATTAGCTAATGAAGCATCGTCTCCTAAATGCG
>CAZLAN010000114.1:0-3469 GCA_964557485.1 uncultured Rhodobiaceae bacterium | reverse complement strand
AATTTCTATTTGGAACTCATTGGTCTCCTCAAACAGCAATTAGGGAAGATCAAGTAGGGTCATCTGGAAGTTTTGGCGCTATACCAATATTTACAGGAACTCTTTTAATAACTTCTATATCTATGTTAATAGCTGTTCCTTTAGGTTTGTATTCAGCTATTTATTTATCTCAATACGCTAGACCTAAAGTTAGAAATTATTTTAAGCCTATTCTAGAAATACTTGCAGGAATTCCAACTGTGGTTTATGGCTTCTTTGCAGCATTATCTGTTGGCCCTTTTATAAGATCTTTAGGGGAAAGTTTTGGACTTACTGTTTCGACAGAATCCGCGTTAGCTGCGGGCCTAGTTATGGGAATCATGATTATTCCATATGTCTCCTCTTTATCTGATGATGTAATGTCTGCGGTTCCAGAAAGTTTAAGAGATGGTTCTTTAGCTTTAGGAGCTACTAAATCTGAAACTATAAGAAAAGTTGTTTTTCCTGCAGCTTTACCTGGAATTGTTGGGGCAATATTACTTGCAATTTCAAGGGCTATAGGAGAGACAATGATAGTTGTTATGGCGGCTGGATTAGCGGCAAATTTAACAGCTAACCCTCTTTCTGCTGTAACAACGGTTACAGTGCAAATTGTTACTTTATTAGTTGGAGATCAAGAATTTGATAGCCCTAAAACCCTTGTAGCTTTTGCTTTAGGTTTGGTTTTATTTTTTATAACCCTTGCACTCAATATTTTAGCCATGGTGACAGTAAGAAAATATAGAGAGAGATATGAATAAAAAAATAAAACAATTAACTTTAAAAAGACAATTTGCTGAAAAAAGGTTCAAATTTTATGGTCAAGCATCTTTGTTTTTAGCATTAATAATGTTGGTAGTAATTATATCTTCAATGACTTATCGATCTATACCAGCATTTACTAATTACGGATTAAATTTAAATATTAATTTATCTGAAAAGAATATTGATAAGGATAATATTAATTACCGTCGATTAATTAGGGAGAATATTTTTTTATTAGAGTCTGAATGTGAAGATAGTAAATGCAGAAGAGAATTTTCTAGATTATTTTCATCTGGTGCCGCTTATGAACTTAAGGATTCTCTAGAGAATGATCCTTCATTACTTAAAAAAGATTTTAGCAAGTTTATTCTATTCTCTGATGATGCTGATTTATTCTACAAGTTTGGAATTGATAAGAACTTACCAGAAAATGAAAGAAGACTAAATGATAGAGAAATTTCATGGTTAAATGATTTTCAAGAAGCGGGTCTAGTTGAAAAAAGATTTTCTGAAAATCTTTTTACTAATGGTGATAGTCGGGAGCCTGAAATAGCTGGAGTACTAGGTGCTGTTGTAGGGTCACTGCTTACTATATTCATAACTTTGATAATTAGTTTCCCAATTGGCGTTTTTTCTGCAATTTATCTAGAGAGCTTTGCACCAAAAAATAAACTCACTGATTTTATAGAAGTTAACATTAATAATCTTGCTGCAGTACCCTCTATTGTTTTTGGATTATTAGGACTTGCATTATTTATTAATTTCTTTGGCATGCCGCGCTCCGCTCCGCTAGTTGGAGGTTGTGTATTATCCCTTATGACATTGCCGGTTATAATAATAGCCACACGTGCATCTCTTCAAGCAGTGCCTCCATCTATTAGGGAAGCAGCACTTGCTATGGGCGCTTCAGAAATGCAAGTTGTATTTCAACATTTATTCCCCGCGGCATTGCCAGGAATTTTAACTGGCACAATAATAGGTTTAGCAAGAGCTTTTGGAGAATCTGCACCATTACTTTTAATAGGTATGGTCGCTTTTGTCGTAGATATTCCAGGTTCAGTGACTGATCCAGCTACTGCTTTACCTGTTCAGGTTTATCTTTGGGCAGATAGCCCTGAGAGAGCTTTTGTAGCAAAAACTAGCGCTGCGACCTTAGTTTTGATATTCTTATTAATAGTAATAAATTTAGCTGCGGTAATTTTAAGGAAAAAGTACCAATTAAAATGGTAGATAGCATAAATAAAAATATTGAGACTAATGGAGTAAGTTCTTCTATCAGCAATAACCCGCTAATAGATTGTCAGGATGTTGATGTTTATTATGGAGATAAACAGGCCCTTTACGGTGTTTGCCTTGGTATTAATGAGAAAGAGGTTACATCATTAATAGGACCATCTGGCTGTGGAAAATCTACTTTCTTAAGATGTTTAAATAGAATGAATGATGTAATAGATACATGTTCAATTACTGGTTGTATAAAAATCAATGGTGAAGATATTTATGACCCAAATATAGATGTTGTTGAATTAAGATCTCGTATAGGGATGGTTTTTCAGAAACCAAACCCATTTCCAAAATCAGTTTTTGATAATGTAGCTTACGGCCCGCGATTGCACGGAAAAATTATAGATAAAGCTGACATGTCAAATAAAGTTGAGTCAAGTCTTGTTAGGGCTGGTTTATGGGATGAAATAAAAGACCGCCTTAATGAGCCAGGAACTAGTTTATCTGGAGGTCAGCAGCAAAGATTATGCATTGCTAGAGCTATTGCTGTTGATCCCGAAATCATTTTAATGGATGAGCCTTGCTCTTCGCTTGATCCAATTGCAACAGCCAAGATAGAAGAGTTAATAGATGAATTAAAAACTAAGTATACAATTGTAATTGTTACGCATTCTATGCAACAAGCTGCTAGAGTTTCGCAAAGAACTGCTTTTTTTCATTTAGGAAGTTTAATTGAGGTAGGTGATACTGAAAATATTTTTAGATCGCCCGAGAATGCGCAAACAGAAGCCTATGTAACTGGGCGTTATGGTTAGGATAAAAATATGACTAAACATATTGTAAGTTCTTATGATGAGGATCTTAAAGAAATCTCAGATGGTCTAATAACCATGGGTGCTGAAGTACTTGAGGCATTAAAAAATGTTGAGTTGATATTAAAAAATAATGATCATGATCTAGCGCAAGAGATTATAAAAAATGATCTTCTGATTAATGATCTTGGTCAATCAGTTGAAAGTAAGGTATTTAATATTCTTGCCTCAAGGCAACCTATGGCTATTGATCTCCGTATAGTTTTTTCTGCTGTTAAAATGTCTTTATATTTAGAACGATGTGGAGATATGTGTAAGGGCATTTCTAATCGTATATTAAAAGGCGATCTTAATGAGGCGCAATCTCCAGATACAATAAATCATTTAGTAAATATGTGCATTAGAGTTCATTCAAATTTAAAATTAGTGATGGATGATTATGCTAAGAAGGAATGTAAAAACTCCATTAAGGTTTGGGAATCCGATAGTGAAATTGATTCATTATATTCTGCAATATTAATGGAAATATTGAATTCTATTAAAGCTAATCCTAAAGCAATAGAGGCCTTAGTTCCCTTACTTTTTATTGCAAGATATCTTGAAAGGGTAGGTGATCAAGCCACTAATGTTGCAGAGGAAACCTATTTTGT
>CAZLAN010000113.1:0-3483 GCA_964557485.1 uncultured Rhodobiaceae bacterium | reverse complement strand
GCTATAGCTCAGCTGGGAGAGCGCTTGCATGGCATGCAAGAGGTCGGCGGTTCGAGCCCGCCTAGCTCCACCAAAAAAATAAATGAAATTTGTATTCATAATTATATCTCTGGGACTTTTAACTTGGCTAATTATGGCCTTGATGGTCTTAATTTAAATATCAACCGCCAAAGAACATTAAAGTTGTTATAAAGCCAAAAAGAAAAACAAGAATTAAAACAATTACTGATTTCATTATTACAATCCTAATTTCCACATCTATAGAATTTTATTGCGTCTAATATATCTTGCTTAGTTGCGATACCTTCTTCGTAAAGTAAACTAAGGTTATTTTGGGCCGCACTATGACCTTGTTTAGATGCTAATTTATACCATTTTAGTGATTCTTGAAAATTCTGATTAACAGCTAAACCAAGTCTATAAAAAATACCTAAATTATATTGTGAATCTGCGTTTCCGTTTTGTGCAGAAATTAAGTAATATTCATAAGCTTTGTCCAAATTCTTTTCTACACCTAGACCTTTTTCATAAATATAACCTAATTTATACTGAGATAAGTCATTTCCTTGTCCAGCAGATTTTTCAAACCAAATTATAGCTTTAGATAAATCCTTTTCTATACCAACACCATTAGAGTAAACTAAACCAAGATTATACTGAACATCGGGATCGCCTTTAGATGCAATTTCCTCCATCTTTAAAATATATTTAGGAATAATCTTATCAGTATCATTAGATAAAGCTTCTATAGGTAAATAAATAAAAGATCCAAATACTAAGTAAAGTAAAGTAAAATTAATAAATTTAATCTTGATCATAACTAACTTCAGAATAAATAACTTTGATTATGAACCCATCCATAATCATATATCAATTAATTAGTGACCTTCGCCATCATGGTTTTCTTCATGGCCATCTGACTGATTTGCGCCATGCGGTACTGCCCATACCTTATCTGGCTTACCATCATCAAAAAATACATTTCTTGAAACCTGAGTATAATTTGATTCATATCCCATAATACCTATGAAAACTAATATAGCAATCATTGGCGTTAGCAAGGCAACAACTAAAGCCATTCTTTCCCAAACCATATGCATAAAAATCGCCATTATGAAACCAGCTTTTAAGAACATAAATGTTAAAATAAGGCTCCACCTTAGCCAGCCCTGAAATTGCAAATAGTCAACCATATACGATCCTATACTCAATACAAATAATAGAATCCAAATCTGAAGATAAACACTAATAGGATGTTCTTGTCCTTCTGCCGCCATAACTTACCTCACCAAAGATAGAAAAATGCAAAAATAAATACCCAAACTAAGTCAACAAAATGCCAATAAAGACCTAATGTTTCTACTATTTCATATCTACCTTTTTGCCATGTAAAGAAACCTCTACGACCAGTATCATAATCACCTCTCCAAACCTTCCTTACATTAATAAATAAAAATATAACCCCTATTGAAACATGGAATCCATGAAAACCTGTTACCATAAAGAAAACTGAACCAAATTGATGAGCGCCAAAAGGATTTTCCCATGGTCTAACACCTTCCATAATAAGTTTTGTCCACTCAAAAGCTTGCATACCTACAAATGATGCGCCCAATAAAGCTGTAACAAGAAGTAAGATTGCAGTTTGTTTTCTTTTTTTCTGATAACCGCTTCGAACAGCCATGGCCATAGTACCGCTACTTGTAATCAATATAAATGTCATTATCGCAATGAGTAAAAGAGGAACACTAACCCCTCCAACTGTAAGGGCAAAAACTTCACTAGGATTTGGCCATGGAACAACAGTTGACCATCTAGCAGTCATATAACTAATCAAAAAGCAGCTAAATATAAAGGTATCACTTAAAAGAAAAATCCACATCATAGCTTTTCCCCAAGGAACGCCTTTAAAAGCTCTTTGATCTGACGCCCAATCATGGGTAAGACCTTCCATACCCTCAGGTAAAGGTTTTATTGTTGTTGAAGGTTCACTCATTAAATACTTTCTCCCAATTAATAATTATGTTGCCATTAAAAGACAAAATAATGCCATCCAAACAACTAAAAGATAGTGCCAGTAAATTGCTGTCGAACTTATAGTTGATTTAAGCTTACTATAAGAAATATCTTCCTTAATTATTTGAAAGACAGACCAGGTCCACACCACAAGACCTCCTAACAAATGAATCATGTGTAAGCCTGTTAACATATAAAAGAAGGCAAAAGATGGATTTGAATCTATAAAATATCCAGAAGAAGTTAATATATTCCAAACTGAAATTTGTCCAATAATAAATAATAAAGCAAAAAGACCTGCAATTACTAGATAAGATTTAGATCTTTTAAAATTATGATCATTAGATAAATTCTTAGCTTTTTGAAAAAAAACACTACTGAGAAATAAAATAAATGTATTTAGCCAAAGCATATTTGGTTCAGGAAGAATTCTCCAATCTCCATATGCCATCCTTCCAATATAAGCTACAAAAAATAAACTAAAAAGAGCAGTAATAGAGCACAGAAAGCATATAAGAGCCACTCGAGAAGATTCAAAAGAAAAAGACTTGCCAAGATGCTCATTATCCTTTCTTTCTTGAGAAGGAAGCCAAGGTTTTTGACTTAGTGTTTCAAATATACTCATGTTTCCTCTGCTTTTATTTCTGTTCCTTCAAAGCCTTCAGCTAATTCAACATCTGAATTTGGAACATCTTGGGGAACAAAATCATCTTTAGCTCCAGGAACATTAAAGTCATAAGGCCAACGATAAACAACGGGTAATTCTGCAGCAAAATTTCCATGACTAGGAGGTTGATCGGGCGTTCTCCACTCAAGAGAATTCGCTCTCCAAGGGTTTAGCTCTGCTGAAGCTCCATATTTTTTACTCCAAAAGATATTTATAAAGAAAAAGATTTGAGCAAAACCAGTAACCAATGCTGTCAATGTTATAAATATATTTAGATCAGCAGCAGATTGAGTATATAGAGCTTCTGATTGTGTCATTTCATAATATCTTCGTGGGACTCCTATAAGGCCTAAATAATGCATAGGGAAATAGATCAAGTATGACCCTAGGAATGTAAACCAAAAATGGAGTCTACCTAATGTTTCGTTATACATTCGACCCGTCATTAAGGGATACCAATGGTAAATAGCTGCAAAAACAACTTGAACGGGAGCAATACCCATCACCATATGAAAATGTGCAACCACAAAATATGTATCTGATAAAGGAACATCAACAATAACATTGCCAAGAAATAAACCTGTAAGGCCTCCATTCAAAAAAGTAATGATAAAGGAAATACAAAATAACATTGGAACAGTGAGGGTTATATTACCTTTCCACAATGTAAGGACCCAATTATAAACTTTAATAGCTGTTGGAACCGCAATAATTAAAGTTGTTGTAGCAAAAAAGAAACCAAAATAAGGATGCATGCCACTTACATACATGTGATGTGCCCAAACTATAAAGCTAAGTGC
>CAZLAN010000112.1:0-3526 GCA_964557485.1 uncultured Rhodobiaceae bacterium | reverse complement strand
TAACTGGTCCTATAGAGGATTATATGGCAAGCGTTGTAACTGCACAATTATTATATTTAGAGTCAGAAAATCCAAAAAAAGAAATTTCTATGTATATTAATTCACCAGGCGGAGTGGTTTCTTCTGGTTTAGCTATATATGATACTATGCAGTACATAAAACCTGAAGTATCAACACTTTGCATAGGCCAAGCGGCTTCAATGGGCAGCTTATTATTGGCGGCAGGAGATAAACACAAAAGATTTGCTCTTCCAAATTCAAGGATTATGGTTCATCAACCCTCTGGAGGTTTTCAAGGTCAAGCCTCTGATATAGAACGACATGCACAAGAAATCCTGTCTTTAAGAAGTAGGTTAAATGAAATATATGTTAATCATACAGGTAAAGAACTTGGGGTAATAGAGGAAGCGCTTGATAGAGATACATTTATGACATCAAATGAAGCAAAAAAATTTGGTTTGATTGATAAAGTAGTAGAAAAAAGAGAATCAGAAGAAGAATAATTTTTAGGTATTATTATGAGTAAAATAAGTGATAGCGGAGATTCAAAGAATACACTCTATTGTAGTTTTTGTGGAAAAAGTCAGCATGAAGTTAAAAAACTTATAGCAGGGCCTACAGTTTTTATATGTGATGAATGTGTTGAACTGTGTATGGATATTATTAAGGAAGAAAACAAAATTAATGATAAAAAATCTTCAGAAAATGTCCCAACTCCTCAAGAGATATTTGAAGTGCTTCAAGATTATGTGATTGGTCAACAGACTGCAAAAAGAGTTTTATCTGTAGCCGTTCATAATCATTATAAAAGATTAGATGATGAAAATAAAAAAGGTGATGTTGAACTTGCTAAATCAAATATCCTTCTTTTAGGCCCTACTGGGTGTGGAAAAACATTACTTGCTCAAACTTTAGCTAGAATTTTAGATGTACCTTTCACTATGGCTGATGCAACAACTTTAACTGAAGCAGGTTATGTTGGAGAGGATGTTGAGAATATTATCTTAAAACTTCTTCAAGCTGCAGATTATAATGTTGAAAGAGCGCAAAGAGGAATTGTATATATTGATGAGGTAGATAAGATTACTAGAAAATCTGACAATCCATCAATAACAAGAGATGTATCAGGAGAAGGAGTACAACAGGCATTACTTAAAATAATGGAGGGAACAGTAGCTTCAGTTCCACCTCAGGGCGGAAGAAAACATCCTCAACAAGAATTCTTACAAGTTGACACAACTAATATTTTATTTATCTGTGGTGGCGCCTTTGATGGACTTGAAAAAATAATAGGTGACAGAGGTACCGAAAGGTCATTAGGATTTGGCGCTGAAGTTAGGGAAAAAGATTCAAGAAAAACTGGAGAAATTCTTAAAGATCTTCAACCTGAAGACTTACTGAAATTTGGACTAATACCTGAATTTGTCGGTAGATTGCCAGTTTGGGCTTCTTTAGAAGATTTAGACGAAGAATCGCTTGTGAGAATATTAACTGAACCAAAAAATGCTTTAATTAAACAGTATAAGAAACTTTTTGATATGGAGAGTGTAGAATTAAAATTTTCAGATGATGCGTTAAGTTCTATAGCAAAAAAGACTATGACATACTCTACAGGCGCGCGAGGTTTAAGGTCTGTAATAGAATCAATATTACTCGATACTATGTTTGAGATTCCAAGCATTGAAGGGGTAACAGAAGTTGCTATTTCTGGTGAGGTTGTTGATGGAAAAACTAAACCATTATATATATATGGCGAAGATAAAAAAGAAAAAGAGAAATCTGCTAGTTAATTTTTTATTAATTAATACTTGATACTGACCTACTTTATACCAATATAATAATTAAGTTTGTTTTTCTTTTAAAAAGAATCACAAGAAAATGAGTTAAAAAGGATTAGATATGGCTGAAAAGACTTTGATTAATAGCATACCAGTACTCCCTTTAAGAAACATAGTGGTCTTCCCAAATATGGTTGTTCCTCTTTTCGTGGGTCGAGACAAATCAATTAATGCCCTTGAAGAGGTAATGGGTAAGGACCAGGAATTATTATTTCTAACTCAAAAGAATTCTGAAGTTGATGATCCTAAAGATGGCGACATGTACCTAATTGGAACTAGAGGTAAGATTTTACAATTACTTAAACTTCCTGACGGCACTGTTAAGGTTCTTGTTGAAGGCAAAGACAGATGCAGAGTTGAAAAGATAGATTTAGAAGAATCTTTTATTAAAGCAGATATATCTGTGATGTCTGATATATCAGAAAAAAACAACACGATAAAAGCGTTGGCTAGATCTTTAGTGTCTAAATATGAAAGCTATTCCAAAATTCACAATAAAGTATCTTCTGAAGTTCTTACTTCTGTTAAAGATATTAATGAAGAAAATAAACTCGCAGATACAATTGCAAGTCAAATTTCAATTAATATTGAAGATAAACAGAAAATTCTTGAAGAAAATGACTTAGAAAAAAGATTAAATATGATTCTTTCTTATATCGAAGGAGAGCTTTCAGTTCTTCAAGTTGAAAAGAAAATAAGAAGAAGAGTAAAAAGCCAAATGGAGAAAACTCAGAAGGAGTATTATCTAAATGAACAAATGAAGGCAATTCAAAAGGAATTAGAAGAGGGTGATGGAGGTTCAACTGAAGATATTGCAGAATTAATAGAAAAAATAAGTAAAACAAAATTATCTAAAGAAGCTAGGGAAAAAGCTGAGAATGAACTTAAAAAATTTAAACAAATGAGTCCTATGTCTGCCGAAGCTACTGTTATTCGAAATTATCTAGATTGGTTATTAGATATTCCTTGGGGAAAAAAGAAAAGAATAAAGAAAGACATAAATAAATCTCAAGAAATTCTTGATCAAGATCATTATGCTTTAGAGAAAGTAAAAGATAGAATAACTGAATATCTTGCTGTTCAAAATAGGTCTTCTAAAGTTAAAGGACCCATTTTGTGCTTAGTTGGACCTCCTGGTGTTGGTAAAACCTCTCTTGGAAAATCTATAGCAAGAGCAACAGGAAGAGAATTTATAAGAATGTCTCTTGGGGGAGTTAGAGATGAAGCGGAAATACGTGGCCACAGACGTACTTATATAGGTTCAATGCCAGGTAGAATAATACAAGCATTAAAGAAAGTTAAAACAACTAATCCTGTATTTTTACTAGATGAAATAGATAAGTTAGGTCAAGATTTTAGAGGAGATCCGGCCTCAGCATTATTAGAGGTTCTCGACCCTGAGCAAAACAATTCATTTAATGATCATTATTTGGAGGTAGATTATGATCTGTCTCAGGTTATGTTTGTAACTACAGCAAACACCATGAATATTCCAGCACCCTTGCTTGATAGAATGGAGATAATTAGAATTGCTGGGTACACTGAAGAAGAAAAACTAGAAATTGCCAAGAGACATTTGATGCCAAAGGTTAAAGAAAATAACGCTCTAAATGAAAAAGAATTTAATATTTCTGAAGATGTTATTAAGTCAATAATAAGAAATTACACAAGAGAAGCAGGTGTTAGAA
>CAZLAN010000111.1:0-3536 GCA_964557485.1 uncultured Rhodobiaceae bacterium | reverse complement strand
GATGCAAAGGCCATACCTATTGCTATTGCTTCACCGTGAAGGAGTAAATTATTATATGAAAAATGCTTTTCAAAAGCATGGCCAAAAGTATGACCTAAATTTAATAATGCTCTTTCACCCTTTTCATGTTCATCATTTTTGACAATTTCTCCTTTCATAGAACAAGATTTATTAACAGCAAAGATTAAACAGTCTTGATCAAGATTTGATAAATCCTCTCTATTATTTTGCAACCATGAAAAGAAATCTCTATCACCAAGAATTCCATATTTTATTATTTCTGATAAACCACATTTTATTTCTCTTTCAGGCAAAGAAGAGAGTAAATTTACATCAGAAATAACTGCTTTAGGCTGATGAAAAGCTCCTACAAGATTTTTCCCTTGATTAACATTTATTGCTGTCTTTCCGCCAACAGAAGAATCTACTTGGGCAAGTAAAGTAGTAGGTATTTGGATGAAATCAATTCCTCTAAAAATAATGGCGCTAACTAATCCAGCTAAATCGCCAACAACTCCTCCACCTATAGCTAATAGAGTATCTGTTCTTTCAATTCCATTATCTAACAATTCAGAAATTGTTTTTTCAAGTATATCAAAACTTTTACTCTTTTCTCCTGATGATATTAATGAAGTAAATATTTCGTAACCAGCAGAATCTAAAACCTCTTTAATTTGAGGCAATATAATTGAACCTACATTTTCATCGCAGATTAAGAATATTTTTTTCCTTTTCATAAAAGGAGAAATTATTTCTGGCATCTCACTAATTATTTTTGATCCAATTATAATTTCATAAGGGTTATCTTTTAAATCTATTTTTATTTTCTTTATGTCTTTCATTAAGATTAACTTTTTATCTCTGAAATAATATTTTGAACAATTTGATTGATATCATTGTTGTTGTTTTTAATGATTATATCACTTTTAGAATAAAATTGTTTTCTATAGTTACTTATTTTTTCGATTTCCTTTTTTAAATCTTTATTACTTAATAATGGCCTTGTTTTATCTTCTTTTAGCCTATCAATTAAGATATTTTCATCTGTTTTAAGCCAAATAGAAGTTGTTTCTTCAGAAATTATGTTAAATATTTTTTCATTTAATATTGCTCCGCCACCAAGGGATATAACATATTTATCTTTATTTAAAAGATCCATACATACTATCTCCTCTTCAATACGGAATCTATTTTCACCGAATTTAGAAAAAATCTCCGATATTTTTAAACTTAACTTTGACTCTATTTCTTCATCAGAATCATAGAAAGGAAAAGATATTTTCTCCGAAAGTAATTTTCCGATAGTAGTTTTTCCTGATCCCATCATTCCAGTGAGTACTATTCTCGGTTTAGTATGTTTCGCCATTAAAAAATTACCTAATTATTAAAAAAGTTATCTAATAGTTTATTTTTATACCAAATTTAAGAGTAAAACATATATAATTGATAAAAGAGGGTCTTCAATGAAAAGATATTTTTTATTATTGGTAATCTTAATTTTATCTTATTTCCTAATTTCATACATAGAAAATAATGGAAATCCTGAAATTAAAGAGATTAGAAGAGTCCTAAATGAGAGTGAAATATTTAGTAATTAATTTTTAGTGGCTGCAAAATGCTTGATGTTGATTGGGAAAAATATTGGAAAGGTCAAACCAGAATTTTAGAAGTTTATTTCGATTATTTATTAGTTGAAAAAGGACTTAGCAAAAATACAATTTTCTCATATAGAAGGGATTTTAAACTTTTAAGTTCATTTTTATATAATCCCGATTGGTTTAAAAATAATGTTTTCTCTGAAAAGACCAAAAGGAAGGATTTCTCAAAAATAAGTAATTTAGATCAGGTAGGAAGAGAAAGACCATTATCTATAATTAATATAAATCAAGAAATTCTTAAAAATTTTTTCAAAAGTTTAAATATTAATGGTTTTAAGAATACTTCAATGGCAAGATTCTATTCAACATTAAAGCAATTTTATGATTTTGAAGTCAGGCAAAATATAATTAATGAAAATCCCATTGAATTTCTTGATAAACCACAAATAAAGAGGAAATTACCGTCAGTGCTTACTGAAAAAGAGATGGTAGTTCTACTAAAGCATGTTAGAGGGGGGGCAAAAAAAGGCGAAAGTTTATCTAAAAAAAATAAGAGGATAAAAGTTAAATGCATAATTGAAGTTCTTTACTCAACTGGGATAAGAATAAGCGAACTTGTCAATTTGAAGTTAAATGATATTGATACAAAAAAAAGAATGTTAAGAATTTTTGGAAAAGGGCAAAAAGAAAGAAATGTCTATTTTACTTCTAAGGTCGCTAAATCTCTTGAAGAATGGATAAATTTAATACCTGATTCTTCTATTTTTTTATTTCCCTCTTATAGTGTTTTAGGGCATATGACCCGAGATTCAGTAAATAAAATTTTAGCTGACATAGCTAATGATCTTGGGTTTGATAGAAAAAAATTGTCACCACATAAATTAAGGCATGCTTTTGCAACTCATTTACTTCAAAAAGGGGCGGATATTAGGGTTATACAAGAACTTCTCGGTCATTCTAATATTTCTACAACTGAGATTTATACACATATTTTGGATTCAGAAACCCTTGAATCAGTGAATGAAAACCATCCTCTTGTAAAATCTCTTAGTTGACTTCAAGTTATTTCGGTTGCAATTTACATTTATTATTTTGAGTAGGGTATGGTTAGTTATTTAGACTTTGAAAAACCGCTTTCAGAAATTGAGGGAAAGATTAGAGAATTAAACGAAATTCGCTTAAATTCTGATAATGATGATATATCTTTAGAGGAAATAACGAATCTAGAAAAAAAAGCTCAAGAAATACTTTCTAAACTATATAATAATTTAGGTACCTGGGAAAAAACTCAAGTTGCAAGGCATTCTAATCGACCACATTTTTCAAATTATATAGAAGGGATGGTCGATGATTTTATACCTTTATCCGGCGATAGGCTGTATGGAGATGATAATGCAATAATCGGTGGATTAGGAAAATTAAGTAATTTATCTGTTATGCTGATAGGGCATGAAAAGGGTAATGACACCAAAACAAGACTAAAACATAATTTTGGCATGGCTCACCCAGAAGGATATAGAAAATCTATAAGACTTATGAGGCTTGCAGAAAAATATACTATTCCGGTAATTACTTTTATAGATACTCCAGGTGCTTATCCTGGAATTGGTGCTGAAGAAAGGGGACAATCTGAAGCTATTGCACGTTCAACAGATTGTACATTATCACTTAAAGTTCCTGTGATTTCCATAGTGATTGGTGAAGGAGGTTCTGGCGGAGCCATAGCCCTTGCTGCTGCCAATAAGGTTTTAATGTTAGAGCATGCAATTTACACTGTAGCTTCTCCTGAGGCTTCAGCTTCAATACTTTGGCGTAGTTCATCAAAGGCTAAAGAAGCTGCAATTGCAATGAAAATAACTTCTCAAGATCTTTTACAATTAGGTGTTATTGATAAGATCATAGATGAGCCAATTGGTGGTGCGCATAGAGAGCACGCCC
>CAZLAN010000110.1:0-3645 GCA_964557485.1 uncultured Rhodobiaceae bacterium | reverse complement strand
TGGATTTGGAATGGTGGACCTTATACAGTTCCTTCCGCTATGTCTAAAGCAGGTGTTAACATTATGACTAAATCCCTTGCGGCTGAGTGGGGGAAATATGGAATTAGGTTAAATGCTATTGCTCCAGGTCCTTTCCCAACAAAAGGAGCTTGGGAAAGATTAAGTCCGGGCCAAGATACGGATGAAAGCGCAAGTGGTTTAGGTATTCCAATGGGAAGAAACGGCGAAATGCAAGAATTAAGAAATTTAGCTACATTTTTAATGGCAGACGGATGCGATTATTTGACTGGACAAACTATTGCGATAGATGGAGCTATTCATTTGTCTTCAGGAGGTAATTTTTACCAAAGTCTAGATAAATTAAGTGATGATGATTGGAGTGGTATTAGAGATATGATTCGTTCTTCAAATGACGCAGATAAAGCAAAAAGAAGTGTTTAAGTAATTACTTTGTAAATCATAATAAATAATAATAATAATATTTGTAAAAGATTTATCGATACACTTATTCTATGTAGAGTTGAAAATTTTATACTAGCATTTTGATTTCCCGTAATCATTAAATTACGTTCACGATCTATTCGCGGGATAAGAAAATATCTTGAGAAAACTGATGATACAAAAATTACAAACATAATAATTGTTTGTAAATTTTGCCCCGCAAGGAAAAAAAAGATTGTGCTAAAAAAGGAAACACAAACACCCCAAAAGAAATATTCTGGAAAAATAATTCTAAGTAAGTTTCCTGCGTTTTCTCTATCTAATGTTTTATGAACATTCCTAGCAATAGAAATACTAAAAAAAAGCATTACGAAAAGTAATCCTGTTGCAAAATTATATGCTAAATCTTCCATACTATAGGTTTAATAATAACCACAAATAACATCAATTAAATTATGAAACATATGGTAATTCATTCCATTTTGTTGTGTATCTAGGAGATAAGTGATGCGTACGAGACTGCCAGTCTCCATCTTTTTTCAAACCTGCAGCCGCATAGAAAAGTGTTCCAGGTCCAAATCTTCCATTGATACTATCTAAAATACTCATTCTTAAGTCTGATTTTATGTAATCAAAACTTTCAAATAAGTCTTCTTGATAAACATCATTAGGAACTAAATCCATCAGCATGACTCCTGCTTGTTGGTATAAATAACCATGTTTGAAAATAGAAGTTAGACCTTCTGTAACTTTCGTAATGATATCCCCTGTATCACTACAGGGATTATTAAATCCAAAAACAATACCTGCGTTATATTGTTTCTGATTACTAGAAAACCTATTGGTTCTCAAAAAAATGTATACCGCTTGAGCTCTGCTATTTTGTAATCGCATCTTTTCACATGCTTTAATTGTATATAAGGATACAGCCTGTCCTAAATCACTCAAATTATCGACAGAATTACCAAAACTTCTTGAAATCATAATATTTTTCCTTGATTTTATCTGCTCAATATCTAAGCAGGATACTCCTCGCAACTCATAGACAATTCGTTCCAGTGTTACACCCAAATATTTTCGTATTTTTTGAGGTGATGTATTTCTTAACTGCAGGGCATTACCTATACCTATTAAACGTAGCTTTGCTCCCCATTTTTTTGAAATGCCCCAAATATCTTCAACTTGGACATGTTCAAGAATTTCTATCTGCGTTGATAAGAGAGTTAAATCAAAAACCGAATCTACTTTCGATTTTTTAGCTAGAGAATTAGCTATTTTTGCCAATGTTTTTGTTGGGCCTAATCCAATTGATACTGGAATACCAGTCCATTTAAAAACACTATTCCGAATATTATCTAAATATTCAATGTAATCTCTCTTACTAGAATATTTAAATCGTACAAATGCCTCATCGATCGAATATACCTCAACATCCGGACTGAAGAGTCTTAACGAATCCATAACCCTTCCAGACATATCGCCATAAAGTTGGTAGTTTGAAGAATATATATGTATACCCTTTTCCAAAAGTGTGTGCCTATAGTGATGAAAAGGCGCTCCCATTGGAATTCCCATAGTTTTTACTTCATTTGATCGCGCAATTATACATCCATCATTATTCGACAATACAATAATAGGTTTATCGTCAAGAAACGGGTTAAAAACACGTTCACAAGAAACAAAAAAATTGTTGCAATCGACAAGAGCAAAAAATTTCCCGGAACTAGACCTTGTGGATAACATTGGTCACAACTCCCCAAACTTTTACATCATTATTTTCATTTAGCTCTATGGACCGAAATTTTTTATTCTCAGGGACTAAAAATATTTTTTTTCCCTTCTTTTTTAATCGCTTTACAGTTAATTGGCCGTCAACCGCTGCAATAACTATCCGACTTTGCCGAGGCTCTAGACTTCTATCAACAACTAAAATATCTCCATCATGTATTCCTGCCCCAATCATTGAATCACCTGAAGCCTTTACAAAAAATGTTGCTGTTGGATGTTTAACAAGATGTGTATTTAAATCTAATTTTCCTTCCATATGATCATCCGCAGGAGATGGAAATCCTGCTGGCACCTTGCTACTATATAAAGGAAGTGAAAGAGTGTTATTATTAATAAAATTCATTACACTATCAATCTTACTAACAGGTACACGTATCGGTTTTGTTACTTCTCCAAATTTTCCTTGACCCTTTGGTCGCCCGGCTCCAATTCTTGACCCTCCTCGCGGCACATCAACTCCTTCAATTATTTCTTTGTCAATTTTGAATATCGTACACTATTCAAAATATTATTCAAGAAATAAAATTAATCTTAGGGAACGATACATACTTTACCAATAACAGTTCTATTTTTAAGCTCGTTAATCGCATCAACCGTATTTTCAAGTGAATATGAATTGTGAATATGTGGGTTTAATTTATTAGAAGAAGCCAACTGATCAATCGTATCCATATTCTGCTGGCCTTTCTCCGGATCTCTTCTTCCGTACTCACCACCTCTAACTCCAACAACAGAAAAGCCCTTAATTAATGGCATATTTACATTAATGCTGGGAATTCTACCTGAAGTAAAACCAATAATAAGTAGGCGGCCATTCCATCCAATACAACGGACGGATTCATCAAATACATCACCGCCAACTGGATCATATATAATATCAGCTCCATTTCCTGAAGTAAGCTCTTTAACTTTATCTTTAAATCCATTATCAGGTAATACATGATGAGCGCCATAAGAAGATAAAAACTCTCTTTTCTTAGATGAACCAGAAGTAGCTATTACATGAGCGCCAAAATATCTTCCTAGATCTACCGCGGCTAAACCTACTCCTCCCGCAGCACCGTGAACTAATAGAGTTTCGCCATCCTTAATATTACCCTTGCACACAAGAGCAACATACGCTGTTAGATAAGCAACGGTAAAAGATGCAGCCTGTTCCCAGTTTAATGATTTGGGCTTTATTCTGATTAAATCTTCAGTAGCAATTATTTCTTCCGCAAAAGATCCTGTTTTTCCACTAATAATTACTTCATCATCAATTGCAAAAGAATCTACATTGTTACCAATTTCAACAATAAGACCAGATGACTCCATTCCAAGAGTAAATGGTGGCTCAGGCTTATATTGATATAATCCTTGTGTCATCAATAAATCTGGAAAATTAACCGATGCAGCTTTTATTTGAACCCGAACTTC
>CAZLAN010000109.1:0-3670 GCA_964557485.1 uncultured Rhodobiaceae bacterium | reverse complement strand
CGAGTTGATTTTTGATAGGATCGATAAAGAAAGAGGTTCTTATACCTTTATCCTTAAGTTTATAATTAATGGTTTTAAGGTAATTTTTATTACCTAATATATCGAGACCACCTTCAGTCGTTAACTCTTTGCGTTTCTCAGGAACTATACAAGATGAAAAAGGATTATTTTTAAGAGCTATATTTAACATTTCTTTATTTGCTGCCATCTCTAGATTTAATTTTCCTGGAAAATTTTCTGAAATTTCTTTTATATCTTTGTCTTTAATATGTCTTCTGTCCTCTCTTAAATGGGCAGTTATAGAGTCTGCTCCTGACTGAAGAGCTATTTCGGCAGCCTTTAATGGATCAGGGTAAAGTTCACCCCTAGCATTTCTTAATGTTGCAACATGATCAATGTTAACGCCCAATTTTATTTTATCTATATTATCCATTACTAAACTTTTACTTTCTCTTAAATTTTCTTTTTCTATAAAAAATTACTATTTTTTTTGTAAGAAAATACGATAAAAATCCAGAAATTAATCCAAGAATTGTACTTCCAACAATAAAAGCCCAGAAAAAAGGCTTAATTAGATAAAAGAATTCCCATGAGTAAAATGAAATTTTTTCAAAATCTGAAAAATTAACATTACCAATATCAAAAAAAATTCCTCCTACCAAAATAGACGATAACCACATTACGGGATAGGTAATTGGTGTTCCTATAAATGTACCTAGAACAGATGAAAAATAATTAGCGTTAAATAGCCAAGAAAAGAATAAAGCTAAAATTATATGAAACCCTATCAAAGGGTTAAATGCCATAACGACGCCAATTGCAAAACCTAAAGATATTGAATGAGGTGTATCTGAAATTTTTGTTAACTTTGAAAAATTAATTTTTTTAAGAGTATTTAACCTCATTAATTATAAACTTCTACTACCTGGTTTTTCTTCTGGAATATTTTTTAAATCCTCAGGAATTTTATCTGCTTCATATGTTGGTATATCAAGATTCAATAAGCTTATAAGTTTTATGCCTAAATCCACATCTCCACCAGATCTATTAACAATTGCAGCTTCGCCTATAACATTAGCCCCTAAATCAGAAACTACCTTTATAGCTTCTCTTGATGATAATCCAGTGGTTACAACATCTTCAATCATTAAGCAATTTGAGTTAGGTAGAATGGAGAATCCTCTTCTTAATTTAAATTCACCGTCTACCCTTTCCAAGAATAAAAAAGGTAAATTTAAGAACATAGCAATTTCATGACCAATAATTAATCCGCCCATCGCAGGCGCAACAACAAAATCAATTCTTTCATCAAAATGTTCTTTAATTTTATTTCCTAGATCATTTGATAACTTCTTTGCTAGATCAGGTTTAGAGAGAGCCAGAGCACATTGTAAATATTTTGTCGAATGAAGACCTGAAGACAAAATGAAATGACCATCAAGCAAAGCTCCACATTTTTTAAATTCATCTATTATTTTCTTTTCATCCATCTAATGAATTACCCTTTCAATTGAGCTTATTTCTGGAAGTCCTTTAAGGCTTTTAACAATATTATCTATATGCTTCTTATCATCAACATCTATATCAACTCTTAAATTATAGAAATCAGTATCTTTCTCGGTTAAGTTCAAATTAGATATGTTCCCGCCATAATCAGCTATTGCTGCGCTAATAATGCCTAATGAACCAACCTCATTTATAATACTTAAAACAATTCTTGCAGTAAAAGTTACATCTATTTGCTTTTCCCATTCCAATCTTAGTCTTCTCTCAGGATTGTCGTCAAAAGAATGAAGGTTTTCATCTTTAGCATAATAAATTGTAATTCCTTTAGCAGGATCGGTAATTCCAATAATTTTGTCTCCAGGAACCAAAAAAGAATCTTTTTGAAAACCAACAGACATATCAGGTAATAAACCTGATATTGGGAGCGAAACATTTTTTCCATAAAACCTTTTTCTTTTCTTTTTTCTTTTTGTTTTAGGGTAGACATAATCATAAACATCTGAACCTGAAGATTTTCCTGACCCAACTAATTGGTAAAGTTCCACTAGAGATTTTACATTTAATGGACCAAAAGACCTTTCTAGAATATCACGCGTAGGTTTCTTTCTATGTGAAGAAAACACACTTTTAATAATTTCTTTTCCTAATAATCTCTGGTTTTTTATTTTATTTTCTTTTATTGCCTTTTTTATCGAAGATTTAGATCTTCCTGTAGTAACAAGATCTTCGTAAGAATCGAGCGAAACAGGAGTTTTTGATTTAATAATTTCTACTTCATCTCCATTATTTAATTTTGTTCTTCTTGGTTTTTTTTCACCATTTATAATAACGCCAGAGCAAAACAAACCTAAATCCGTATGAAGTGCAAATGCAAAATCTAATGCTGTTGAATTCTTTGGTAATGCAATTAACCTTCCCTTAGGAGTAAAACAATAAACTTGATCATGAGATAACTCTAATCTTGTATTTTCAAGAAATTCATCTGTAGCTCCATCTCTTTGAAGAATGTCAATTAAATCTGCCATCCAGGATATAGATGTTAAATCATTATCATTAAGTGATTTTTTATCTTTATATGCCCAATGAGCTGCTAGACCTCTTTCATTTATTTCGTGCATCTTTTTTGTTCTTATTTGAACTTCTACCCTGTGATTATTGGGGCCAACAAGTGTTGTATGAATTGATTGATAGCCATTCTTTTTAGGGGTTGATATAAAATCTTTAAATAAACCTGGTACAGCTTGCCAATTTTGATGTAGAACTCCCAATGCAGCATAACACTCATCAATGTCATCTACATATACTCTAAAACCAAAAAGATCTGATAACTGCTCCAATGACTTATTTTTGTTTTCTAGTTTTAACCATACTGAATAAATAGATTTCTCACGACCTGACACAAGCGAATTAACTTTATTGTCTCTCAAAACCTTTGCTATTTCTCCAGATATATCTATAACAATTTTATTGTTCTTCTTTTTAGAAACTTTAATTCGTTCAAAAAGAATAGCTCTAATTTCAGGCTCTGTTTCAGAAAAAGCCAAATCCTCCAACTCTTCTCTTATTTCATGCATTCCAATTCTTGCGGCAAGAGGTGCATAAATCTCAAGAGTTTCAGTAGCAATTCGTTTTCTTCTACCTTTATTTTTAAGGTGCTTAAGGGTTCTCATATTATGTAATCTATCTGCAATTTTGATTAATAATACTCTTATATCTAAAGAGCTAGCTAGTATAAGTTTTCTAAAATCTTCTGCTGCTTTTGATTGATCAGGTTTGCTTTCTAATTTATTTAATTTCGTTACACCGTCAACAAGCTTAGAAACTTCTTTCCCAAAATTTTCTTTAATATCTTTGATAGTTGCTTTTGTATCTTCAATAGTATCATGCAACAGAGCACATATAACTGATGAAGTATCAAGGTTTAATTCAGCAAGTATATTGGCTACTTCTATAGGATGAGAAAAATAAGGATCTCCAGATTCCCTTAATTGATCTCCATGCATTAACATTCCAAATTGATATGCTTTTTTAACCGCCCTTGAATCAACATTAGGATTATATGATGTTATGCGATCAACTAATTCGTTTTCACGCATTTAATTTTCCTAGATTAAAATGAACGCCTTGTATTTTTTTTATCATTAAGATTATCTTCAATAGCCTT
>CAZLAN010000108.1:0-3717 GCA_964557485.1 uncultured Rhodobiaceae bacterium | reverse complement strand
TTATGTTTATTGTTTTAGATCTTTATGCTTTTGTAATAGTAAATATTATTCATACTTACATTGGCATAAGGGGATTTTACAGGAACAGAAAAGAACAAGAGAATTAAGTTTTAGAGTTTAACTTTTTTTTAAAATGATTTAAATCTTTCTTTAATTGATCTTTTTTCTTCTTATCTAAAAGGTTTTTTTTATTAATATCCTGGTTTGTATTGCAGATTGAAATTCCCATTTATTCTTTACTATATAACTTCATTAATAATTTTATTTTCTATAAAACCTAAGTCACTTATAGTTATTTTGACAACATCATCAGCTTTTAAAAATTTATTCTCCACAGCGCCTACACCACTTGGTGTTCCGGTTAAAATAAGATCTCCGGGTTCTAATGTGAATGCTTGTGTTAAATGCTCAATAAGGTCAAAGCAATTAAAAATAAGATGCTTAGTATTAGATTCTTGGCGTATTTCACCATTAACTTCTGTTGTTAGATCTAAATTATGTGGATCAGAAATCTCATCCTTTGTTACAATTGCTGGACCAAAAGGGCAATGAGTATCAAATGATTTTCCTATAGTAAAAGTTGGAACCCTCATCTGCCAGTCTCTAACACTTACATCATTAGCTATGGTATAACCAGCAATAACATTAAGAGCATCATCCTTAGATACATGCCGACACTTTTGACCTATAACAATTGTTAGCTCTCCTTCATAATCTAATTTATCTGAAACAATAGGTTTATGTATGTCATCATAAGGTCCGTTAGCTGATAAAGATTGTTTATTAAAAATCATAGGTACTTCAGGGGTTTCCATTTGTCTTCCTGCAGCTCTTATCTCTTCCAAATGATCTGCATAATTCAAGCCAATAGCAATAATTTTTGGAGGCCTTAATAGCGGAGACAGGATAGTAATTTCTTTTAATGATAAAGATTCTTTTGGGCTATTGCATATACCATTAGCTTTAGTAATCACATCTTCACCAGCCTCAAGAAAGCTCAACATATCCTTAGGTAATTCTGGTATCTGTGAGAAAGGAATAACCTGATCGCCCCTTATGGAACCAATTCCTATTTTATTATGATTTCTGTAAGTAATTAGCCGCATATTAATTTAAATTAATTTTTGTCCCACAAATAATTATTTCTTTATCATCATAATGATTTAAAATTTTATTTTTATGGTCATCGCTGAAAATACTGACATCAAGTTCAGCCATGTAATCAAAACCTTTTGACGAATCTTCAATAAACATTAGATTAAAATCATAACCTTTTATTTCGAAAGATTCCATTTCTTGATTTACAGGGAGATTAAGAAAATCACTCCATTTTTGTGATAACATTTTAGGATTAAGACAATTCAAAGTTACGCCAGTAATACGATACCTATTATTTTGTTCATTATTTACCCAATCATTTCCTGCCCATTGCCAATAAGAATATTTTTCTTGCCATTCAGAAACATTCATTGAGTCTATTGACATAATCACTCCACCTATATCTTTTGGATGAAAATGTGTAGCGTTTACTCCATTTTCTAAATCAGACTTCCAAATTTCTCTTATTTTTAACTCTTTAGCCCTTTCTCTGAAATCTAATGCATTTTGACACTGAAATATAAGCATATAGCTACTGTCTCCACCCATTTTTTCTAAGTACCGTCCGGCAGTAGTATTTTTCTCTTTAGGAGAAACTACTTCTATAAAATCTCCACCAACTTCTAATAAACCGTTAGAAAGACCAAAATGACCAATTCCAGGATCTCTAAAACAAACCTCAGTATTAAAAACAAAAGTCAATTCCGATAGGGTGGATTCCAAATCTTCAGCAACAAAACAAATTTGACGTAATCTCAATTTAATTCACCTTTTGGATTAGTAGAAAAATCTATATGTAATTCTTTTAGGGACCTTAAAAGGTAATGTGGATGATATTTAAAATCGTTTTTTCCTTTAGTAAACCATATATCGTCAAAACAATCTAAAGCTGCTTTAAAACCCCAATACAACTCTCTTCTCGCTAAAGGAGCCCCTAGACAATGATGAGATCCTGAACCAAAGGCCATGTGAGAACCAGCTTTTTTTCTTTCCAAATTAATTTCTTCAGGGTTTTCAAAATAGTTTTCATCTCTATTTGCAGCGGCATATCTAACATTAACAACTGAGCCAGCTGGAATTTTAACGCCATTCAATTCAACATCCTTATGTGTATTCCTCATTAAACTTTGGACTGGTGACTCAAGTCTCAGTACTTCTTCAACAAAAACTTTTAAATATTTATCAGGATCTTCTTTTAACATGCCCCAAACATCTTTTTTTTCAATTAGCATTTTAATACCAGCAGAGAGAGCATTTGTAGTTGTTTCACTTCCACCAACGAATGTATCTGCCATCATTTCCGCGTGTAATTCATTATCATTAAGTGTTCTACCCCACTTTTCAACCTTAGTATTAACTAAATCACTCAACAAAGTATCATTAGGAGATTCTCTTAATTTTTCAAAAATTGGTTGAAAATAATGTTGTCCTTCAATTTCTCTTTCAATTGTCTCGAGCTCCTCTTCTTGTGTAAGCATCATTCCAATTCTGTGAAAAAAAGCATCAGTAGATTTTTTAATTTTCCATAAATCTTCATCATTTTCTATTCCCATTTGGATTCCAATAATTTTTAATGGAAGAGGAATTGAAAATTGTTTAACCCAATCGCAGTAACCATCATTTAAAAATAACTCTATAAGTTCATAAGATAGGCTTTCAACATTCGGTTCTAATTCTTTAATTCTACTTGGTCTGAACGCTTGATCAAAAATTGATCTCATTTCTTTATGGTTTGGATCGTCTCTTCCTGCAAGAGTTGGGGCAGGAATCCATCCTTTCTCTCTAAAGAGTTGAGTGCCCCTTCTTACATGTTCTGAATTAATATTTGCTTCTGCCTTTTGTCCTGATGCTCCATAAGAACTTTTAAAATCTTCTGTATTTTTTAGAACATGTCTAACATCTTCATATCTTGTAACAATAAAAAAACCAGTTTTCGGATCTTGATAAACTGGAGCATCTTGCCTTAATTTCTTATATGCATCATAAGGACATTGTTGAATATCAACATTGGATAGATCCACCTCTTCTTCATTTATCTTTGTCATAATTACATTTTCACCATTAACTTTCCTGTATGACCGCCATTAAAAAGCATTTGTATTGCTTTGGGAAAAGATTCAATACCCTCCTCATAATGAGTAGGAACAATTATTTTTCCTTCATTGTATAGTCTTGTTAGTTCTTTAATTGCTTCAGGATATTTTTCTACAAAATGCATAACCGTAAAGCCTTCCATTCGCGCATATCTTTCTGCTAATTTTAAATAAGAGCTTGGCCCTAAAATATTCTCAAAATTATTATATTGTGAAATAGCGCCGCAAATGGCAATTCTAGCTCCGGTATTTAGGTTATTTAAGACATCGTTTAAGATATCTCCTCCAACATTATCAAAGAAAACATCTATAGAATCATTACATATTTTCTCTAGTTCTTCTATAACTATTTGATTTTTATAATCAATTGTATGATCTACTTTTATTTCTTTTAGTAAAAAATCACATTTTTCATTACCGCCGGCAACTCCAATTACTTTAGCGCCCATTGCCTTAGCTATTTGACAAACAATAATGCCAACGCCTCCGGCTGCCCCCGAAACAACTACAGTTTCTCCTGCCTTCA
>CAZLAN010000107.1:0-3717 GCA_964557485.1 uncultured Rhodobiaceae bacterium | reverse complement strand
TTCACCTTCTATTATTTCTGCAGATCCATCACTTAAGGTATATATATTTCTAATATGCCCCCTCCTTACATGCCTTAATATTGATGAAACAGTTATAGCCTTTGGATCTAAAAAATCTCCGATATCAACTGATCTAATCAAACCTTGAAAATCTTTATTATTAAGCAAAGCTAGAACCCTATTACAGCCATCACTTTTAGCAAAAGCTGCAGAAATAAAATTTGTTTCATCACTATTTGTTAGGCTTATAAGAATATCTGCATTAGAAATTTCTGCTTCATTCAAAATATCCTTATCCATTCCAGAGCCAAGAATTATTATACTTTTTTCAAATTTCTCAGACAATTCTTCGGCATTCTTTTCATTCATTTCAATAATTCTTAATGATATATTATCAATTTTAGAATCAATAAGTTTTGCGACTTCTTTTCCAATTGATCCGCCTCCAACCAATACAATTCTTCTTGCCAATTCAGGTTTTTTTCCAAAAATCGAAAGAGTTCTTTGAGCTAAATCACTAGGACAAACCAAATAAGCTAAATCATTTCCTTTTAATTTATCATTTAATTTAGGAGTTATAATATTATTATCCCTAAATAATCCAACTATTACAGTATTAAGATCTGGAAATAGTTCAGTTAACGATCCAATCTCCGTATCGATGATAGGGCAATCTTCATCTATTTTAACCCCTAGAAAACGGAATTTATTATCACAAAAAGGTACATTTTCAAATGCTCCCGGTAATTCGAATCTTCTAAAAACAGAATCTGCAACTTCTTTTTCTGGAGATATAATAATGTTTACCGGCAAATTTGAACTTGTAAATAAATCTTCGTAAGAAGGATTTAGGTAAGATTTATCTCTTACCCTTGCAATTCTTTTTGGAACTTCAAATAACGAATGAGCTACCTGACAAGCCATCATATTAATTTCATCTGATGGAGTTACCGCAATTAACATTTCTGCATCAGCTGCACCTGCATCACCAAGAACATCTGGGTGGGCGCCATGACCTACTATACCTCTTACATCTAATTTATTTCCGAGCTTTTCTATTAATAGCTTTGAAGAATCAATAACTGTAACCTCGTTACCAATTTCTGAAAGCTTTTCTGCAATAGCTCTTCCACTTAAACCAGCTCCACAAATTATAATTTTCATCATTTACCCAGTTATTATTTATTTATAGCCAACAATATTATGTAAATTTCTTTTAGGTTTTATACCGAGATCATTTAACTTTCTATGTAATGCAGATCTATCCATACCAATATATTTTGCAGTTTTACTAATATTTCCATTAAAATTATTGATTTGAGCAATAAGATATTTCCTTTCAAAATCAGCTCTTGCAGATCTTAAATCCATATCCAAATCTATTACTAAAAACTTATCCAACAATAGCTCTTTATTAATATGTTGCTTCTTTACAACAAAAAATAAAAAATGTCACTAACAACTATCAAGGTTTTATCTTAGGAAAAATTATTTCTGTTTCATTAATTTTTGAACCTGGTGTCAATGAATAATTCTTCCCTAAATGTTCAAATGATCTTTTTTTAGAATCTACATTTAATAAATTTAATAATTTATTTGAACCATCTACGGTTACTGGCTGAAGAAGTATGGCTACCTTTCTGAGCACTTCACATGTTACCCATAAAACTGTATTCATTCTATCAGGGTTTACCTTACTTAACTCCCAAGGTTCTTCATTTGAAAAATATTTATTTGTTAGTGAAACTAAATTAAATACTGAATTAATATATTCGTGAATTAGATAATTTTCCATACTTCCTAAACAATCTTTATAAAGTTTAGAAGAGCTATTAATAAGGTCTACATCTTCATCTTTTAAAGTTCCTATATTAGGAATTTTACAATCACATTTATCCATAACCATTTTTAAACATCTTTGAGATAAATTTCCCAAATCATTAGAAAGATTGGCATTAACATGGTTGGTTATTAATTCATGACTATAATTTCCATCATTCCCAAATGGCGTTGAAGATAATAAATAAAACCTAAGCTGATCAACTCCATAAATCTTAGTTAATTCTACTGGATCGATAGTATTCCCAAGGCTTTTTGATATCTTTTCCCCTTTATTTAATAAAAAACCATGTGAAAAGATCGTTCTAGGTATATCTAATCCTGCAGACATCAAAAAGGCAGGCCAATAAACTGAATGAAATCTAGTTATATCTTTTCCTATTAAGTGAATATCTGCTGGCCAAAAATTTTTAAATTTTACACTATTTTTATGCCATCCTAATGCTGAAATATAATTTATTAAGGCATCTAACCAGACATAAATAGAGTGTTCATTATTTTCTTTGATAGGTATTCCCCATTTTATATTCTTTCTTGATATTGATATATCTTTAAGACCGGAAGATACAAAATTAGTAATCTCATTCATTCGAGACTCAGGTTTTATAAAATCTTTATTTTCTTTATACAGATCTAATAGTTGTTTTTCGTATTTTGATAGCCTAAAGAAATAACTTTCCTCGCTTATCCACTCAACAGGAGCTCCATTAGGTGATAATAAATTATCTTTCTCATCTTTTGTTAGCTCATCTTCATTATAAAAAGCCTCATCCCTGATAGAATACCATCCAGCATACTCACCTAAATAAATATCGCCATTTTTAGATAATATATCCCACATCTTATGGACATTAACTAAATGTCTGCTTTCAGTCGTTCTAATAAAATCGTCATTGCTACAATTTAATATTTTAGTTAAATCTATAAATTCCTTTGAAATATTATCAACGAATTTTTTTGGCTCTAAATTCAACTCATTAGCTCTTTGTTGAACCTTTAAACCATGCTCATCCGTGCCAGTAAGAAAAAAGACATTATAGCCATCTAATCTCTTAAATCTTGCAATTGCATCTGCTGCAATTACTTCATAAGCATGCCCAATATGAGGCGGGCCATTAGTATAAGATATAGCTGTACTAATATAGAAATTTTTACTCATTGAATTGTTTTATATATTTTATTCGACTTTTTAATTACTAGACACAAATCAAGTATAATATGATTTTTAACATTATTATAATATTGCCCTTCATAAATTATATTATTGATGTCATCTCTTAATTTTAAAAAATCTAAAATAACCTTTCTATTATTGTAATTTCTTTTTAATGAAACTTTCTTAATTCTTTCTTCAAAATAGGAAATAATTAAATCAAAAAATACAGATAAATAATTGTCGTTCTTTATTTCGTCACACAAATCGTAAATATTTAAGTTTTTATCATGGTAAAATAACTTTTCAACCTTTACATTGATATCTTTAAAATCTTCATCCAGAAACCGAAGACATTTACCTAAACTACCCTTAGATAAATCAATAATTCTTTTTAATTCATCGGAAGTAACCTCAACATCATTTTCAAAGAAATATCTTCTTATTTCCTCAGTTTTAATCTTATTAAATTTTAAATTAATACATCTAGATTTAATTGTGGGCATTATTGATTCCAAGTTATGTGAGATAATAAAAAAAATGCTATTTATTGGAGGCTCTTCAAGAATTTTAAGAATAGCATTTGATGAATTGTCATTCATATCATCAATGGAATCAATTATGCATATTTTTTTTTGACCCATGGAACTAGTATGATTAAAGAAATTTATACATTTTCTTACTTGTTCAATATTAATATTTTTTCTTCCTTCAACTAGATCAAT
>CAZLAN010000106.1:0-3779 GCA_964557485.1 uncultured Rhodobiaceae bacterium | reverse complement strand
GGAGCATCTTCTTCAAAGTTGGAACCTAAGAAAAAGTTGGACCCAGAATCTAAAAAAGCATGATTTTTGCCCTCATATTCCCAATATTCTGTTTTGTGATTCAATGATCTCAGTTTTTTAATGTATTGTTTTACAGAAGTTGGAGTAGTTAAGTTATCCTTCGACCCAACTATAAATAATTGGGGAGGTAGAATTCTATTTTCTCTTTTGGGAATATTATAAATAGGAGAAAGAGCCTTGTACATATTTGCATGCTTTTCTGAATTATATTGATTTCCAAATATGCCACGAGCTTTTGATCTAGATAAAAACCAAAAAGGGTTCTTAAAGGTCTCAAATCCTTCAAGACTAGCCTTATAAATATCAAAAGAGCCATAGCTTAGTATTGACGCTTGTACTTTAAGATCGTTTTCTTTTGCTGCTAGTTCTGCAGTCTTCCCTTTTGGTAAATAAGTAGGTGTAAAACTTAGATTTTCTTCAAATTTTGTATCTGAACTCAGATTTTTTCCTGAATTCACAATCATTGCTGATAAATGAGCTCCAGCACTATCTCCTGTAACAGCTATTTTTGTATTATCACCTTTATATTTAAAAATGTTATTTTTAATCCAAATTACTACTCCAAATGCATCTTCTACAATTTCATCTAGTGTTACAGTATTGTTTTGATCGGACAATAATCGATAATTTACATTACAGATTACATACTCTCCATTTGTAGCAAGGTACTGTGACATTTGATCCATAATAGAATTGTCATTTATTAACCATCCGCCCCCATGAAAAATAATTAAAACAGGATAAGATTCTTTTTTTAATACTGGAATATATATATCTAGAGTTAAGTCTATCCCATCAGGAGATGCCCAAACAATATCTTCTACTAATACATACTTACTAGGATCATTGTTAGATAATAATTCTAAATTTTTAGAAGTATCTTTAAAGAAAAATACAATAACTGAAGAAAATAAAATAATCGAAAGAACTAAAATTAATTTTCTCATAACTTTATGGAACAACTAACTTACCGTCATCAATCAACTTTTTTTGAGTTGATTTATCATAACCTAGAGCGGTCAGAATTTCAGACCCATGTTCTCCAAGTTTTGGTGCAGGTCTTAAAATTTCACTAGGAGTTTTTTCAAAATGCGCTGCCGGTCTAGCTTGGCGTACTTCACCAAATCCTTCATGATTATCTCGCCATATAGATTCATTAGCTATGATCTGTTCATGTTCCATCAATTCCATGCGATCAAGTAATGGGGCGCATGGAACCCCTTCTTCCTGAAAACGAGAAAGAATATCCTCACTATTCCATTTAGATATTTCAGCGCCCGTTAATTCTTTCCTCGCTTGAGCATTAACCATGCGTAAAGAGGATGATAAAAAACGCTCATCTTCTAGCCAGTCTTCTCGATTTAATGCTCTACACATACCTCTCCATTCAGAATCTGATATGGCCCCAGCAGTTATATAGCGATCTTTGGCTTTATAAATCAGATCTTGTGTACCCTGAATCTTTCTTACATCAAATTCATTTTCTCCATAAACTAAACCTGCCATTCCCTCAGGCCAAAAAAAAGCTAACATACTATCGAGCATTGATAATCGAATATGTTGTCCAACACCCGATTTTTCACGTGCATATAATGCAGAAGAAACTGCCTGAGCGGCTGTCAAAGCAGTTGTCTTGTCAGCAATAATAATACGAAACATTTTTGGTTGACCTGAATCCCGATCAGCTTGGATATCGGTTGCTCCCGAAAGCGCCTGAATAACCGGATCATAAACACGTGACTGTGAATAGGGTCCTTTTTCACCAAAACCACTTATCGAAACATAAATCATAGTTTTATTAAGTTTACGTAAAGTTTTTTCTCCAAACCCCATACGATCTATAGCTCCAGGACGAAAGTTTTGCATAAATACATCGGTTTCTTCCGCTAATTTCAATAAAATCTCCTTCCCTTCGTCTGATTTTAAATCAATAGCCAATGATTTCTTTCCTCTATTAAGCGAATAAAATGCTGCATTAACACCATTATGAGGTGTCGCCATGCGGCGGACCAGATCACCATTCACTGGTTCAACCTTAATAACCTCAGCCCCTTGATCAGCCAGCATCATTGCTCCCATTGGTCCAGAAACCATGCTTGTCAAATCCAAAATTTTTACACCTTTTAGAGGTCCCATTAATTACCACCTTTAGAAGAATTATAATTTATATCTCTAGCTTTCAAATAAGCAGGTCTTTTAATTATATGATTACGATAAGTCATAATATTCTCAGGTAATTTAAACTTATAAAATATCGCCCAGTCAAGGCATGAAATCAGCATAATATCAGCTAAACCAAATCCATCTTTCAACAATGTTTTATTTTGCTTCAAATATTCATCAATAAAAGTAAAGTGATGATTTAAGTGGTTACGACAAACCTCAACTGCTACAGGTGCATCACCATAGATCTCTGTTAAGTCATAATGGCGCCGCATAACATAAAGAGCGGTCTCATCAATTTCTCCATAAATATAATTACACCACTCATCTTCCTTTGCTTGTGTTATCAAATCTTTTGGAGAAGAAAATTTTTCTGAAGGAAAGGCATTTTGTAAATAACGACAAATTGTTAGGCTTTCAGATAATTTTACATCATCATGTTCCAAAAAAGGAATTTTTTGTTTTGGATTCAAGTCAGTAAATTCATCAGTTTGTGTTTCTCCAGTACGTGGGCCAATCGGGTATAATTTATATTCCAAACCCAATTCTTCAGCGACCCATATAGGTCTTAAGGTTCTTACAGTTCCCGCTCCCCAAATTTTTAGATCATTTTTTTTCAAAGTGCTTCCTTAAATGTGTTGGCTATAAATTTTTTGTTCTGAAAGGCCATATAATCAATTGATTAGTTTTTTTCATATATTCTTTGAAGCCCTCTCTTTTTTCAAGATTTCTTTCATCCATCATTGAGCATGTTATTAGTGAAAACATAAGATTCATTGATAAAGGGCAAATAAACAAGAACCAATAACTATTATCTATCGACAACAACATAAAAAAGATTCCCCACCAAAAAAGAATCTCCCCTAAATAATTTGGATGCCTTGAAAATTCCCAAAGGCCAGTATCAATAAATTTGTCTGTATTAGATTTATCTTTTTTAAATTTCCAGAGCTGATTATCTGAAACAAGCTCTAGTGTGACAGCCATAAAGGTAAAAAAACTAGCTAAATAAAGCCAAATATTAGCGGTATTCGTTGATATAGATAATCCATAATAAGAAGGCAAAAGAGATAGATTTACTTGGAGAGTAGGATAAATATGAATACCAAAAAAATCTATTAATTTAGAAAATTTATGCGATTTAAGGTCTACATATCTAAAATCTTCATCATTTAAGCCTTCCCATCTCCTAACCCAATTAAATGTTAGTCTTATCCCCCAAAATAATACAGGGACTATGAACAAAATTATCTTCTCGTAGTCTAAGTTTTTTGAAGTAGGCCAAAAAGCAATATAAAAAATTATGGGAATTGGTACTACCGACCAAAAAGGATCATAAAAACTTGAATTCTTGTATAGAAAACTAGCTAAATATACAACGATCGTTGCTATCAAATGACCGGATAAGATCATTATCCATTGATTTAAATGTAATAAATAAGAACAGGTAATAAGAGCTGCCGCAAAAGCCACAACATAAATAAGACCACAAATTAATAAGCTTTTGCTTTTTATTCCCAATTAATTACCATCCTACCTCTTGTTCCACCAGCATC
>CAZLAN010000105.1:0-3843 GCA_964557485.1 uncultured Rhodobiaceae bacterium | reverse complement strand
CATTAACCATTCCTGAGGCTTGCATAAAAGAATATATTATTACCGGACCACAAAATTTAAATCCAAATTTTTTTAATTTTTTAGAAATTGTTATTGAGATATTTGTTTGCGTTGGAATTTCTCCTAATTTTTTTCTAGAGTTATCAAGAGGTTGAAAATTTATATGTTCCCAAAAAAAATCTGAAAAACTTTGAGTTTTTTTAAATTTCTTTTCAAAAATATTAGCACTATTAACTGTAGATAAAATTTTTAAACGATTTCTGATAATTCCATGATCATTCATCAATTTCGATATATTCTTGTCATTGTATTTACTGATAATTTTTGGATTAAAGTTATCAAAAGCCAATCTAAAATTATTTCTTTTATTTAAAATTGTTACCCAACTTAATCCAGCCTGAAAACCCTCTAGAATTAGCATTTCAAATAGTTTTTTATCATTAAATTCTGGAACTCCCCATTCTGTATCATGATACTCCCTATACATATTGCTTGAATTAGACCAATTACAATAACCAATTCTTTCATCTGAAATATTCATCTATTTTTATGGAAATCGAAATTTATTTTACATGAATCCTTATTTATAAAGATTTGCTCAGGATCTTTTTTTATCAATGGAATACTGTCAACTTTTATAAGAGCAATTCCATTTAAATTAATAGTTTTTAAGATTTGACCAATATTTTTATCATTAAAGAAAATCTTCTGGCCTTTTTTTAAGTTTTTTTCTGATTGGAATGAGAAAACTCTCTTCTTTGCCTTACCTTTTCTATGCATTCTGGAGGTAACTTCTTGTCCGATAAAACAACCTTTATCAAATGAAATACTATTTAAATTATCATAATTTAATTCCATGGGAAAAAATTCCTCAGAAGAAACATCTTCACCTTGCTCAATTATACATGAATAGATTTTTTTAATTTCGTAGAATTTTAAATCTTCTTTTTTTTCACCTTCTTTTTCTCTTATTCCTCTCCAGCCTAGATTGCTACTTCTAGGATCCAACCACATATTATCAAAAATCTTTTCATCAGATGAAATGACCTCAAGATCTTCTCTATTTTTAATTAATATTTCTGACATAAGTTTATAAAATTCTATTTTATTTTTGAATTCATCTACAGAAGAATTATGAATATCTATTAAGAAGCCGTTTTCAATCTTATATAAAAAGAAATGATAAAGAAGTTTTCCTTGCGGTGTTAATAAGCAGCTAGAAAATAATTTATTGTTAGAATTTTCTAAATCAATTGTTACTATTGATTGTAAGAAATCTAATGAATCTTTCCCTGTAATGGAAATTACCGCTCTATTATTTAGTTGTATAATTTTATTATTCATAAAGATTTATGTTTTATTTAAGTGTTATTATATTATTATAATTTAATAGGATTACCGATACAATGTCATTCGATATCATCTTTAAAAATGCTAATATAACTAATGATACCTCATCATTTACATCTGATATTGGTGTTAAATCGGGAAAAATATCTGAAATAGGGGATTTAGGTAATTCTTCAGATAATATTATTGAATTAGACCATTTAAATTTAATACCGGGAGTAATAGATACTCAGGTACATTTTCGAGAACCTGGAGCAGAGCATAAGGAAGATTTAAGTTCTGGAACTAAGGCCGCAATATTAGGCGGAGTAACAGGAGTTTTTGAAATGCCTAATACTGATCCATCCACTACGAATGTAAGTGCTCTTGAAGATAAATTTACTCGAGCTAAGGATAGATCATATTGTGATTATGCTTTTTATGTTGGCGGGACAGAAGATAATAGTGAAATATTACCCGAATTAGAAAAGATTGAAGGATGTTGTGGCGTTAAGGTTTTTATGGGTCTTAGCACAGGCTCTCTATTGGTATCAGATGACAAGGATCTTGAAAAAATTCTATCAAAAATTAACAATAGGGCATCTTTTCATTCTGAAGATCAGTATTTATTAGAAGATAGAAAGAAATACCAAGTAAAGGGAGATACTAATTCACACGAAATATGGAGAAATGATGAGCAATGTTTTATAGCTACTCAAAGACTTCTAAAGTTAGCAAGGAAAAATAAAAAAAATGTCCATGTTCTTCATGTTTCAACTGCCCAAGAAATAGATTTGTTATCTAAGAATAAAGATATTGCTTCAGTCGAAATTACACCTCAGCATTTAACATTATTGGCACCAGATTGTTATCAGGAATTAGGTAATTATGCGCAAATGAATCCTCCAATTCGAGGAATAAATCATCAGAAAAAATTATGGGAAGCAATAAATAATGGTGTAGCAGATATAATTGGTTCAGATCATGCTCCGCATTCTCGAGAAGAAAAGGATTTAGAATACCCTAATTCACCTTCAGGGATGCCTGGGGTTCAAACTTTAGTTCCAATTATGTTAAATCATATTAATGAAGGAAGATTATCATTAAATAGATTTGTTGAGTTAACAAGTTCAAATCCTGCAAGACTTTTTGGTATTAAAAATAAAGGAAGTATTGAAATTGGCAACGATGCAGATTTTACAATTATAGATATGAAAAAGGATCAAACAATTGAGGATAGTTGGATAAATAGTAAATGTGGGTGGACACCCTATAATGGAATGAAGGTAAAAGGTTGGCCAATTATGACTATTATTAGAGGAGAAATAGTTATGAAAGAGGGAGAGGTAACCCAGCCAATAGGTATGCCAATGAGTTTTTATAGATAAGTATTAGGAGGAAAAATGTCTGATAATTTTAAAGCTCTCATGATTGATAAAGTTGATGATAAACAGGTTGTTAAAATAGTTAATCTTGAGGAAAGCGAATTAATGGAGGGAAATGTTATTGTTGATGTTACACATTCAACTTTGAATTATAAAGATGGTTTAGCTATAACAGGATCATCACCGATTGTAAGATCTTTTCCTATGATTCCAGGAATTGATTTTAGTGGAGTTGTAAAATCGTCAGAAGATGAAAAGTTTTCTGAAGGTGATAGAGTAGTTTTAAATGGTTACGGCTTATCTGAAAATCATTTTGGAGGATATTCTGAAAGGGCAAGGGTTAATTCTAATCATTTACTTAAGTTACCAGAGAATATAAGCAACAAGCAAGCTATGGCAATAGGAACAGCAGGTTATACAGCAATGCTCTGTGTTTTAGCTATTGAAGATTATGGAATCAAGCCAGAAGATGGCAGCATATTGGTTTCCGGAGCTTCTGGTGGAGTCGGTTCAGTTGCAATTTCTTTATTGTCTGATCTTGGTTATGAAGTTGAAGCATCAACAGGAAAAACTGAAGAAAACGATTACTTAAAGTCTTTAGGGGCAAAATCAATAATAGATAGATCAGAGTTATCCGAACCCTCCAAACCACTTGGAAAAGAAAGATGGGCTGGGGCTATTGATTCAGTTGGAAGTCAGACTTTGGCTAATATACTTGCTCAAACTTCATATGAAGGAGCTGTTGCAGCATGTGGTCTAGCTCAAGGAATGGATTTACCGTCAACAGTGTTGCCATTTATTCTTCGAAATGTTTCTTTGCTTGGAGTTGATTCAGTAATGGCTCCAATGGCTAAGAGAGAAAGAGCATGGGAAAGATTAAGTTCTGATATCAATATGAAAAAACTTGAAGAAATGATTATTAATACAACTATAGATCAAGTTGAGGTCTTTGCAGAAAAAATTCTTAAAGGAAAAATAAAAGGCAGAGTTGTAGTTAATATTTCAGAAAATTAAATATCTAATTAAGTTCTAACTTCTTTTAATTTTTCAGAAATCAAGAATGCTAAATCAAGTGCTTGGTTAGCATTAAGTCTCGGATCGCAATGAGTATGATATCTGTCTGTTAAAT
>CAZLAN010000104.1:0-3953 GCA_964557485.1 uncultured Rhodobiaceae bacterium | reverse complement strand
TTCGTTTTTGTCTAGAGACTCTTCTGACTCATCATCGTTTTTATTTTCAGATTTATTATCGTTTTGATTATTAATTTTTTCTTCAAGTTCGTTGTTAGTAGTCTCTGAGACTGATTCTTGAAATTTTTTTGCTTTTTTGATTTTTCTGTTTCTTTTTTGCTTTGGTTCTTCGAGAATGGAAATATCTCCTCCAAGCTTTTTTATCAATTCTATGGTTGATTGAGTTGCTTTAGACACAGAGATACTAATTTTAGATTTAATCTCGCCTTTATTTAGAAGTTTAATTCCATTAGGGCTTTTCTTGACTTTACAATTATCAAAAATATCTTTTTCTGTAATTGCCTTATCAGCACTTATTAGACCTTTATCAACAAAAGATTGCAATTTTCCTGTAGTTATCTCTGTATAGGTTTTTTTAGTATAATTATTAAAGCCCCTTTTAGGTAAACGCATATGGATAGGCATTTGACCACCTTCAAAACCTTTTATTGCTACTCCAGATCTTGATTTCTGACCTTTATGTCCTCTCCCAGCTGTTTTTCCCTTACCTGAGCCAATACCCCTACCAACTCTAAGTTTAGATTTTCTTGCGCCAGGGTTATCTTTTAACTCATTTAATCTCATAGCTAGTCCTCTGATATAACTTCTACTAAATGGTTAACTTTATTGATCATACCTCTAACTGAAGGAGTGTCCTCTAACTCAACAACTTTATTAACCTTATTTAACCCTAAGCCAATTAAATTCTTCTTTTGAATAGGCAACCTTCTTAATGAACTACTAATTTGTTTAATTTTAATCTTTTTCATAATTAATTCTCTGCAGCTAAATTTTCCTCGTTATTTAACTTAGTTACTATTTCACCAACTTTCTTTCCTCTTCTTACGGCAACTTGTCTAGGGCTATTAATTTTTGAAAGACCATCGATAGTAGCTCTAACCATATTATAAGGATTAGATGAGCCAATAGATTTTGCTACAACATCCTGAACCCCTAGAACCTCAAAAACTGCACGCATTGGACCACCTGCTATTATACCTGTTCCGGGTGGTGCAGACCTTAAAATAACTTTCCCTGCTCCATGCCGTCCTTCAATATCATGATGTAAAGTTCTTCCTTCCTTTAAAGGAACTTTAATTAACGAACTTTTAGCGGAATCATTAGCTTTTTTTACAGCTTCTGGCACTTCTCTTGCCTTACCATGCCCAAAACCTACATGACCTTTTTGATTTCCTGCAACAACTAATGCAGCAAAACTAAATCTTCTTCCGCCTTTTACAACTGTAGCAACCCTATTGATAAAAACTAATCTATCAATAAATTCGTTTTCTGTTTCCTGAATTTTATCTTCTCGTACAGCCAAAATAGTCTCCTAAAAATTTAATCCTGATTCTCTTGCGCTATCAGCTAAAGCTTTAACTCTTCCATGATATTTATAGCGACCACGATCAAAATATACATCTTGAATGCCAGAATCAGTAGCCCGCTTAGCAATAAGAGATCCGACAGCAGTTGCGGCGTTAACATTATTACCTAGCCCTTTAGTTTCTTTATTAAGAGATGAGGCGAAGGCAAGAGTCCTTCCTGAAACATCGTCAATTATCTGCGCATAAATATGTTTAGAAGACCTAAAGACACTTAGCCTGTATTTATCATTAGAAATACTTTTAAGTTTCTTTCTAACTCGTCCTTGCCTTCTCAATTTTGTATTAGTTTTTGCCATAATAGTTACTTTTTCTTACCTTCTTTTCTATAAACATATTCATCTTCATACTTAACACCTTTGCCTTTATATGGCTCCGGAGGTCTATAAGATCTAATTTCAGCTGCAATCTGACCAACTTTTTGTTTGTCAATTCCACTAATTAAAACTTCATTTTGAGTTGGTGCCTCAATTTTAATATCTTCCGGCGGTTCATAATTAATGTCGTGACTAAAGCCAAGAGAAAGTTGTAAATTTTTTCCTTTCATTTGAGCTCTATAACCAACACCATTAATTTCTAATTTCTTAACAAATCCTTCGCTTACCCCTATTATACTATTATATATTAGTGTTCTTTGGAGCCCCCAGTTCTCATAAAAGTTCTCATCACCATCTTTTTTTTCGATGGAAATCTGATTGTCATTTATTTTAATTTCTGCCCCTTCAAATATTGGAGTCACTAATTCACCTTTAGGGCCAGCTAACATTATCTCTTTAGAGGATAAATTCACCTGAACATTCTCTGGAATTTCAATAATTTTTTGGCCAATTCTAGACATAACAATCCATCAAATTAAAAAACAACACATAATATTTCGCCACCAACATTTTTAGTTCTGGCTTTTTTATCGGACATTACACCCTTTGGTGTAGAAATGATAGAAATACCAAGGCCATTTCTAACAAGAGGCATACTGCTTACGGATGAGTAAACTCTCCTTCCAGGTTTAGATACCCTATTAATTTCTTTAATTACCGATTCCCCTTCATGATATTTTAGATCAATTTGTATTTCCGATTTTCCATTATCAAAATCAGTTTGAGAGTAACCTCTTATAAAGCCTTCATCTCTCAATACATCTAAAACATTAATTCTTAGGTTTGAGCTTGGAGAATCAACAGTTTCTTTACCTCTCATATAGGCATTTCTTATTCTTGTTATCATATCTCCGACTGGATCATTAATATTCATCTTTTACCTCACCAACTAGATTTAACTACTCCAGGTAGTTTTCCATCGGAAGCCAATTCTCTTAAAGCAATTCTTGATAAACCAAATTTTCTATAAACAGCTCTTGGTCTTCCAGTTAACGAACATCGATTTCTAATTCTAGACTTAGACGAGTTTCGAGGCAATTTAGTAAGCTTAAGCCTTGCCTCAAATCTTTCCTCTGCAGAAGCATTTTTATTATTTGCAATAGAAAGAAGATTAGCTCTCTTTTCCTTATACTTTTTCCAAAGCTTTCTTCTTTTCATATCTCTTTGTACTAAACTTGTTTTTGCCATTCTTAATACCTCTTATTAATTTCCAAAAGGAAAGTTAAACCCTTTTAATAAAGCCAGAGCTTCATCATCATTTTTTGTAGATGTTGAAATAATAACATCCATACCCCAAACATCTGTAACTGACTCATAATTAATTTCTGGGAAAACAATATGCTCCTTAATTCCAAAAGCATAATTACCATTTCCATCGAAACTTTTAGAATTTAAACCTCTAAAATCCCTAACCCTAGGTAACGCAATATTAATAAGACGATCTATAAATTCATACATTAGAGTTTTTCTTAATGTAACCTTAACCCCAACAGGGAGGCCTTCTCTTAATTTAAAGCCAGCTATAGCTTTCTTGGCTATTGTCTTAATTGGTTTTTGCCCTGAAATAGCCTCAAGTGCATCATAGGCAGAATTAATTTTCTTACTATCTGATACATTTTCACCTATTCCCATATTTAAAACAATTTTATTTACTTTAGGAACTTCCATAATATTTTTATACCCAAAAGTATTTACTAGCTCTGGAGTGCATTTTTCTGTGTATAATTTTTGGAGTCTAGAAATTTGTACATCAACCATTTATAAAATCTCCTGACTTTTTTGAAAACCTTAGCATCACATCTTTTTTATTTTTTTTAAAACCCACTCGAGTTGGTTTTTTACTTTTTAAATCAATTAACATTAAATTTGATAAATTTATTGGATTCTCTTGATCAATAATGCCCCCTTCATCCTCTTGAGAGGGTTTTTTATGCCTTTTTACTAAATTAATACCTTGTACAAAAGCTTGATTATTTTTTAAGATCCTAAGAACTTCACCCTCTTTGCCTTTATCTTTTCCTGCAATAACAAAAACTTTATCTCCTTTTTTAATTTTTGACGGCATTAGATTACCTCCGGAGCTAAAGAAACAATTTTCATAAGATTTCTTGATCTTAACTCTCTTGTGACAGGGCCAAAAATTCTTGTCCCA
>CAZLAN010000103.1:0-3967 GCA_964557485.1 uncultured Rhodobiaceae bacterium | reverse complement strand
GAACTCTTGGCCTCTCCCTTACCAAGGGAGTGCTCTACCCCTGAGCTACGTGGGCATCTATAAAAGTATCTAATATGTTTCTTTAGTATATTATTTCTAATAAATTAAGGATATTATTTATATATTGAGAAAATTAATGAAAGACAAATCCTCTAAACGAAAAAAAAATCTTAATGAGGCTCTCAGAAAAAATCTGAGAAGAAGAAAACTACAATCAAAGAAAATTAAATTAGAAAAAAAGTAAACTATTCATGGATTCATTATTAATAAAGGGGGGTAATAAACTTTATGGGGAAGTTGATATTTCAGGATCAAAAAATGCTAGCCTTCCAATAATGATTGCATCGCTGTTGACTGAGGATAAAGTTAAATTAAAAAATATCCCCACATTAGCTGATGTTAAAACACTTATAGAAATTCTAAAATCTCTTGGCGCTGAAATAAACACATCTTCAGAAGTTATTGAATTAAGAACTAAAGAAATTATAAGTAATCGCGCCTCGTATGATTTAGTAAAAAAAATGAGAGCTAGCTTTTGGGTTCTCGCACCATTGATTGCCAGAACAGGTTACGCAGAAGTTTCACTTCCAGGAGGATGTGCAATTGGAACTAGACCAGTAGATATTTATTTAAAAATTCTAAAAAAAATGGGAATAAATATTTCAATTAATGATGGTTATATAATTGCAAAAGCACAAAAAGCCCTAAAAGGAATAAACTTTAAATTAAAAAAAGAATCTGTTGGTTGTACACACTTTTTTCTAATGCTATCTGCTACTGCTAACGGAGTATCCCATTTATCAAACGCAGCATGTGAACCAGAAGTCCAAGCTTTAGGTGAAATGCTTAATAAAATGGGAGCAAAAATATATGGTTTAGGAACTAACGAATTAACTATAAAAGGTGTAAGTAAATTAGATGGAATATCGTTAAAAGTTCCGCCAGATAGAATTGAAACAGGCACTTTCGCAATAGCTCTTGGAATTGTCGGAGGTAAAATAACACTAAGAAATACAATCCACAGTGAAAATAAATTACTTCTAAATCTTCTAAGTAAATCTGGCATTCTAATAAAAACCAAAAATAATTCAATAATCCTTGAAAAAAATGATACCGAAATTAAACCGGTAAATATAGATACAAGGCCTTATCCTGGCTTTCCTACAGACTTACAGGCGCAATTTATGTCACTTATGACTTTATCTAATGGAAAGTCTTTTATAAGAGAAAATATTTTTGAGAATAGATTTATGCATGTTCAAGAGCTTGTAAGGTTAGGTGCTGATATAAAATTAAAAGGTGATAAAGCTATAATCAATGGAGTTAAAAAGATAAAAGGGGCTAATGTTATGGCCACTGACCTAAGAGCATCTGCATCTCTGGTGATTGCCGCATTAGCTGCAACTGATATAACAAAGATAAGTAGGATTTACCATTTAGACAGAGGGTTTTATAATTTAGAAGAAAAATTAAATAATTGCGGAGCATCTATTAAAAGAGTTAAAGAATGAAATGGATAATAATTTAAAAGTAAAAGCGCTTGATGAAGAAGGTTTAACAATTGTTTCTACATTGTGTCAGGACTCCATAATAAAGGAAAATGAATTTGGATATGATAAAAAATCCAAAAGATTTGCTCTTTTAATGAATCGTTATTGCTATGAAAAAGATGGGAATGAAAGGATCAGGTCAGCAATTCACTTCGACTATGTAGAGAATGTTAAAACTAAAAATATCAATGAAAAAAAGAAAAACGAAACATTAGTTTTACTTGCTATAAGGTTTAATGAAAACATAAAACCTAGCGGATCAATTATTTTAGAATTTTCTGGAAATAAAGCTATCAATTTAACGGTAGAAAATATAGAAGTATTTCTCACCGATATGAGCGATACATGGTCAACAAAAAAGATACCGGATCATGGTGTGGAATAAAAAATGTTAAATATTTTAGAATATAAAGATCCAAACTTTGATCAACTTATCAATAGAATAATTAATTCTAGAAAATCAATTAATAATGATATTAAAGATCAAGTTAATGAAATTATCCTTAATGTTAAAGAAAAAGGCGATTCTATTCTTTTCAAATATATGGAAGAATATGACAAGGTTGAATGTAATGAGGAAAGTATTTGCTATAGCAAAGAGGATATTAATGAAGCTATCAATAAGTGTTCAAAAGAAAGTTTAAAAGCTCTTAAGACGGCTATAGATAGAATCGAGAAGTTTCATTTACAACAAATGCCTTCTGAATCAATTTATGAAGATGATCAAAAAGTAAAAGTTAAGACAAGGTGGATTCCACTTGAAAGTGCTGGGGTATATATACCTGGCGGATTAGCTTCTTATCCAAGTTCAGTATTAATGGGAGTTATTCCAGCTAAAATTGCTGGTGTAAAAAGTATATCAGCAACAGTGCCTTGTCCAGAGAATGAAATTAATCCTCTAGTTTTAGCTGCCCTAAATTTATGTGGAATTGAGATAATATATAAAATTGGTGGCGCACAAGCAATTGCGGCTTTAACTTGGGGAACTCAATCTGTCCAAAAAGTCGATATAATAGTTGGGCCTGGAAATAATTGGGTCGCCGAAGCAAAAAAGCAAGTTCTAGGAGATGTCCAAATTGATATGTTAGCTGGTCCCAGTGAGATATTAATTATAGCAGATAAAAATAATAGAGCGGATTGGATTGCAGCAGATCTTTTGTCTCAGGCTGAACATGACATATCAGCACAAGCAATATTAATTACAGATGATTTAGATCTTCTTCAGAATGTAAATAATGAAATTTCTAAGCAACTAGAAAACCTTGAAAGAGTAGAAATTATTTCTAAAAGTTTAAAAAATAATGGTTATGGAATTTTAGTAAATGACATTAATGATGCCTCTACCATAGCAAATACAATAGCACCAGAACATTTATCAATCTTGTGCTCAAAAAAAGATATTATTGAAAATGATATTAAAAATGCTGGAGTAATATTTGCAGATGAGTGGTCTCCTGAGTCAATGGGCGATTATATTATTGGACCTAGTCACATACTCCCAACAAATGGGATGGCAAAAAACCAATCAGGTTTATCTATTTATAATTTCTTAAGAAGGCAATCAACAATTTCAAGTAATAAAGAAACTCTAAAAGAACTTGGTCCATCAGCAATAACTATTGCAGAATGTGAGGGCTTAGATGCTCATGCAAATTCTATTAAGCTAAGAATAAAAGACTCTTAGATGCCAAATAAAAAAAAAAATTACATCAAACAAATAAATTTAGCTATTAGCGATAAAAAAGATGTAATTGAATTTATTTCTTATGAACGACAAGCGGCAATTCATGATCTAATAGCTGATAATAATTTTTCAATAAAAAAAGAGGAAGCAAATGGTCCCTTTGTTGTTGAAATTAAGATTAAAGATAATACCCTTATTTTTAATACAGCGAATGAGGATAATTCATTTAAAAATGATTATCGAATACCCATAAATTCCTTAAAAAAAATTATAAAGCTATATCATATTGCCTGTAATTCATATTTTAGCTCAATAAAAGAAGGGTCAATAGAAAGAATTGAGGATATAGAAAAGAATAGAAGAAATATTCATAATGAAGGTGCTGATAAATTTTTAAAACTAATAAGTAAAGATTTTATTATTGATCATAATACGGCTAGAAGATTATTTACTCTTTTATATTCGCTTTACATTTAAATAAAAAAAGAGACTTTGATATAAAAAAATTCTTTGTTATAAGGAAAAAAAGGAAAAAAATTGGCTAAAGAAGAACTATTAGAATTTCCAGGAGTAGTAACTGAATTATTACCAAATGCAACTTTTAGGGTTAAGCTTGAAAACGACCATGAGATTATAGCTCATACAGCAGGTAAAATGAGAAAAAATAGAATTAGAGTTCTTGCTGGTGATCAAGTCACAGTTGAAATGACTCCATATGATTTAACTAAAGGTC
>CAZLAN010000102.1:0-4032 GCA_964557485.1 uncultured Rhodobiaceae bacterium | reverse complement strand
AGAAATTAGTGGCGAAGGAGTAATAGAGATACTGCAAGATGGTTTTGGATTTTTAAGATCATCAGATGCTAACTATCTTCCAGGTCCAGATGATATTTATGTAAGCCCATCACAAATAAGAAAATTTTCATTAAGAACGGGTGATACTGTTGAAGGATATATTAGAGGTCCAAAAGACGGGGAAAGATATTTTGCTCTTGTTAAAATAAATAGCATAAATTTTGAAGATCCAAAAAAAGCAAGAACAAAAGTTCACTTTGATAACCTAACACCCCTGTACCCAGAAAGCCCTCTTGAAATGGAAGTAGTAGAAAAAGATAAAAAAGATCTTTCAGATAGAGTTATTGATATTGTAGCGCCACTTGGTAAGGGCCAAAGAGCACTAATAGTGTCACCACCAAGAACAGGAAAAACTGTCCTTTTACAAAACATTGCAAACTCTATAACAAAGAACCAACCAGAGTGTTATTTAATAGTTCTTCTAATTGATGAAAGACCAGAAGAAGTAACAGATATGCAAAGATCAGTAGAGGGAGAAGTTGTATCTTCAACATTTGATGAACCAGCCAGCAGACATGTACAAGTTTCTGAAATGGTTATGGAAAAAGCCAAAAGGCTTGTTGAGCACGGAAGAGATGTTGTTATTTTACTTGATTCAATTACAAGATTAGGAAGAGCCTTTAACACAGTTGTTCCTTCGTCTGGAAAGGTTTTAACTGGGGGGGTTGATGCAAACGCCCTACAAAGACCTAAAAGATTTTTTGGCGCAGCAAGAAACATAGAAGAAGGTGGATCTCTAACAATTATATCTACCGCTCTTATTGATACAGGCAGCAGAATGGACGAAGTTATCTTTGAAGAATTTAAAGGAACAGGAAACAGTGAAATTGTTCTCGACAGAAAAATTGCTGATAAAAGGGTTTACCCAGCAATAGATATAATGAAATCAGGAACCAGAAAGGAAGAACTCTTAATTGATAACGAGAAACTCCAAAAAATATATGTGTTAAGAAGAATTCTAGACCCAATGGGAACAACAGATGCTGTAGAATTTTTATTAGATAAACTATCACAAACAAAATCAAATGATGATTTTTATGATTCTATGAATACATAAAAATGACCATTTTTGCCTTGTCTACCGTTGAGGGTCAGTCTGGAGTAGCAATCATCAGAGTTTCAGGGCCTAAGGCAAAAAAAACAATTAAATTACTAACCGGCAAAAACACAAAACCGCGGCAAGCCACGCTCACAGACATATCAACCAAAAAAAATAAACTTATAGACAAAGGGCTGGTAATTTATTTTCCCAAGAAAAATAGTTTTACTGGGGAAGAGGTTGCGGAATACCACCTACACGGCAGCCCAGCTGTTATTAACCTTCTTTTAAATGAACTTAATAAAATCCAAGGGCTAAGGCCCGCTAAACCAGGAGAGTTTACAAAACAGGCCTTTATAAATAATAAAATGAATCTATTACAGGTGGAAGGCTTGTCAAATTTAATTAAATCCGAAACAGAAAAACAAAGAAACCAAGCATTAAAACAATATCTAAAAGAATCTTCAAAAATATATTTTGACTGGCTTGAGGGGGCCAAATCAATTTTGGCACTAGTAGAGGCAAGTATAGACTTTTCCGATGAGGATATACCAAAATCCTTATTAATGGACGCTAAACGCAAAACAAATAAGTTAATTACGAAAATTCATGACCATAAAAAAACATTCAAACAAGGAAAAGCTATAAACGAAGGTCTAAAAATTGCTATTCTCGGGAAACCAAATTCAGGAAAATCTACATTAATCAATTATTTATCAAGAAAAAAAATTTCGATAGTTTCTAAAAAAGCTGGAACAACAAGAGATATTATAACCAATAAAGTTGATTTTAACGGTATTCCTGTAACTTTTTATGATACAGCTGGGCTGAGGAACACTAAAAACGAAATTGAAAAAGAGGGAAAAAAGATGGCGAAAGAGCTATCCAAAAGAGTTGATCTAAGAATATTTATAGGTTCCAATAATTCTAAACAACCCTTTAAAGGAATAGATATTTCGAAAAAAAAAGGAGATCTGATTATAATTAATAAAGCTGACCTTAAGAAAACACACAAAGAAAAACCGAACATCACAATATCGCTTAAAGATAAAACAGGACTAAAAGGGCTTAACAATAAAATTAGTAAAAAAATTAAAGAACTATCAAATCAATATTCAGGGCAGGTCATAAGCTCAGAAAGGGTATACGGGCATGTTTGTAACTCGCTAACTTATTTAGAAGAAACTAACTTTAAAGACCCCTCGCTTGCATCAGAATGTTTAAAATCCTCTATAAATGAAATTTCTATGATTTCCAAAGAAACAAATAATGAAGAAATCCTGGACATTATCTTTAAGGAGTTTTGTATAGGAAAGTAAATGTTTCACACGAAACAACAAGAAAAAAACAAAATGTTTCACATGAAACAATTTACTTGAAAATAATTTTTATAAAATCTAAAACTATTAATATGAATAAGTACGATGTAATTGTTATAGGAGGTGGGCATGCGGGTTGTGAAGCTGCTTCAGTTTCTGCTAGGGCGGGAGCTAAAACCCTTTTAATTACTGGGTCGCTTCAAACAATAGGAGCAATGTCCTGCAACCCTGCGATGGGAGGAATTGGTAAGGGCCATCTAATAAGAGAAATAGATGCTCTAGACGGTCTAATGCCAAGGATATCAGATCTATCTGGGATACAATTTAGGGTGTTAAATAAGAGAAAGGGCCCCGCGGTTCAAGGACCGCGCGCACAAATTGATCGAGATCTATACCTTTACTATATGCAGAAAGAAATTTTCAATCAAAAAAATCTAGATGTTAAAGAGGGCCTTGTAGAGGATTTTCTTTATAAAAAATCAAATATTATAGGGGTTCAGGATAAAAAAGGTAAAAATTTCTATGCAACCTCTGTTGTTCTTACAACAGGAACCTTTCTAAATGGCATTATATTTTGTGGTAAAAATACAACACCTGGCGGAAGAATAGGAGAACCTCAAGTTACAGGTTTGTCAAAAAAACTACATGAACTTAATATTAGATTATCAAGACTAAAAACCGGTACTCCTGCAAGACTTTTAAAAAATAGCATAGATTTTTCTAAACTAGAGATTCAAAGGCCCGATTCTAAACCCGAACCATTTTCATATATAAATTCTGGTATTTCAAATAAGCAAGTAAATTGTCACATCACAAGGACAACCAAGGAAACTCACAATATCATTCGCGACAACTTAACCGAATCAGCTATGTATTCTGGACTTATTTCAGGTGTTGGTCCTCGATACTGTCCTTCAATCGAAGATAAAGTTGAAAGATTTGCTTCCAAAAATAGCCACCAAATTTTTCTTGAGCCAGAAGGGCTAAACAGCGGAATAATATATCCAAACGGTATATCAACTTCATTACCAGAAGAAATTCAAAAACTATTCCTTAAAACAATTCCTGGATTAGAAAATGTAATAATTGAAAAGTATGGATATGCAATTGAATATGATTATGTTGATCCAAGGGAGCTGAACCATACCCTTAGAGTTAAAAAGGCTCCAGACCTTTGGCTAGCAGGACAAATAAATGGCACTACAGGATATGAAGAAGCCGCAGCTCAAGGCTTGGTTGCCGGATTAAATGCAGCACGAAAAGCCTTAGGTAAAACAGAATACATATTTGATAGGGCTGATGGCTATATAGGCGTAATGATTGATGATCTTGTTACTAAGGGGGTAACAGAGCCCTATCGGATGTTTACTTCAAGATCTGAATACAGGTTAAGCTTAAGAGCAGATAATGCAGACCAAAGATTAACTGACATTGGTGTATCTTTAGGGATTGTGGGTGAAAGAAGAAAAACACTTTGGAACCTAAAGAAGAAAAAAATGGAGAACATAAGAAACACCTTAAGCGATTTAAAGATTACTCCAAACAACGCAAGAAAAAAAGGGCTGAAAATCAATTTAGATGGGAAAACAAGAACTGCCTACGATTTACTTGGAT
>CAZLAN010000101.1:0-4079 GCA_964557485.1 uncultured Rhodobiaceae bacterium | reverse complement strand
TAAGATGACCTTGACTGCACCAGGATGTCCTGTTGCTGAAGAAATGCCAAAGTGGGTAGAAAGTGCAGTTAAGGAAGTAGATGGAGTTAAAGAAGTTATGGTTGAAATGGTTTTTGATCCACCATGGGATATAAGCCTGATGTCAGATGAAGCAAGATTAACTTTGAATATGTTTTAATGGATAAGATATGAATAATTTAAATACAAAACAAAGTCTGATTAGCATAACCTCTGAGGCTCTTAGAAGATTAAAAAGTCTTATAAGAGAAGCTGAAGAAGATGTAAAAGCTATCAAATTGGGTGTTAAGAATGGTGGATGTGCAGGAATGGCATATACAATGGATTATTTAGAAGAAATTTCCAATTCTGAAGAAATTATAAAAATAGAAGATGTGAATATCATTATTGATAATTCCGCCATTTTATTCCTTTTAGGAACAGAGCTTGATTATGAAGAAACTAAATTAAATTCCGGTTTTGTTTTTAATAATCCTAACCAAACTGATGCTTGCGGTTGTGGAGAATCAGTTACTTTAGAACAAGCTGAAATTCCTGTTGAGTTCCAAAACTAACTTAATAGTTAAAGTTATTTACCTTTAAATTTAGCATCTCTTTTATCTAGGAATGCTTGAACACCTTCTCTAAAATCTTCAGAATTTCCTGCTTGGAATTGCAATTCCCTTTCTAGATTAAGTTGCTCTTCATAAGTATTATCTGAACTTTCCCAAAATGCTTTTCTAATTAATCGTAAAGACATGGGGCCATTTGCTAATTCTTCTCCTATTTTTAAAGATTCTTCCATTAAATTAGAGTCTTCAGTTAATCTATTAATTAATCCCCATTCGTAAGCCTTTTCTGCTGATAATCTTTCTCCTAATATTGATAACTCTTTTGCTCTTGCATTACCAATTAATCGCGGAAGTAACCATGTAGATCCTCCATCAGGAACAAGTCCAATTCTTCTAAAAGCTTGCAGAAAGAAAGATGATTTTGATGCTAAAACTATATCGCCCATTAAAGCAAAAGACATGCCTATACCTGCAGCAGCACCATTTACAGCAGTTACAATTGGGATATCCAAATTTCTTAGCCTTCTCAGTATAGGATGGTACTTAGTTTCAAGAGCATGTCCTGCATCTTGTCTACCTGTATTCGATCTTTCTGATCCTGATGAAAGATTTGCACCTGCACAAAACCCTTTTCCTTCACCAGTTATTAGGAGGCATTTTACAGAAGAATTTTCTTTTTCGATTTCATTTAAACAATCCCAAAATCCATCTAACATTTCAGGAGATACAGCATTTCTTACTTCAGGATCATTAAATTTCATTATTCCAATATTATTTTCTATTTCTAGACTAATTTTATTAAATTCTATCATTTTAGCTCCTTCAAAAAATGATTATTTCGTAACTTAATCATATAGATTAGCTTTTTCTCTAATGAATTCAAATCTTAATTCAGGTTTATTTCCCATCAAACTGTTAATTACTTTTTTTGAATCACTTCTTTTATGATCTGGCACTACTATTCTTAATAATGTCCTTCTTCCAGGTATCATTGTTGTTTCTTTTAATTGAGCTGGCATCATTTCACCTAAACCCTTAAAACGATTGATTTCAATCTTTTTGTCATGATCTAAATTACTTTTAATTATTCTATCTCTGTCATCATCATCTTTAGCATAAAATATTTTCTTTCCTTGAGTGATCTTGTAAAGAGGGGGAACAGCTAAAAATAATTTTCCATTATCAATAATATCTCGCATTTCTTCATGGAAGAAAGTTATTAATAGTGAAGCTATATGAGCCCCGTCAACATCTGCATCTGTCATTATTATTATTTTCTCAAATCTTAAACTATCATCATCAAATGAATCACCTGAGCCACATCCTAAGGCTAAAATAAGATCAGAAATTTGTTGATTGTCACGTATTTTAGTTTGAGTAGAATTAGCAACATTTAATACTTTTCCTCTGAGAGGTAAAATAGCTTGAAATCTTCTGTCTCTTGCTTGTTTAGCTGAACCTCCAGCACTATCTCCTTCAACAATAAATAATTCCGTTCCCTCACTTGAATTCTCTGAGCAATCAGCTAATTTACCTGGCAATCTTAATCTTCTTATTGCACTTTTTCTTGAAGTCTCTTTAGTTTGCTTTCTTTTCAATCTTTCTTCTGTTATTTCACATATAAAATTTAGAAGAGTTTCAGATTGTTGAGGTGAGTTTGAGAGAACATTTTCAAATCTATCTTTTATTATATTTTCTATAACTCGTTGAATAGATCTATTTGATAATTTATCTTTTGTTTGCCCTTGGAATTTTGGATCCGCCAAGAAAACTGAAATTGCACCAATTAAATTTTTACCTAAGTCTTCAGAATTTATTTTTTGCCCAACTTTATTTCCCATTCTTTCAGCGTGTGATTTAATTGCCTTCAATATCCCATTTTTTAAACCCAGTTCATGGGTGCCTCCTTGAGGTGTAGGAACAGTATTACAGTAAGAATTTAAGAATGTTTTGTTAGATAATGACCAATTTATAGCCCATTCAAAAGAAATATTATCCTTATCCTTATCTTTTTTCCCAGAAAAAATATCTTTCATTATGGAAAGCTTTTCATCGGTCTCACTATTAATTAAATCTATGAGGCCATTTGAAAAATTGAATATATCTTTTGAGGGGATATTTGATTTTTTAGATAATTCTTCACTACATGACCATCTTATTTCTACACCGGCAAATAAATAAGCTTTTGACTTGCTAAATTCGTATAATTTTTGAACATTAAAGAGATTATCCTTACCAAAAATCTCAACATCGGGCTTAAATATGATTTTTGTACCCCTTTTGTTAGTTTTCTTATTAACTAATTTTAATTTTGAAGTTGTATCTCCTCTAGAGTAAATCTGTTGATAGGTTTTCTTGTCTCTATAAACTTCAACTTCCAAAGATTCGGATAAAGCATTAACAACGCTAATCCCAACTCCGTGTAAGCCGCCAGATGTTTGGTAAATCTTATTACCAAACTTTCCTCCTGCATGAAGTGTTGTCATTATAACCTCTAAAGCTGTCTTATCAGGAAAATTAGGATGAGGGTCTATAGGAATCCCTCTTCCATTATCGAAAACTGAAATTGTATTATTTTCTAAAATATCAATTTCTATGAAAGAGGCATGATTTGCTACTGCTTCATCCATAGCATTATCGATTACTTCAGAAAAAAGGTGGTGCATTGATGAATTATCTGTTCCACCAATATACATACCAGGCCTCCGCCTAACAGGCTCTAAACCTTCAAGAACCTCAATAGCTGAGGCATCATATTTTTTTGTTTTAGGCATTATTAATTATTTAAGTAATTTTATTTATATAAGTATTGATTCGAGAAAAAGAAAAAGCCCATCTATTGGATGGGCTTCAGTTAGAATTAAATTTAATAATTATTATTTAGTTAAAGTTCCAACTAAATGTGTAATAATTTTATATGGATCTGCATTTGAAGCAGGTCTTCTATCTTCTAGATATCCATTCCAATCATGATCCACAGTATAAATTGGAATACGAATACTTGCCCCTCTATCACTTACACCGTAAGAGAATTCAGTAATTTTTTGAGTCTCATGTAAACCTGTAAGTCTTTTATCATTATCGGATCCATAAGACGCAATACCGTCATTATGAACTTCTCCAAGCTTTTCGCACATGGAATTAAATAACTCTTCAGAACCGTTAGTTCTCATTTGTTGATTTGAAAAATTTGTATGCATTCCAGAACCATTCCAATCACCAGCTTGAGGTTTAGGGTGTAAATTTACACATACATCTAAATCTTCACCAACCTAATGAAGTAAATATCTACTCATCCACAAGTCATCACCAGCTTTAATTCCTTTTCCAAGACACTGATATTCCCATTGACCTAAAGCAACTTCAGCGTTTGTACCTGTTAATTCTATTCCAGCCTCAAGACAAGCTTCTAGGTGTGCTTCTGATATATCTCTACCTTTAACATTACCAGCTCCAACCCCACAGTAATATTCACCCTGTGGTTTTTCAGGAATTCCTTCTTCCCAGCCC
>CAZLAN010000100.1:0-4109 GCA_964557485.1 uncultured Rhodobiaceae bacterium | reverse complement strand
GCCTGCTGGTTTTCAAGACCAGTGCCTTCAACCACTCGGCCACCCCTCCGCAGGATTATTAATTATTGATTATATTTTTTTTAAAAAGTCTAATAAAATTTCATTTACCTCTTTTGGTTTTTCTTGTTGCGTCCAATGTCCACATTCATGAATTAATTTCTTTACTCTAAGATCTGTATAATGTTTATCAATACTATTGAAAAGCTCATTATCCGGAACAAAAAAATTAACTGGGTCTAAATCACCTGTTATAAAGCAAGCAGGTTTTTCTATTTTACTTTCAGAGAAATTCTTTAATTCATTCCAATCTAAATCAATACATCTATATCTATTAAGGGGGCCTCTCATTCCGCTTTTTGAAAATTGTTTAACATAATATTCTAAATCTTTTTCATTTAACCAATTAGGTAGTTCTTTATTTTTAATTATTCCATCTAAGAACCCTTCACTTTTATTCTTTGTTGTTGGTGATTTAATATTTTTTTCTATATTCTTAATCATTCCTTCATAATCAGAATTTGAAAAAATTGACCTTAGGGTAAAATCTAAATCTCTCTCAAATTCTTTTTCTGCCTTACCTTCTTCCTGAAAATAAAGCATATAGAAAAAATTATCCTTATAAATTTTTTTAAAGAATTCAGTAGGTTTGGTATCTTTTCCCATAAACGAGTAAGGGACAGACAAACCTGAAACAGAAATAATTCTTTCTGGGTGTAACAGACTAGTGTACCAGGAAATAGGAGCACCCCAATCATGTCCAATTATATGAGCTTCATCCTCTTGAAGAAAATCTAAAATACCAACTATATCACTAGTTAATTGCTTCATACTATAATCAGCAATATTATTTGGTTTATCAGAGTTTCCGTATCCCCTTACATCAGGAATAATTACTTTAAAGCCAGATTCTGTAAATGGTATTATTTGATGACGCCAGCTATACCAACTTTCTGGCCATCCATGAACAAGAATTACTGGAATGCCTTCTCCTTCAATTATGGTATTTATGCTTATGTTATTACTTTCAACTTTTTCTTGGTTAAATTTCATGTCTTTTCACTTATCTAAATAATTATAGCAACGAATCCTGTTAATAATCTAAATTATTATGTCATATTTAAAAATAATAATTTTTCCTATCGTTTTATCTCTTATTAGTTGTTCCTCTAGCTACACTTCTCAAAGTTATAAAAAAAAGAGCAATCCTTTTTATGGAGGCATATATAAGGTTGGAGACCCTTATCTTGTAGAAGGAAAAGTCTATTATCCAAAAGTAAATAATAATTATAATGAAACTGGAGTGGCATCTTGGTATGGGAAAAAATTTCATAAAAAGACAACCGCTAATGGAGAAGTATTCGATATGTATAAAGTTAGCGCCGCTCATAAGACTTTACCAATGCCATCGAGAGTTCGAGTAACAAATCTGGAAAATAATAAATCAATGATTCTTAGAGTAAATGATAGAGGACCTTTTGTTAAAAATAGAATTATAGATCTCTCTATGAGAGCTGCAGAAATATTGGGTTTTAAAGAGCAGGGGACTGCTCAAGTAAGGGTTGAGTTTTATTCAAATGCGAATGTTTATGATAATTCTGGAAGATTGATACCAAAAAGAGAATCTTTAAAAAGTAATCAGTTAAATAGAGTAAAAATCAAAAATATAAATTTAAAAGAATCCTATATTTTATTAATTGGATCTTTTCAGGAAAAGGAAAATATTGAGAAGATTAAAGGCAAGTTATCTGGTTTTGGTGGGCTAAAAATTAAAAAAAAAGAAAATAATGGTGTAGAAATTTTTAAGATTTATATTGGTCCTTATTATAGAAAAGAATATTTAGAAAAATTACAAAAAACTATAGAGGTAATCGGAATAACAGGAACAAAGATAACTTTAAATGATTATAAAAAATTATAAAAAATATATTCTTATAAATTTAATACTACTTGTATTATTTGGCTACCAAAATTTATTTGCCTTTGATAGCAAGGCTAAAAGTGCATTACTTATAGAATACGATTCGGGACAAGAATTATTTGTAAAAAATAAGACCGAAAAAATCTTTCCAGCTTCAATGTCAAAGTTAATGACTTTGTATGTATTGTTTGATTCATTGGAAAGAAATATAATTTCTTTAAAAGATAAATTTCCAGTATCTTTGAATGCCTATCAAAAGGAAGGTTCAACAATATATGCCGAATTTGGAACAGAAATCTCTGTAGAAGACCTAATTCGTGGAATAGTTGTTTCATCTGGTAATGATGCCTGCATTATTGTTGCAGAATCTTTGGCTGGGTCAGAAGATAATTTTGTAGATCAGCTAAATTTTTATGCAAAAGAACTAGGTCTTAGTAATTCTAATTTTATGAATTCTTCAGGCTTACATGATGAGAATCATTATTCAACAGTCGAAGATCTTACTATTCTTGCTAAAAGAATTATAGAAGACTTCCCTGACTATTATTATTATTTCTCTGACACTTCATTTACATGGAACAAAATTACTCAGTACAATAGAAATAATATTTTAAAATCTAATGTGGGAGTTGATGGCTTAAAGACTGGTTATACTAGTAAGTCAGGATATGGAATTATTGTTTCTTCAGAAAAAGATAATAAAAGGTTAATTGCTATTGTAACTGGTTTAGAATCCGCAGATGAAAGAACTTCTGAAATAACTAGATTAATAAATTATGGTTATAGAGGTTTTAAAAATTATAAGATTTTTTCAAACAACCAAATCATTGATTATGCTTATGTATGGAAAGGAAAAAAAGAGTTAGTTCCTCTTGTTGTGGCCAAAGAAATAGATTTGTATTTAAATATACCTGGAAGAAGAGGGCTTAAAGTAGAATATTCTTTTCGTGAGCCTCTAATTGCACCAATAAATAAGGACAAAGTTATAGGTGAAATCAAAATAATTATTCCAAATAATGACTCTATATTATTACCTTTGCATGTTGGGGAAGAGGTAAAGAAAGTTAACTTTTTTTCTGGCTTTATAAAATCTTTAGATTATTTTTTGTATAGAAATGAATAATTTATTTATTACCTTTGAAGGCGGAGATGGCTCTGGAAAGTCAACCCAAGTTAATTCCCTTTTTGATTATCTTGTTTCAAAAAAAATTGATACCATTAAAACACGTGAACCTGGTGGAACGCCTTCAGCTGAAGTTCTAAGAGAATTATTAACTAAAGGTAAAACTAATAAGTGGCAGCCTATTACAGAAGCTCTATTAATGTGGGCAGCAAGGTTTGAACATCTTCATGAGATTATTAACCCATCCTTAGAATTGGGTAAAACTGTTATTTGTGATAGATTTTATGATTCAACATATGCTTATCAAGGAATTGCCCATAATTTAGGTCTAAAAAAAATGATCGATCTAAAAAATTTAATTATAGGAAATATTGAACCTTCGGTAACATTTATTTTGGATATTGATCCTAAGATAGGTTTAGAAAGGACAAAAGATAGGTCTAACTCAGAAAATAGATTCGAAAATTTTGATCTAGATTTTCATAAGAAGATTAGGAAAGGATTTTTAGATATAGCTAATAACCATAAGGATCGTTGTGTACTTATTAACGCTGAATTATCTCAAAATGAAATAAGTAAAACAATAATAAAAGAAATTAATAAGAGAATGAATATAAAAGATTAGGTTTTAATGATTTTTAACTCACCAAAGAAAACATATAACTTTATTGGAAATGAACATATCGAAAGTTATATGTTCAAATCAATATTAAGTAATAAGATTCATCATGCTTATCTTTTTAGCGGTATAAAAGGGATTGGAAAGGCTACTTTTGCTTACAGACTTTCAAGATATATTTTATCTAACTCGAGTAACGACAATCTTTTTGTAGATAGATCAGATAAAGCCTCTTCTCTAATTGAAAATAATAGTCACCAAGGTACGGGATATCGATTCCTGAATTGGACAGGGGGATCACAAACTGAAGGCGAAGAGATTCGTATTAACAAGTCAGCCGATCTTAATAAACATATTGTGAGTAATATTCGGGATGCAAGTGACACAAATAATCCGATATTTAAAATATTGGTGGATGGGTATAGTCAAACAAACGCTTATGAATATTC
>CAZLAN010000099.1:0-4138 GCA_964557485.1 uncultured Rhodobiaceae bacterium | reverse complement strand
GATGTCCAAAAAACCAAAACAGATGTTGAAATAAAATTGGACTTCCGCCACCATAATCTAATGTTTCTCCCAATTGTATAAGTGTCGGCATAAAAAAACTTGTCATTAAAGTTTTGTCTAAAATCATCATAATTGCGCTTACAAGTAATGCTGGAAATGCAAACATAGCCAAAACAGTAGCTGTAAAAATACCCCATACTGATAAAGGCATTCTCATTAATGTCATTCCTCTCGTCCTAGCTTGAAGAACAGTAACAATGTAGTTTAATCCTCCCATTGTGAACCCAATTATGAATATAGCTAGTGATACTAACATTAGAATTATTCCACTTTCTTGCCCAGGAGTGCCACCTAAAATTGCCTGGGGAGGATATAAAGTCCAACCTGCTCCAGTTGGGCCTCCAGGTGTAAAAAAGCTCGCAACCAAAATTATACAAGCTAATAAGAAAGTCCAATAACTTACCATGTTTAGATAAGGGAAAACCATATCTCTTGCACCAACCATCAAAGGAATTAGATAATTTCCAAAACCACCAAGAAACAAGGCAGTTAAAAAATAAACCACCATAATCATCCCATGCATCGTAATAGCTTGATAATATTGATCCTGACTGATAATTGATATTTCTGGAAAAGCGATTTGCATTCTCATAAACCATGAAAGAACCAAACCAATTAATGCTATTGCAGTGGCGGTACAAAAATATTGTATAGCTATTATTTTTGCATCCTGAGAAAAGACTTTCTCTGTCCACCAGCTTTTGGCATGGTACAATTCTTGTTCTTCAACTTCTCTTTCTGGAATTATAGCATCAGACATTTATAACCTCTTTTAATCTATTTATTCTTTACGAATTTATTAGTTCTTAACTCAGCAGATTCCATTAAATCTTTGAATGTCATTTGATCAGAAAGCCACTCATTATAAGATGCATCATCATCTACTGAAACAAGACCACTCATTCCAGAATGACCTCTTCCACACAACTCAGCACATAATATCTCATATTCACCAATTTTTTCAGGTGTGAACCAGTAATAAGTTATCATACCAGGAACCATATCCATCTTGCCCCTAAATTGAGGAACATAAAAATTATGCAAAACATCAATTGACCTTAAAAGAACTTTGACAGGCTGATTGATAAGAAGATGTAAATCATCCTCAATCAAGATATCATCTTGTCCATTAGGGTCATTTGGATTTAAACCAAATGGATTCTCATAACTTATATTTCCAGCATCACTAGTACCTAAGATACCATCTTCCCCAGGAAGTCTAAAACTCCAAGACCATTGCTGTCCCACAACCTCAACAGGCATAACATTATCTGGAGGGTTAACATATTCATCCCAAACCAAAAGACCTGGGGCTAAGAGAGCAATAACACCAATTGTTGTTAATACTGTTAATGTTAATTCAGTTTTTTTGTTTTCAGGCTCATATTCGCCTCTTCTTCCCGGAACTTTTTTGAACCTATAAAGACAATAAATCATAAAGCCTATAACAGCCGCAAAGACAAAACCTGTTATAGCAAAGGTTAATTGTAAAATAGAATCTATTCCTCCCCAATTTGAAGCTATAGGGGTCCACCACCAAGGTGAAAATAAATGGAATAAAATAGACCCTAAAACAACCAGAAACATTACAAAAAGAATCATTGGACAGGGCTCCTTTTAATAAATCTTAAGATATTTTTTCTTAAAAATTGTTTAAGAAAAATAGAACGCTTAATAATAATGGTAAAAAATACTTATAGTCACTTTAAAGTCAAGATAAGACATTGAAGAAGCTTAGATATTGATATATTAATTTGTTCTGCATTAAAAGAATAAGGAATTCATTAAAGGAAAATGGTTTTAGTTATTAAAAAATTAGTTGAGATTTTTAAAGTTAGAATAAGCCTAACTATAACATTATGTTCTATTTCTGGCGTTTTTATTATGCCTTACAGTAATTCTTTCACAATTAAAGAGTTATTTATTTTAATAATTTGTATGTTTTTCTCATCAGCAAGTGTTAGTTCGTTTAATCAATTTTATGAAAAAGATTTAGATAAATTAATGCCGAGAACATCTCAGCGACCATTTGCCACAGGTTTTTTCAAAACTAATAAACTCTGGCTATTAGTTTTTTTTACACTATTGATTTCTTCCGTATTAATCGCCAGTTATTTCTTAAATATAGCCTCAGCTACATATATGTTCTTGGGAGCTTTCTTTTATGGGTATGTTTATACAATATTACTTAAAAGATCGAGTATCTATAATATTGTAATTGGTGGTTTGGCTGGAAGTTTTGCTGTACTTGCTGGTTCTGCAGCAGTTAACCCAATGTTGTCCATATCTGCAATAATTTTAGCTTTAATTTTATTTCTTTGGACACCACCACATTTTTGGAGTCTAGCAATAGCAATTGAAGAAGATTATGCAAAAGCGAATATTCCTATGCTCCCTAATTTAATCGGAGCAAAAAGTTCTTCATATGTCATACTTTCACAAACGGTCTTACTTGTTTTAATCTCTTTTGTTCCATTGTTATTTGGTATGGGATTAATTTATTTCTTACCTACTTTTTTAGGCGGTATATATTTTCTTTGGAAAAGTATAATTTTAGTAAGTGTACCAAGCAAAAAAAATGCTATGTCTAACTTCTTCGCCTCTTTTATTCAACTTGGTCTTTTACTTTTAGGCTGTATTGCTGAAGGTCTAGTTAATTATATTTAGAAACAGTTACTTGAATTAATTAAGAATTTAGAATAAAAATAAAATCATAATTAATGTTAATTGAGAATAAATTGAATAAAAAGAATCAAATAACTAAAAATGAAGCTTATGAAGCAGTAGCTCCGGATGACTTTGCTTCAATGGTTGAAGTTGATCGTTATGGAAATCGATCAGATGATTTTGATAAGATTATTTCAGCAACGCATGCTCATTTTTGGGATCCCTTAGATACAAAATATATAGATTTTTCTACAAATTTTGATATCGAAAACCAACTTTTAATGCCTGAACAATTTACTCCAGAACTTCAATGTCCATCTGTTATGAAATTAGATGAAAAATCTAAAATAAAGTTAGCTAATGAAAGTTCTAGATGGCAATTATCTTCCATTTTACATGGAGAGCAAGGTGCCCTTAATTTATCTGCAAGTCTTTGTCATATTTTAAAAGATCAAGGTGCCCAAGAGTATGTAGCAAATCAAACACGTGAAGAGGCAAGGCATGTGACTGGTTTTTCTAAATATATTCAATCAAGATGGGGGAAGCCCTTACCTGTTGGCCAAACATTAGGAGACTTATTAGCTGAATTAGTTAATGCTCCAGAAGTATATAAAAAAATTGTTGGTATGCAAATATTAGTTGAAGGTCTTGCAATGGGTGCTTTTGCATCTATTTATCAACACTCTAATGATCCAGTATTAGTTAAATTAATGCAGTTAGTAATGACAGATGAAGCCTTCCACCATAAATTTGGAAAGATTTGGGCTGATAAAACAATTCCTAAACTTGATAAGGATGAGCAAAACATCATCGAGGACTGGGCAGCTAACTGTTTCCAAATTTTACTATTTAATCTTGTTAATCCAGAACAAAAGAAGGTTATCTATGAACAGTTTGGCCTTAATTGGGAACAAATTCTGCACGAAGTACATGAAATAGTCACTGATGAAACCCGAAGGGAAGCCATGGCAGATTCTACAAATATATTTAGAGTTCTTGTTAAAACTCTCCTTAAAGCCGGGATGATAACTGATAGGACTAGAGAATTTTATTCAGCCTATGTAAACCTTGATGAACTTAAAGGCGAAGGTGATAGGATGGTCGGTGACGATATAGCTGATGAAGGCTTAGAATATCTAAAAGAAATAAATTTTAAAAAAGAAAACAGTAATATAGCTGCTGAATAAGATCTTCTACTTAACTGGATCTATTGGGGTTGGTGTTTTTGATTCTTTTTCTATAATTTCTGCTGCTAAGAAACAAAGATCTTCTCTATATAAATCTGAATAAATTTGTATTCCTGTAGGTAATCCATCAGATACACCAGTTGGTAAGGCTATAGATGGGATCCCTAAGCAATTTCCTGGAACAATAAAAGCAAAACTCTTTTTTGTAGTATTTATACCAATAT
>CAZLAN010000098.1:0-4157 GCA_964557485.1 uncultured Rhodobiaceae bacterium | reverse complement strand
TTTTCAAATGATAAGACTGCTTTATTTATTAATTTTTCTGATTCTTTTTGGATAAGACTTTCAAGAATACTGTTTTCTAAATCTAATTCTAAAGAAATAGAAATTAAAGTACCATTATCATACTCATCAAAAATCCAATTAGCCTCTAAATAATTAAACGGCCCTTTTACACCCAATACATTAATTTTATTATCGTACTTATCTAAACTTACCTTACTAACGAAAGATCCTGAAAATAACAAATAATTCATCTCCAATTTAGCAAAAAAATAATCATGAACCTCTCTTTCAATAATTGAATCTTTTACCCAAGGAATGAATTTCGAATAAGATTCAACATTTGAAACTAAATTAAAAAGTATTTTAGCATCTAATTCTGAATGCTTCTTTTTCTCAATCTTTATCAATTAATCTTAACTTTTCATTCTGCTTTGTTTTAAAGCAGTAAAATCTTCTTCGGCATGGTGTGAAGATCTTGTTAAAGGGCTGGAAGATACCATTAAAAAACCTTTTGATTCTGCAATTATTTTATAATTATTAAATTCTTCAGGAGTTATATATCTTATCACAGGAGCATGCTTCTTCGTTGGCTGTAAATACTGACCTAGAGTTAAAAAATCTACATCTGCCGACCTTAAATCATCCATAACTTGCATTACTTCACTCTTTGATTCCCCCAGTCCAAGCATTAATCCAGATTTAGTAAAAATATTAGGATTCCTATCCTTAATATCACTCAATAATTTAAGTGAATTAAAATATCTTGCTCCAGGTCTAATGGATAAATACAAACTAGGAACCGTTTCAAGATTATGATTAAAAACATCAGGAAATGAATCACTTAATATACCTATAGCGCTTTCTTTTTTTAAGAAATCAGGAGTTAAAATTTCTATGGTTGTATTGGGAGAGCTCTTTTTTATTGCATTAATTGTACTTGCAAAATGTTTAGCTCCTCCATCAGACAAGTCATCTCTATCAACCGATGTTATAACAACATGACTTAAGCTAAGATCCTTCACTGCTTTAGAAATTTTAAATGGCTCAAAAGGGTCTAATTTATCTGGGATACCGGTCTTTACATTGCAAAAAGCACATGCACGAGTACATGTATCTCCCATTATCATAAATGTCGCATGACTTTTTTGCCAGCACTCCGAAATATTTGGGCAACTTGCTTCTTCGCAGACTGTTACTATTTTAGAAGTAGATAAAATTTTTTTAGTTTCATAAAATTTATCTGAACTAGTTCTTCTTACCCTTAACCAGCTAGGTTTTTTTGGGGGTATACTTTCCTTATTATTAATCTTTTCTGGGTGACGGATTAAAGACAATATAGAAAACCTTTCACAAAACAAAAGTAATTTATCAAAAAATGTACTCTAATACAATTATACTAAAATTAATTAATTATAATAAGGTGATCGTCTTCTGACGAATAACCAAGGTATCCTCTTATGACCTCGTCAAGTAAGTCAAAATCATTAAATTCAACAATATTCCTAATATTTAGCTTTAATTTAGTATTGCTATTTCTAATTTCCTTTAATTCTTTTATGTTTAAATTTATTTCGCTAGAAATTTCATTGTGTTTAACAATGCCTTTGGATGAATAAAATAAATTAGTTGTAGCGAAAAAATTTATAAATAGAAAAAAAAGTAATATCGATGAAACTGTTAAAATTTCACGAAAAGTATATTTTTCCAAAAGATTCCAAATATTTAACAAAAAACGAATCATAGATTCAAAGAATCATAAAACACTACAATCGGTCAAGAAAGAAAATTAATTTATTTTAATATTAATTTACCAGCATATTGTGATTTATCGCCCAAAAACTCTTCTATTCTTATGAGTTGATTATATTTAGCAACACGATCTGATCTAGTCATTGATCCAGTTTTGATTTGGCCAGAACAAGTTGCAACGGACAAATCTGAAATAAAAGTATCTTCAGTTTCTCCTGAACGATGCGAAATTATAAATGAATAATTATTACTTTTCGCAATATTAATTGTATTAATAGTTTCTGAAACAGTTCCTATTTGATTAACTTTGATTAATATCGAGTTTGCAGCATTGCTTTCAATTCCTTTTTTTAAACGACTGGAATTAGTTACAAAAAGATCATCTCCAACAATTTGTACTTTATTACCTATTAGATCAGTTAAACTTGCCCAACCCTCCCAATCATCTTCATGAAGTGGGTCTTCTATAGAAAATATTGGATAATCTTTAGTAAGTTTTTCCCATAACTCTATAAGTTGGTCAGTATCCATTTTTTTACCTTCTTTCAAGGTGTACTTACCCTCATTATATAATTCCGAAGCAGCAACATCTAAAGCAAAAACAATATCATCACCTAGTTTATAGCCAGCATTCTCAATAGCTTTTGAAAGGTAAGAAATTGCTTCTTCAGTAGATTCTAAGTTTGGTGCAACACCTCCCTCATCACCAACATTAGTGCTATGTCCATTATTTGATAATAAACTCTTCAACGAATGAAATATTTCTGAACCTATAATTATTGCATGATTTAAATTTTCTGCAGAAATTGGCATTATCATAAACTCTTGAATGAAAAGAGAATTATTTGAGTGCGATCCGCCATTAATAAGATTCATCATCGGGACGGGTAAAATATATTTTTCTGAAGAATTTAAATACTCAAATAAATTTATCTTATCTGATAATGCTTGAGCTCTCGAAACAGCCATTGATACGCCAAGAATAGCATTTGCTCCAAGTCTGGATTTATTTTCCGTTCCATCAAGAGAGATCATTTTTTCATCAATTATATTTTGGTTAGAAGCATCTAACCCACAAAGAAAATCTGATATCTCAGAATTTATATTACTTATTGCCTTGTAAACTGTTTTCCCTAAAACAACATTTATATCATTATCTCTCAATTCATGTGCTTCATATGCTCCTGTAGAAGCTCCAGAAGGCACGGCAGCTCTACCTAAACTTCCATCTTCCAAAAATACATCGACTTCAACAGTTGGATTCCCTCTACTGTCAAATACTTGTCTTCCTATGATATTTCTTATTGATGTCATAAAAATTTTTCTACCACAACTTATACTTACTTGCTATTAACTAATAAAATTTCGAAAATATTATTATGTTAGAAGAAAACAAATCACTAGTACTTTTTTCAGGCGGACAAGATTCTACCTTATGCTTACTTTGGGCTTTATCTAAATATGATGAAGTTTTTACAATAGGATTTAACTACAATCAAAATCATAAAGTTGAATTGGAGTGTAGAGAAAATATTTTAAAAAAAATTGAATCTAATTTTCCAAAATTTAAGGATAAATTAAAAAGCGATTTTGTAATTAATCTAGATGAAATCAATAAAATTACTGAATCATCTCTTCTAAGCAACAAAGACTTTCAAATTGAAAATGGGCTACCTAATACATTTATTCCTGGAAGAAATTTATTATTCATTAATTATGCTGCTATTTTTGCTTATCAAAATAAAATTAAAAATATTATCGGCGGTATGTGCGAGACAGATTACTCTGGTTACCCTGATTGTCGTAGTGAAACAATAAACTCACAACAAGAAACAATAAATAAAGGGATGGAACAAAATTTTAATATCCTAACTCCATTAATGAATTTAAATAAAGAAGAAACCTGGACATTGGCATTTACCGATTTTGGCTGGAAAGCAATAAAAATAATAATTGAAGATACGCATACTTGTTATAAAGGAAATAGAAAAAATAAACATGTTTGGGGTTATGGCTGTAATGATTGTCCCGCATGTGAACTAAGGTCAAAAGGTTGGAATTTATTTATTAAAAATAACCCTATTATTCAAGATAAGTTAGATGTACTCAGTTAAAGAAATATTTTTTACTTTCCAAGGTGAAGGTTATAATCTCGGCAAATATGCAGTTTTTTGTAGGTTTACAGGATGCAATCTTTGGTCAGGCCTTGAGAAAGATAGACATAAAGCGATATGTAAATTTTGCGATACAGATTTTGTTGGGATTAATGGGTTAAATGGCAATAAATATAAAGACCCCAATCAAATTACAAAAAAAATTCTTTCTATCTGGAAAAATGATGTTAATCCTTTTGTAGTTTTAACTGGTGGTTAACCGATGCTACAGTTTGATCATGCACTAATTGATTC
>CAZLAN010000097.1:0-4162 GCA_964557485.1 uncultured Rhodobiaceae bacterium | reverse complement strand
TAGGTCTTTCTAAGGAGCAATTAGATATTTTTATAAATGTACCGGAAGATCAAAGAGTTTTTAGGTACTCTGAAGAGCAAGGAGAGAAATATCTTGAAACAGGATTTAGTCAATGGAGCGCTTCTGGGATAGCTGCTGTTTGGGCTGAAGAAAATACAAGGGAGTCAATTTTTTCAGCCTTTAAAAGAAAAGAAACTTATGCAACAACGGGAAACAGAATTCTTTTAAGATTTTTTGGTGGTTTTAGCTTAAGTGAAATAGACATAAACTCTTCTTCAATTGTTAGTGAATTATATAATAAGGGAGTGCCAATGGGGGGTAATCTTATTAATTCAAATAATGATATACCTAATTTTATCGTCTGGGCAAAAAAAGCTAGTAATGGAGCAAATCTTCAAAGGGTACAAATTATTAAAGGCTGGGTTGATAAATGGTCATCAGAACCTTCCGAGCAAGTTTATGATATTATTTGTTCTGATGGTTTAGAGGTTGATCCGGTAACAAATAGATGTCCAGATAATGGTGCTAAAGTTAATATAAGTGATTGTTCTATTACAAGTAATGTAGGCAGTGAAGAGTTAAAAATCACATGGTCTGATCCAGACTTTGATCCTGAAGTAAAGGCCTTTTATTATGTAAGGGTTTTAGAAAATCCTACTTGTAGATGGTCAACATGGGATGCTATTCGAGCTGGATCGAATCCAAGACCAGAATTAAAACCAACTATCCAAGAAAGAGCTTGGTCATCTCCTATTTGGTATATTCCATCTAAGTAGAGTGAGAAAAAGGTATTTAATATTTTCTGGTGTTTTACTAGGCTGTCTAGTTCTTTTTTTTGGGATAAATCTATCTCACAAGAAAACAATTTATATATCTGATTCAGAAATTAATAATCTTTTAAATGTTTGGGAAAATCAAACCGGAAGAGCTCCAAACGCAAATGAAATAGAAATGATAATTGAAAGTCTAATCGAAGAAGAAGTTTTATATCAGGAATCTTTAAAACTAGGTTTAGACAAAAATGATAAAATAATTAAAAGAAGATTAATTCAAAAACTTGAATTTTTTAAAGAAGGAGAATTTATTGAAAATTTTGATGAAAAGGATTTGATAAATTTTTATGAAGAAAATTTAGATCTTTACAAAAAGGACAAAAGATATTCCTTTCGACATATTTTTTTTTCTAAATCAGAAAACAATGATAAAAAAATTGATCTGATATTATCAGAATTAGAAAAAAATCTTCCAATTCAGTCTATTCCAGAAATTTTCAAAAACTCTTATGGCGACCCATTTATTCATGGCGATAGTTTTGTAGAAAAAGATTTTATCGAAATAGATGCTGATTTTGGTAAAGGTTTTTCAAGTAATTTTATCGGTATATTAAATAACAAATGGTATGGCCCTTTTAAATCTATTTATGGTGATCATTTAATTTTTATTTTACAATTTTTACCTGAAGAGATTTTACCTTATGAAGAAGTTAAAAAATCTGTATCTAATAGTTACAATAATAGTTTAAAAGATGAAGCAATGAAGAATTATATCTATTCTATAAAAGATAAATATGATGTTATCATTGGTGCATATAGATAATATTTATTATATAGAAGTAATAAATAATAATTTCAGGTAGGAACTTATGTTTAAAGGGTCAATTGTAGCTTTAGTAACTCCATTCAAAGGGGGTAAAGTAGACGAAGATTCTCTTAGAAATCTTGTTGATTGGCATATTTCCGAAGGAACTGATGGCATAGTGCCTGTTGGGACAACTGGTGAGAGCCCAACATTAGATCACTCAGAACATAAAGAAGTTGTAGAAATAGTTATTGATCAATGTAATAGAAGAATTCCAGTAATTGCTGGAACAGGCTCTAATTCTACTTCTGAAGCGATAAATTTGTTAGAGCATGCTGAAAATGCTGGGGCAGATGCAGCTCTTATTGTAACACCATATTACAATAAACCAACTCCAGAGGGAATTTATGCCCATTATGAAGCCTTAGATAATGTATCAAAAAAATTACCAATAATTGTATATAATATTCCATCAAGATCCGTTATCGATATTAAGCCAGACTTAATGGGTAAACTTTCTAATTTAGAATCTGTGATTGGAATTAAAGATGCGACGAGTGAAATTTCAAGAATTTCTGAACACAATAATTTATGTAATAAAGAATTTATCCAATTATCAGGTGAAGATGAAACAATTTTTGATTATATGCAAAATGGCGGTCATGGATGTATTTCGGTAACGGCAAATATTGTTCCTAAATTTTGCTCAGAAATGCATAAGTTATTTTCTTTGGGAGATTTTGAAGGGGCAAAGAAGTTGAACGATAATTTAATGCCATTACATAAGGCAATATTTATTGAAACGAGTCCTTCCCCGGTTAAATATATTTTAGGTAAAATGAATTTGATTGATTATGAAATAAGATTACCGCTAGTAAAAATTAGAACTGAAACAAAAGAAATCATCGATCGTGTTATTAAAGATCTTGAGATAATTTAATGTCTTCTAGATCTGGCGGCAGAAAACGGTCTCAAGAAGGGAATAAAACTATTGCAGACAATAGAAAAGCAACTTTTCTATATGAGATAGTAGATTTTTTTGACGCTGGTATAGTTTTAACTGGATCAGAGATTAAAAGTGTAAGGCAAAATAAAATTAACATTAAAGCATCTTATGTAAGCCCTGAGGCAGGTGAGATTTTTTTAATTAATTCGAATATTCCTAAATATCAAAATTCAATTGTTGAAAATTATAATCCTAAGAGAAAGAGAAAGTTATTATTAAATAAAAATGAAATTAATAAGCTCTTTGCTTCAACTCAGAAAAAAGGCATGACAATAGTTCCAACAAAAATGTATTTTAATAATAAAGGCATAGCAAAAATTCAAATAGGAGTAGGTAAGGGTAAAAAAATGCATGACAAAAGAGAAGTTAAGAAAACAAGAGATTGGGAAAGACAAAAATCACGTCTTTTGAAGAATAAATAATTATTTTAAGTGTTTTTTTGCTTTTTCGAAAACCTTTTCAAACATATTTTCAGTTAATCTTCCTGTATTGGTGTTGTACCGAGAGCAATGATAGCTATCTATAACTACAAAACTTTTAAAGGAATGCACTTTACCATGAGAGAAAGGGTATTTACTTTGTCTTTGATTGTATATCGATACTATAGTCCTATGAGCTATATGTCCTAGAGCTATAATAACTTTTACATTTTTATGACTCTTAATTGTATTAAATAGAAATTTTTTGCAATTATTAATTTCTTCAGTAGAAGGTTTATTTTTAGGAGGAACACATCTAACAGAGTTAGTTATTGTACAATTCTTAAGTTCTAAATTATCATCTTTAATCGCCCCATAGACTCCATTTGATAATTTGAATTTGTCTAATGTTTTATAAAGTAAATCTCCCGCAAAATCACCAGTAAATGGACGTCCAGTTTTATTTGCTCCTTTTAGACCAGGAGCTAAACCAACTATAATAATTTCAGAAGAAAGTTTTCCAAAGCTAGGAACAGGAGAATTAAACCAGCTTGGATTTTTTTCCTTATTATCCTTTCTAAATTCAACTAATCTAGGACAAATTGAACAATTTTTTTTAGGTTCTATTAAATTTTGCATAATTATTTTATATTATTTTATAACGAATAATTATATTAAATAAATAACAAAGAACTTGAATTATTGGCACTTTAATGATTAATAGGGTTTTTTAGGAATTAAATTATGGCAAGAGTTACAGTAGAAGATTGTGTAGATAAGGTTGAGAGTAGATTTGATCTAGTTCTTTATTCAGCTTTTAGGTCAAGAGAAATGACCGAAGGTGCTGAGTTACATGTAGAAAGAGAGAATGATAAAAATGCAGTTGTTGCTCTTAGAGAAATAGCTGAAAATAAATTAAATTCTTCTGAATTAGAAGAAAATTTAATTGAAAGCCTTCAAACTCAAATTGATGTAGATGAGCCTGAAGAAGATTACATTCCATTGAGCCCAAAAGAAAATAAATCATTAGATGTTAATGCTGGACATGCTGAATCTGAAACTCAAGAAGTTGATCAAAAACAGATGACTGAAGAAGAGCTTTTAAAGGCTATTGAAGATAATCTTAATGATAAAAAAAATACAAGGCGTTCATTTTAAT
>CAZLAN010000096.1:0-4194 GCA_964557485.1 uncultured Rhodobiaceae bacterium | reverse complement strand
TAAAAAGAAAATATTCTTTCCACTCTGAATTTGTTGAGGGTGATCTTAAATTAATTTTTTCCACAAAAAAAGGACCTTAAAGGTCTCCTTCAGTTCTTACCTCACTTTGATTTATGGTAAATTTCTTACCATATCTAGCTTCAAGCTTCTTTTGATTCTCACTTATAACTTCTGTTGGGTTAAGCTTTAATGCCATGCAAGCGGTTACCCAATACCACATTATATCGCCTAACTCTCGTTTCATATGAAAAATATTCTCTTCATCTGAAGGCTTACCTTGCAGAAGTATTTTTTTTACAATTTCAGTAAATTCACCTGATTCACTACTTAAACCTAATGCACCAGTTAAAAGACGAGGTATATCAATATTTGAATTTACTTGAATATTATCCATTGATTCCTTAAGGGAATTAATTTCTAAGCTAGGATCACTTGTTACTTTGGTGACAAAATCACAATAAGTTTCAAAAAATTTATTTGTTTCTTCCATATTTTAAGTCCTCTTGGAAATACATTATCGTAATAATTAATAAAAATCATATGATAAATTAGTTTGATAAAAGCAATTTTTTAAGTTTTTATAAATGTACTAATTGTATTTAATTTTTTAAGGAGTTCGTATGTTAAGATTTGAAGGAAAATTTGCTGTAATTTCAGGTGGTGCATCAGGAATGGGCGCTGCAACAGCTAAAAGATTTGTAGAAGAAGGTGGCTCTGTCATTACATTGGATATAAATGAAGAATCAGGAAATAAAATTTCAGAAGAAATTGGAGAATCATGCGAATTTTTTAAAGCAGATGTTTCAAAGGCTGAAGATTGGAAAAGGTTGGAAAACCATCTTGGGGATAGATTTAATAAGGTGACATCAGTTATTAATGCTGCTGGAATAAGTGAGCCTGGAACTATTGAGGATGAAACAATTGAGCACTGGGAAAGGGTTCATGCAATAAATGGAACATCAGTTTTCTTAGGATGTAAATTTGGCGTAAATGCAATGAAAGAACGAAAAGGTACTATTGTTAATTTTGCGTCATCTTTAGCCACAAGACCTAAACCATTTGTTATTTCATATAATTATAGTAAAGCAGGAGTTTTAATATTGACTAGAACTGTCGCACTCCATTGTGCTGAAATGGGATATGATATTAGATGTAATGCTGTTCAACCAGGCGCCATAAATACTCCTATGATGAGAAGGTATGTTGACGCAGCAGAAGATCCTGATCAACAATTATCAGAATTTGCAGCGTCACATCCGATGAATAGAATTGGAGAACCTGATGAAGTAGTTTCAGCTGTTTTATTTTTAGCTTCAGATGATTCAGCTTTTACGACAGGAGATTCAATTTCTGTTGACGGCGGAGTTATAGCTATATAAAGCTAAATTAACTTTTTTATATATTTAGGAAGATATGACTGAAAAATTTGATATTTTAGTAGTTGGGGCAGGAATTTCAGGTATTGGTGCCGGGTATCATCTTAAAAAAAAATGCCCTGATGCATCTTATATCATTCTAGAAGGAAGAGATAATATTGGAGGAACATGGGATCTTTTCAAATATCCGGGAATTAGATCTGATTCTGATATGTATACATTAGGATTTAGGTTTAAACCCTGGAAAGAACAAGAAGCAATAGCTGACGCCCCCTCAATACTTAATTACTTAAATGAAACTGCAGAACAATTTAATATTAAAGAAAAAATAAGATTTGGAAAATATGTAAAAAATGCAACATGGTCTAGTACTTCAAGTTCTTGGGTGGTTGATGTTGAAGATAAGTCAACAAATGAAATTACTCAATTATCATGTAATTTTATCTTCATGTGCTCAGGTTATTATAGTTATAAGGAGGGATTTACACCTGAGTTTGAAGGCATAGAAGATTTTAAAGGTGATGTTATACATCCTCAAAATTGGGATGAAAATTATGATTATTTAGGAAAGAATGTTGTGGTAGTTGGAAGTGGAGCAACTGCAGTAACCCTTGTACCTGAAATGGCAAAAAAGGCCGGTCATGTTACTATGCTTCAGCGTTCTCCAACCTATGTAGTATCTGCACCTGAAAAAGATAAAATGGCGAATAATTTAAGAAAATATCTTCCCTTAAAACTTTCTTATTTAATAATTAGATGGAGAAATATTTTAAGGCAGCATTACTATTTTCGGTTATGTAGAAAATATCCACAAGGCGTAAAAAAAGCCATAATAAGAGAGGTAAAGAAAGCTTTAGGACCAGATTATGATGTTGAGAAACATTTTACTCCTGACTATAATCCATGGGAACAAAGAATGTGTTTGGTTCCGGATGGAGATCTTTTTAATCAAATCAGGAAAGGGAACGCATCGGTTATTACTGATCAAATTGAAAGATTTACTGAGAAAGGGATATTACTTAAATCAGGAAAAGAAATTATAACTGACATAATTATAACAGCGACAGGATTAAATCTTGAAATGTTAAGTAATATTAATTTAACGGTGGATAATAAACAGATAGATATATCACAAACAATAACTTACAAAGGTATGATGTATAGTGGAATTCCTAATTTTGCTAGTACCTTTGGTTATACTAATGCTTCATGGACTTTAGGTGCAGATTTAACATCAGAATATGTTTGCAGAGTAATTAATCATATGAAAAAGAAGAATTATGCTGTCGCTTGTCCTGAAACTGATAGCAATGTAGAGACTGACCCAGATTATTTAAATCTTACATCTGGATATATAAAAAGAGCTCAACATATTTTTCCACAACAAGGAAAAAAATCACCTTGGAGAAATAATCAGAATTTTTTAAAAGATGTGTTCCAAATTAGATATGGTCGCATTGATGATGGAGAAATTACTTTTTCAAAGTCTATTTCTTAATTAAAACTTCGGAGAAAAATAAATGAAATCACGTATATGTGAAATTTTAGATATAGAATTCCCATTGTTAGCTTTTTCACACTGCCGTGATGTTGTTGTTGCTGTATCTAAAGCTGGGGGAATGGGCGTTTTTGGTGCGGTTAGTCTTCCTCCGGATAGACTTGAAGAAGAATTAAGATGGATTGATGATCATATTGATGGAAAACCTTATGGGATTGATCTAATTGTTCCTAACAAGTACGAAGGAAAAGGAAAGTCTTTAAGTACAGATGATATTGTTAAATCTATTCCGCAAGGACATAAAGATTTTGCTAAATCAATACTAGATTCTCATAATATAGAAGCTGATAATCCAGATGATGTAAGAAGTGGAACTGTTCAATTTGGAAAAAATTTATCAGAAGAGGGTGCGGAAAGTTCATTAGAAGTAGCTATGAAACATCCAATTAAACTTATAGCCAACGCGTTAGGTGTGCCTCCAAAAATTATGCTTGATTTAGGAAAAGAACATAATGTTGCAGTCGCAGCTCTTGTAGGGGCTAAGGAACATGCTCTAAAGCAAGTTGAAGCAGGTGTCGACATTTTAGTTGTTGCAGGAGGTGAAGCCGGTGGCCACTGTGGTGATGTTTCTACAATTGTTCTAGTTCCTGAAGTCTATAATGCAATTAAAGATATTAAAGATGTTCCTATTTTAGCGGCAGGAGGTATTACTACTGGAGGACAAATGGCAGCTGCTATGTCTATGGGCGCTTCGGGTGCGTGGTGTGGATCGGTTTGGCTTACTACATCAGAAGCGGAAACAAATCCTGTTGTTAAAGAAAAAATGCTAGCTGCCTCGTCAAGAGATACAGTTCGTTCGAGAAGTAGAACAGGAAAACATTCTAGACAACTTAGATCTCCTTGGACTGATGCTTGGGAGAATGAGGGTCCTGAACCTCTTCCTATGCCTTTACAATCTTTTGTAAGTGAGCCAGCCCTTAGAAAAATTGATAAGCTTTCTCAAAGCGGTCATGAAGGTGCTAAACAATTAGCAACTTACTTTGTAGGACAAGGTGTAGGATTAATGAATCACACTATTTCTGCAGGAACTGTTGTTCAAAATTTCAAAGAAGATTTTATTGAAGCTTTTGAGAGACTTTCAAATTATCTAGATTAAATTTTAAAAGAAATCTTATTTATGAAGAAATCTATGACCTTTTTAATTTTTATTTTAAGTTTTTCGTTTCTCTTCTTTTCTTATCTTTTTTTAACGAAACCAAAACAAATGCCTTTTATGGGACATTTTTTTGATAAAGTTTTTTATGGTTCTCTATATTATCT
>CAZLAN010000095.1:0-4216 GCA_964557485.1 uncultured Rhodobiaceae bacterium | reverse complement strand
TTTCCTTCCTATGCGCTTCTTCAACAATTACTTCAACCTCTTCATCTGTAAAACCTAAATCACCCGGTCTTCCTTGAAGAGATATGATTTCGCCATCTATCATGACTTTTACAATTTCTGCACCATTTTTCCAGAGTTGGCGAACAGCAGTTCTTAGCTCCCAGGGACCATTACGTATCATGCCCAATCCTTCAGGTACCATTTGGACATTATCTGGATGAAAATCTGCATTACTTCCAGTTGCCCCGAGATCCTTACTACCAGCTAAAATACGTGGTCCAGGAACTTCACCCCTTTCAATTGCTTCTTTTAAAAAGACATCAATTTTATGAACAGAGCCAAAACTTATTGCTGAAGTAAAACCAGAACCCAACATTAATCTTGCATTGGAAATAGTTTTAATCATCGCCTCTTCAACAGGCGCTTTATCTAATTCCAATGGGCCGCTGTTAGAATAAGAAATATGAGCGTGTGCTTCAACCATTCCAGGCATTACAAATAAACCATTACCATCAATAGTTTGAACATTATCTGGAATTTCTTTTAAGTTATTTGAAGGCCCAGCATAACGAATTAAATTATCTTCAATCCAAATTGAAGAATCCTCAATTAATTTATCACTAGTGCCATCAAATAATCTTATATTTGTTATTAACATCTTAAAACCTTTTAATCCCCCAATCTTAAAAGTTTTTTTGCATTTCCTGTTAAATCAGGAGCAAATTTTTCTAATTCCTTAGGTGTATCCCAACCACCAAAATTAGTTCCATAAACTAGTCTATCTTCTCCAATTAAGTCAAACAACATTTTTTGAGATTTTTCTCCATGCACATGTGCATCGAACCATAAACGCTTAAGTTCATTGACAAATCCGTTCTTTTGAACACCTTCAGGCGCCCAATCACGAAATTCAGACATTTCAGAAAAACGTTCTATAAGATATGGCATAGCTCCACCCCCATGGGATATACAAATATCTAGATCGGGATGGCGGTCCATCACTCCACCAATAATTAAAGTAGCTACAGCCAATGTTTCTTCATAAGCATAACCTAACATTATACTCATATCATATCTTCCCATCCGCCAATCATCAGGACCTTTTTCACCACCTGTAGAAGCTGGGTGAAGAAATAATGGAATATCAAGTTCAATAACTGTTTTGTAGAAGTCATCAAGTCTTGGATCATCAAGCCCGAAAGGATAATCTGTTCCTGTTGATACAGCGCTAAGACCAAGCTCTTTAACAGCTCGCTCAAGTTCTTTGCAGGCAGCATCGACATCTTGCATTGGAAGTGTTGCCGAACCTAGAAGCCTATCTGGATATTCATTAATTGACTCTACCATTGCATCGTTATGAATTTTACAAAACTCATTAGCAATATCACCTTCTATTCTATGAAACATTGTTAAAGGATTTGGTGAAAGCAATTGTAGATCGATACCTAAATTGTCCATAGCTTCTATACGAAGGTTATTTTCCATGAATATTGTTCCCTCATATTGCATAGGTTTCATCTTGTATTCACCTATGCGAAAAAAAGGTACACCATTCTCATCTAGGCCAGTTTCTGGTCCATATTTTCCTGCTTTCCCGAAAGCACTTGCAAGAACAATATGAGCATGAGTATCTATAACTTTTATTGTCATTTTAATTTAATCACTTCCAAATAAAACTGTTCTTGGATTACCATCTTCATCATAAACAGATTTATGTTTATCAATTAAGTACATTTGATTCTCAGTTTCTCTAATTCCTACAGAATTTAAGGCCTCAACCATTTCTAAGTAAGTGTGATGTGAAAAATGTGCAATTAAAGAAGGCTCATCTTTCCATAGTTCATAAACTTGAATCCTATTAGGAACGCAGGGATCTGCAGCAAAACAATAACTTATACATCCCTCTTCTTCTGTTCGAGTCGCCATTTGAATGTCTGCAGTTAATTCAATAGCTTTATCCCTTTCTGCTTCTGTATCGAAATCTAAGGTTGCTGAAATAATAATCATTTTTTCTCCTACTCAAAATAGCTTTCAATCATTTCGTGAAATCTTCTTATTCTCTTCTCTTGCCCAGCAAAGTAAGCTCTATTAAATCCTCTGGACCTTAATCCATGTTGCTGAAGAATAAATACTGTTGAATCCTGATCAATAGTTTGTCCAAGACTTTTTTCACCTAGATCAAAAACTTCTTGTTCAGCAAATTCACCTCTTTGTGAAACTCCTACAGTTGTTCTAACAGGAGCTGTTTCATGTTCTGGATTACTTGCATACCACCAATTATCGAAGACGCATTTTTCAGGATCAGTTGGGTGTGGTTTTGCTCTTAAAAAATGAAATCCATCCGCCCATAATGAGACAGCAAAATTTGGAAAAAGGGTGTAATGAAAAGCATCTGTTAATTGCTCGTTTCTTAAATTTTTGTAATGCGTATAACCTTTTCCAGGTCCAAGTTTTCTCTTCGCATTTTGTATAGCTTCTCTTGTTTCATCTCCTCTTCCCTTATAATCATCAGGATTAACTTCCCATTCCCTCATAACTGAATTTAAAGGGTCTTCAATTTCACCACCCTCTACCATTGATGATGCTTGCCCAAAACCAGCTTTCATTATCATTCTATTATGACCTTCATTTGATAGGTCAAATTGAGTATTTTTGTAGCTAGTATCTACTCCACTTGCCATTCTTTTTTTTGTTACTGCTCTTTCAGGCGCATGGACTGTTGGAAGATGATAGGACTCATTGAAATTATCGAGAATAATTTTCCAATTACATGGGACATTAACAGTTTGAGCAACATATCTTTTCCATTTATGAATCTCATATGCTTCCCAATCTTCCCATACAGGGCCAAGCCATTCTTTAAGTGAACAGGCATCTTTATCCATATTTATCCATATAAATCCTGCAAAGGTTTCAGTCTTAACTTCTTCAAGTTTAAGTTTACCACAAGGGTCACCTTCAGGAAAATCTTCAGAATCTTGTGCCTCTATTAACTCTCCATCAATCCTCCATTGCCATCCGTGATACGGACATTTAAATGTCTCTGTTGATCCAAGATCATTAAATGTTAACCTCGCTCCTCTATGCTGACAAACATTATAGAATGTTCTTATTTTTTTATTATTTTGCCTAATCATTAGGAAGCTCTCTCTTCCAAATTCTTCCATTTGATAATCCCCAGGCTCAGAGATTTCATCTTCTCTTCCAAGAAGTAACCAAACTTTGGGCCACATATAAGCCCATTCTTTATTCATAAATTCTAAAGAATTATAACGTGCGCCATCAACATCTAATCCTTTAAGTTCAGGATTATCCCATTCTGGGCTGCTTTTTTTGTGCCAATCTAAATCAATAATACTCATTTAAGATCCTATAAATTATTTCCCTATAAATTTAGGTTTTCTTTTTTCTTCACTAGCTTTAATTGCCTCTGCATGATCATCGCTAGTTCTAGCAAATGCCATATGAGAGGATATAAGGTCAAGACTTGTTAATAAATCCATATTTAAATTCTGATAAATTAACCTTTTTATTACCCTTATAGGAATTGGCGCTTGATTCAAAATATTTTTAACCCACTTAATAGTTTCATCCATTAATATATTGTCATCAAAAACTTTATTTACCAATCCAATCCTTAAGGCTTCATCCGATTGTACAACATCTGTTGACCAAAAAAGTTCTAAAGCTTTTGATGCCCCAACTATACGAGGTAAGAAATATGTACCACCATTACCTGGTACAAGGCCAAATGCAGCATAAGATGCTCTAAAGAATGCACTTTTACCAGCGAATCTTATATCGCAATGAAGACTCATATCCATGCCAGCACCAGTAGCCATTCCATTAACTGCGGCTATTATAGGTTTATCAATCTCAGCAGTTCTTTTTGCAACTCTTTGAAAATGATCCCAAAAATGATTTTTTGTTTGAAGAGGGTCAATTTTATTATTTGCTCCAAGGTTTGCCTTGTCTCCTCCTGCACAAAAAGCATCACCAGCTCCTGTTAATATAATAGCAGAAATTTTAGAGTTTTCTTTGCATTCATCTAGTGCATCTACCCAAAGGTTTATCATTTCAGTATCAAGTGCATTTTTTCTTTCAGGCTTATTCATTGTTATTGTTGCAATTTTATCTTCAATATCTAGAAGTAATGTTTTTTCAGCCATAAAATACCTCCCTAAAAAGTTGTATTACCAATTCCACCATCTATGAC
>CAZLAN010000094.1:0-4390 GCA_964557485.1 uncultured Rhodobiaceae bacterium | reverse complement strand
CCGTTGCAAGATTATCTTTAGTTGATAGAGGTATGATTTTTGCAATAGCTCATATTAGGGGAGGCATGGAAAAAGGGCGTCAATGGTATTTAGATGGAAAATTAAAAAAGAAGAAAAATACTTTTAAAGATTTTGTAAGTTGTGCAAAATTTTTAAAACAATCTAAAATATCTGGTGATATAACAATACATGGAGGTAGTGCTGGTGGGCTTTTAATTGGAGCAACACTTAATATGGCACCTCAACTTTTTAAATCAGCTGTTGCTGATGTTCCATTTGTAGATGTTTTAAATACAATTCTAGATGCATCATTACCATTAACACCGCCTGAATGGGAAGAATGGGGTAATCCAATTTTAAATAAAAATGACTTTCTAAATATTAAATCTTACTCACCTTATGACAATGTAAAAAAGCAAGCATACCCTGCACTCCTTGTAACAGCAGGATTAACTGATCCACGGGTAACATATTGGGAAGCTGCAAAATGGGTTGCTAGACTAAGAGAGTTAAAAACAAACAAAAATAATTTATATTTGAAAACAAATATGGAAGCTGGTCATGCAGGTAAAGCAGGTAGGTATCATCAAATTGAAGAAGCTGCTTTCATGTTTGCATTTATTCTAGATAGCCATGATCTCTTGTGAAGGTTGTTCTCCAGCAATAGTTATTCTATGTAACAATCTATCATAACCATCATAACCGCCAGTCGCCTGATGCATAACAGCCCTATTATCCCACATAACTAACATATTTTCTTCCCACTTATGTCTAAGTAAAAATTCTTCCTGTGTCATATGGAGATACAAATCATTTAATAACTCTTTGGATTCAGAATCGTCCAAACCATCAATCTTTACTGAATAAACTGGGTTAATAAAAATAGACTTTTTCTTATTCCCAGGATGCGTTCTAACTAGAGGGTGCATAAAAATTTTTTTTGCTTCCTTTGATGGTGTAATCTTCATCGACCTATCATTTTCTTCTTCCAATGCATAAAAACCATCATCTGCATAAGGTAATGCGGCACTATGAATAACATTCAAATTATTAATTCTTAACTTCATATCATCTGTAAGATTTTCATAGGCTAAAATAGTGTTTGCAAATAAGGTATCTCCACCTTTAGGTGGAATAATTTTTGAATGCAGTAATGTTGCAGATGGCGGTCTCTTTTGAAAAGACCAATCAGAGTGCCAAGATGCACCAAAATGAGATGCCTTTTCATTGGCTGTTTTTTTTACTTCAATGATATTTGGGTGATTATCAATAGACTCGATAAAAGGATCATCTCCAAAATTTCCAAATATTAAGCCAAAATTTTCAAATTCTTCATGAGTTAGTTTTTGATCAGGAAAAATTAAAATAGAACTTTCAAACCAAACTGATTTAAGTTTATCTTTATCTTCAGAAGATATTTCATCAGAAATATCAATATTTGAAATAATGGCTCCTAACATTGATGATGAATCAATAAAATCAAATTTAAACATTATTGTGCTTTCAAAAAATTAAATTATTTTGTACAAACTATATAATAAGTTAAACGAACTAAATAAAAACTCAATTCAATTGTTAAAAAGAAAAATAAAATATTTAGGAGATTATTATGCCGCTTGTTGATCATTTAAAAGGAAAATTAAGAATACCTGTAATAGGTGCACCATTATTTATTGTTTCTGGTCCTGAACTGGTTATCAGTCAATGCAAAGCAGGAATAGTTGGTTCGTTTCCTGCCTTAAATGCACGTCCGCAAGAGGTTTTAGATGAATGGATAATTAGGATAAAAGAGGAACTTGATCAGCACAATCAAGAAAACCCTGATCAACCTGCTGCTCCCTTTGCGGTAAATCAAATTTGCCACGCATCTAATGATCGTTTAATGCAAGATATGGACTCATGCGTTAAGCATGAAGTTCCTATTATAATAACTAGTCTTAGGCCCCCTATAGAAATCGTTAAAGCTGCCCATAGTTATGGGGGTGTAGTTTTTCATGATGTAATAAATGTAAGACATGCTCGAAAAGCAGCTGAACAAGGTGTAGATGGCCTTATATTGGTATGCTCGGGTGCAGGTGGTCATGCAGGAACTCATTCACCCTTTGCTTTGGTTAGAGAAGTTAAAGAATGGTTTGATGGAACTATTTTATTGTCTGGATCTATTTCTGATGGTCATTCAATTGCTTCAGCTTTAGCTTTAGGTGCAGATCTTGCTTATTTAGGCACACGCTTTATCGCAACAAAAGAAGCAAACGCCGATCAAGGCTATAAAGATATGCTCGTTGCTTCAACAGCTTCTGATATTGTTTATTCTTCATTATTTACCGGAGTACATGGAAACTATCTCAAACCTTCTATTGCTAATGCAGGCCTTGATCCGGATAACTTACCGAGCGCAGATAAATCAAAAATGAATTTTGGTTCTGGTGGAAACACAAAATCGAAAGCATGGAAGGATATTTGGGGATCTGGTCAAGGAATAGGTAGTATTAAAGATAGCCCAACTGTTCAAGATTTGGTTAATGAATTAAAAGAACAGTTTGATGAAGCATATAATGAAATGCAGGAGAAGAGAAAAGCTTAAATTTAAAACCAGACAGCTCCATCTTCTAATCTGGTTATATCTTTTTTTACCATCATTTCGACAAGATCATCAAAATCAATATTTGGCTTCCAACCTATCTCATCTTTTGCCAAAGAAGCATCGCCTAAAAGATGATCTGTTTCTGACGGCCTATTAAATTCTTTATTTATCATTATTAGATTTCTTCCTGTTTTTTTGCATTTACCAATTTCATCTTCTTTCTCTTTAACCCAATCAATTTTTACATCTATAACTTCAAAAGCTTTCTCAGCAAAACTCCTAACACTATGAGTTTTTCCTGTAGCTATTATGTAATCTTTAGGCACTTCTTGCTGCAACATTAACCACATGGCATGAACATAATCTCCTGCAAAACCCCAATCTCTTTCGGCATTTAAGTTTCCTAAACTAATATCTTTCCTTTTTCCTTTAGCAATTTCTGCAACACCTAAAGAAATCTTTCTTGTTACAAATTCTGTGCCTCGAAGTGGAGATTCATGATTAAAAAGAATACCAGAACATGCATGCATTCCCCAAGCTTCCCTATAGTTAACAGTCATCCAGTGCCCATAAAGCTTGGCAACCCCATAAGGACTTCTTGGATAAAATGGCGTTTCTTCATTTTGTGGACTCGTATGAACCTTTCCAAACATTTCTGAGGTTGAAGCTTGATAAAATTTTGCTTTTCCGCCCATCATTCTAATAACCTCTAGAATTCTTGAAACTCCAATAGCATCAATTTCAGAAGTATAAATAGGTTGTTCGAAAGAAGTTTGAACAAAACTTTGAGCAGCTAAATTATATATTTCATTTGGTTCAATCTTCTCAATAACTCTTTGTATGTTAGTTATCTCCGATAAATCCATTGAAACCAAGTTAATGTTTTCAAGAACCCCTAACTCAGAAAGTCTTCCGGTGTTAATCGATGAGGTTCTTCTTACCGAACCATAAACATCATAACCCTTATCTAATAAAAGATTAGATAGATATGCTCCATCTTGACCTGTTATACCTGTAATCAAAGCGCTTTTATTCATTTTGGTTTCTAATTCAAATAAAAATTTACATTACTTTTAATAGTCTAATATGATGTTTACTGATAGTTTAATTTTAAATTAATAGGAGTTTAATATGTCACAATTTGTTGCTCGCTTACTAAGCTTTCTACCAGGCTTATTATTTTTATCAGTTGCATATACTTGGGTCACTAATCCTTCTAAAGCTGCAAGTAATTTAGATATGATATATCTTGAAGGTTTAGGGAGAAGTACTCAAATTGGTGATTTCTCAGCTTTCTTTATTAGCGTTAGTTTATTTTGCATTATAGGCAGTGTATTCAAAAATACTTCATTTCTATTTTCTGCAATAATTATTTTATCTTCTGCAGCAATTATGAGGATAGTATCCTGGCAATTATATGGTGCAGATTTTTCTGGTGTTTCAATTGGCGTAGAAATAATCAGTTCTATTATGATTTTGTTAAGTATAATTCTTATTAAAAAGAATTCTAAACAAAATACTATTAATGAAGTTGATGAGGATATTGAAGAATCTTAAGATTTGTTATTTTTTGATTTACTGTGAGTTTTAAAAATCATATCCCAAAGTGAAAATACTGAAGAAAAATGAACATCGTGAAACTTATGATGTTTTGCATGATACTCATTAATTCCTGCAAAAGGCACATATCTGTAGATAGAAGATTTTATTCCTGAATGGATATCAAGCTCATGAAGTACTCTAATTATTAGATAAATTATAATAGTTTCAAAAAAGACACCTCCAAGAATTATAAAAGCTATAAAA
>CAZLAN010000093.1:0-4519 GCA_964557485.1 uncultured Rhodobiaceae bacterium | reverse complement strand
TCTGCTATGCCTTTTACCTCCAAAAGATGGAGATTACAAAAGTCAGCTATTTGTTCAAATGTTAGAACAGTATTATCTAATAACCATACAGCTGTAGCTTTAGGCATAAGTGGTTGAGGCATTACTTTCTCCTAAGAAAAATATTAAATTATTAATTTTTAAGTCTATATACGATAAAACATAATTTGTAAAAGTTCTATAATATTAGAATCTGTTTAGTTTTTATTCTAAGTTATAAATAATATTTATATTTTTACTTTAAATTAGGAGTTAATTTAAATGGAAGATGATTTTAAGAAGAAAATTCAACCACTAGATCAATTAATTAAAGAGGATCTAGATCAATTATCAATTGAAGAATTAGAAGAAAGAATTAACCTTTTAAACATTGAGGTTGATAGGTGTTCAAGTAAAATTAAGTTAAAAAATAGCTCTAAGGCTAGTGCAGAAAGTTTTTTTAAATAAATTTTTGTATAATAATAGTTATTTTGATAGAGCTTCTTCTTTAGCTTCTTCAGTAGGGGCTTCTTCTTTAGCTTCTTCAGTAGGGGCTTCTTCTTTAGCTTCTTCAGCAGGAGCTTCTTTAGCTACATTCTTTTTCTTTTTTGTATTACCAAGAAAGCCTTCAAATTTTTTATTAAATTTACCAACCCTTCCATCGCGATCCACAAGCTTATGACCGCCACCTATCCAAGCTGGATGTGAAGAAGGGTCAATATCCAATTTCAGTGTATCACCTTCTTTTCCCCAAGTTGAACGAGTTTCAAAAGTGGTTCCATCTGTCATTTCCACAGTAATTTTATGATAATCTGGATGTATATCTTTTTTCATTTTTTTTCCTAAGAGAGGCATATATATTGCAACTCTATTTATCTTGCAAGTAGATATTTTTTATCTTTTTTAGTAAATTACCATGAATAATTTCATTTCCTGCTATAATATTTCCATTGTATAGATCTTTTTCGCTTCCATCCAATCCTGTTACTGTTCCTCCAGACTCTCTAAGAATTATAATTCCTGCGGCTATATCCCATATAGATAATCCTTTTTCCCAATATCCATCATATCTTCCTGAAGCAACCCAGGCTAAATCCAGCGCTGCAGAACCTGAGCGTCTTATTCCAGCAACCTCAGACATTATTTCTTTAATTTCAGAAATATATGCTAATTGATCGCCTCTTCCTATATGAGGGATACCGGTAACTATTATAGATTCAGATAATTTATTTCTTTTCGCAATTCTTATTCTTCTATTATTAAGAAATGCACCTTGTCCTCTTTCAGCAAAAAAAAGTTCATCAGTAATTGGAGAATATATAATTCCAGCTTCAAGTTTTTGATTTACTTCTGCTGCAATAGAAATAGCAAAATTAGGATTTCCATGTAAGAAATTTGTTGTGCCATCAATAGGGTCAATAATAAACCTATTATCAGTACTCTCAGATATAATGTTATCTTCTTCTTCAGTAATAAAAGACCAATCAGGTTTAGCTTTAAGAAGTTCATCAGTGATTATTCTTTGAGTTCTTATGTCTGCAGAGGTAACAAAATCTGCCGGACCTTTAGTGCTGATTTGAAGATTTTCTAACTCATTAAAATCCCTTCTTAATCTTACTGAAGCTTTTCTAGCTGTATTAATCATCACATTTAGTAGGGCAGAAGGCATTAATCAGATCTTTTTACATAAGATAAATCATTGGTGTTGATAACTACTTTCTCACCTACTTGAATAAAAGGAGGAACCATAACTCTTAAACCATTTTCTAATTCTGCTGGCTTATTAGAGGATGCAGCAGTCTGGCCTTTTACATTAGGTTCTGTTTCTGTAATTTCAAGAGTAATATTTTCAGGAAAAATGATATTTATTGGTTCTTCTTCATAGCTTTCAATTTCTAATTCTATACCTTCTTGAAGAAATGCCTTTTTCTCCTTTAAAAGGTTTAATGAGATTTGAATTTGTTCGTAATTCTCTTGATCCATAAAATGTGCAGAATTATCATCAAGGTAAAGAAATTGATATTTTTTGCTATCTAGTCTAAGTCTTTCAACAGTTTCAGATGAGCGAAATCGTTCATTTAATTTCGTACCATCAGTAGCTTTTTTAAGCTCTACTTGAGCAAAAGCACCACCTTTTCCTGGTTTAACATGTGATATTTTCACCGCAATCCAAATAGAATCTTTATGTTTTATCACATTTCCAGGTCTGATCTCATTCCCGTTGATTTTCATATTTTTCCTAGCTTTCTAATTCCTCTTCCCACTTTCCTAATGTAGCTAAAGAGTTCATTTTAGCTCTGTGTTCAAAGGCACTAGACGCTAATTCTTCGTTACTTTCTTCACCTGACCATGCCTTTAAAGCTGAAGCCTGCAAAGCTCTACCATATGAGAAGCTTAAATTCCAAGGAAAACCACCTATCTTATTCATTTGATCTAAATTTTCTGTAGCTTCTACTTCTGATTGCCCGCCAGAAAGAAAAACTATACCGGGGACTTCATCAGGAACAGTATCTTTAAAACATTCAATAGTTTTTTCAGCAATTGATATTTTTGAAGATTTTTCAGTTTGCAATGATCCATCGATAATCATATTAGGTTTAAGACAGATTCCTTTTAAATTAACTCCGTGATTAATTAATTCTTTAAAAACAACCTCAAGCGTTTTTTTAGTAACATCATAACATTTTTCAATTGTGTGGTTACCATCCATTAATACCTCTGGCTCAACAATTGGAACAATTTCGTTTTCCTGGCAAAGCGCAGCATATCTTGCTAATGCATGTGCGTTTGCATTTATACATAAATCACTTGGAAATGATGAATCAATAGTTATTACGGCTCTCCATTTGGCAAATTTTGCACCAAGGGAATAATATTCTACCAATCTTTCTCTCAATCCATCTAATCCCTCAGTAATTTTTTCATTAGTATTTAAGGTTAAATCTTTGGCGCCCGCATCAACTTTAATACCTGGTAGAGAACCTGAATCAGAGATAACATTTACTAATGAAGTACCGTCTTTACTTTTTTGCCTAAGTGTTTCATCAAAAAGAATAACCCCAGAAATATAATTTTCCATGGCATTCTTTGTACGAAATAATAATTCTCTATAATTTCTTCTATTTTCTTCATTTGATTCTACATTAATAGTATCAAATCTTTTCTTAATTGTTCCTGAGCTTTCATCTGCGGCTAAAATACCTTTTCCCGGTAAAACCATTTGTTTTGCTATATCTTCTATACTCATTTTCTCCTCACTTACTTTTTTAATACTTCTATTCCAGGTAGTTTTTGACCAGCTATCATCTCCAGAAAAGCTCCGCCGGCAGTTGAAATAAATGTAAAATCATTGATATAATTAGATTGACTAATTGCTGCCACAGTATCTCCTCCACCAGCTACCGATGTAATTTTACCATTTTTTGTAAGTTTTGATATAATTTTTGCTACAGATGAAGTTCCTAAATGAAACGGACTTTGTTCAAATAAACCTAAGGGGCCACACCATAATACTTCCTTTGTCTTAGAGATTTCTTTTTCAATTACTTTTATTGTATTGGATCCAATATCTAAAATTAAACCATCATTAGGAATATCTTCAATATTATATTCTGAATATTTTTCACCTTTTTTTAAACTGTAAGCTACCACTGCATCAGAGGGTAAGATTATTTTACAATTATATTTTGATGCATTTTTAATGATCTTCTTAGCTATATTTAACATACTCTTTTCACATAATGATTTTCCTATTTCTTTTCCTTTTGCTAAAAGAAATGTGTTTGCCATACCGCCACCAATAACTAATACATTTACTTTCTTTATAAGATTATTAATTAGAGAAATCTTAGTTGATATTTTTGAACCACCAATAATAGCTAATTTCTTTTCACTATTTGAATCTAGTAAATTATTTATTGCTATAATTTCTTTTTCTAAAGATCTTCCGGCAAAAGAAGGTAAGAATGAAGTTAGACCAGTAACACTTGCATGGCTTCTATGTGCAACGGAAAAAGCATCATTGACATAATAGTCAGAAAACTTTGCTATATTTTTTGAAAAATATTTATAGTTTTTTTCTTCACCTTTATGAAATCTCGTATTTTCCATTAATAAAATACTTCCATTTGGAGCTTTACTAATTATTTTTTTTGTCTTATCGCTTGAACAATCATTTGAAAATATAACTTTTGAATTTAAAGATTTTTCTAATTCAGGGATTATTTGTTTTAAGCTCATTTTTCTAACCACCTTTCCTTTTGGTCTACCAAAATGAGAAAGTATAGAAATTTTGCATCCAGTTTTTTGTAATTCTTTAATTGTTGGTTTTAAACTTTTTATTCTTGTTTTATCAAGAATTCTACCATCACTTATTGGTAAGTTAAGATCAGCTCTTATTTGAATAACTTTTCCTTTTAAATTATTTTTTAAAAGGTCATCAAGATTTTTAAGTTGAAACATGTTTACTTAATAAGTTTTCCAATAACTGCAGCTGTATCACTCATACGATTTGCAAATCCCC
>CAZLAN010000092.1:0-4600 GCA_964557485.1 uncultured Rhodobiaceae bacterium | reverse complement strand
CCCTCCCCCTCCGCCATAAATAAAATGCAAAAAGAAATTGAAGAAATAGTAAAAGAATTATGCTCCCATGATGGAGAATTTCCAACTATCGATATAAATTTAAATGGTTATGATTATACAGCCTTCGATTGGGGGCCTAAAACTTTATATGAATATTTTAAACTTTATGAAAATCATCCTGATAAAGATATGCTTGTTTTTGAAGATGAAAGATGGACTTTTGAGGAAAGTTATAAATTATCTTCAGCTTTTGCAAATGCATTAATTAAAGAATTTAAAATTACAAAAGGAGATAGAGTTGCAATTGCATCTAGAAATTTTCCTGAATGGATTTTTAGCTTTATTGCTATTACTTCAATTGGAGCCATAGCTGTTCCAATGAATAGCTGGTGGACATCAAATGAACTTGAATACGGATTAAAAAATTGTGGTGCAAAATTAGTAATTACCGATGAAGAAAGATTGGAAAGAATAAATTTCTTCAGAAATAAATTATCTTTTGAAACAGTTATAATTAGATCAGATAAAGATCTTGACTATGATTGGGATAAAATTTCACATAAATATATTAACAGCAAAATGCCGGTTAATTATTGCGATCAAGATGATGATGCAACAATCTTTTATACATCTGGATCTACCGGACACCCCAAGGGGGTTTGCTCTTCTCATAGATCTATAATTTCAACTTTATTACAATGGATGGTTGTAGCTACAGCGAGGAATATAAGAGATGATATTATTAGTGACGAAAAAATTCAGCCGTCTTGTCTATTAACTGTTCCTTTATTTCATGTCACTGGAAGTCACGCACAATTTATGTTGTCTTTTCTTTCGGGAAGAAAGATGGTCCTAATGTATAAATGGAGCTCTGAAGAAGCCTTAAAATTAATTGAAAAAGAAAAAATTACTACTTTAAATGGCGTGCCTACTATGACTCTAGAAGTAATGCGTGATAAAAGTAGAAATAATTATGATATTTCTTCTTTAAAAGAGCTATCTGGCGGTGGGGCAGCAAGACCCTCAACTCATGTCGAAGAATTAAAATCGGAATTTCCAAATGCTTCCCCTGGCTTAGGCTATGGATTAACCGAAACCAATGCTGCTGGCGCAGTTATCTCAGGTGAAGATTATTTAAAAAGACCTGGATCAACTGGAAAGCCGACACCGCCATTAACCAATATTAAAATAATGGATCAAGATAATAATGAATGTGAAATAAACTCTGTAGGGGAAATATGGATTAAGTCCATTACAAATTTCAGATGTTATTGGAGAAAAAATGAAGAAACAAAAGAAACTTTTTATAACGAATGGTTTAAATCTGGTGATTTAGGATATCTAGATGATGATAATTTTCTCTTTATTGTTGATAGAGCTAAAGACATAGTAATTAGAGGTGGAGAAAATATTTCATGCCTTGAAGTAGAAGATATAGTTAATCGCCATAATGATGTTTTGGAAGCTAGTGTATATGGAATCCCCGAAGAAAGACTTGGAGAAAAACTTTGTTGTTCATTGTCAATAAAAGAAAATGTAAATTTTGATGAACAATTACTTAAAGATTATCTAAAGAAATATTTAGCATCTTTTAAAATTCCAGAATATTTTGATATTCACACCGATAAACTTCCTCGAACTGCTTCAGGAAAAATTTATAAGCTTAAACTTAGAGATAAATTAAAGAAAAAACTAAAAATTATTAGCTAAATATCCTAAAAGTTCCTGAAGCTCTTGCTATATCATCCCCTTTTTCATCTCTTAGTATTGATTCAGCAAAACCGACAGATTTTCCAATCTTAACTACTTTTCCTTCACCTATAAATTTACCCGGAGGAGCTGGTGATAAAAACATAGTCTTTAATTCTATAGTTGCATGTTTTTTATCATGCATAGTGTGTAATGAGTGGCCACATAATAAATCTAATGCTGTGGATATAATACCTCCTGTAATAAAATTATTTCGATTAGTGAATTTTTTATCAAAAAAATAACCTTGTTTCACATATCCTTCTTTAATCTCAAGATGTTCTAGATTTATTAATTCTCCTATAGGCGGAATAATTCTTAGATCTTTCATATTATTCTCCAATATATATTTCCTTATTACGTTATTTCTCTTTTATAAAAAAGAAGAAGTTTGCCCCTTTTGAAAACATGATGTATGTCTATGGAGTTATCAACTGAGGTTAAATATGAATTCTAATAGAAATTTTTATAAACCCCTTGCTGAAGGCGCTCCAAAACCGTCCACAGAAATAAATGAGAATCTTGAGAGGGTAATTCACTTTTTCCCTCCTCATTTAAAAAAAGTAACTGATAAATTAGAGGTAATTAGCAAAGAATCTGATGTAATTTTAGGTAACCTTGAAGACGGGATTTCTCCAAAGAATAAGATAAATGCAAGAAAATCATTTGTTAAAGTTATAAAAAAATTAAATTTAAAAACCACAGGTTTATGGACAAGGGTAAATGCAATAGGAAGTGAATGGTTTCTTGATGATGTCTCTTACCTAATTAAGGAGCTTGGAAATCAATTAGATGTAATAATGTTGCCTATGATAAATGTTCCTGAAGAAATATTATTTGCCGATAGAGTGATTGCCTTAAATGAAGCTAAGAATAATTTAAAAAAACAAATTAAAATTCATATAATTTTAGAAACTGCAGCAGGAGTTATGAATGTTAGTGAGCTTGCGGCATGTAGTCCAAGATTACACGGCTTTAGCCTTGGTCCTGCAGATCTCGCAGCATCAAGAGGAATGAAAACTGTTCGAGTTGGAGGGAGTCATCCAGATTATGGAGTTTTGGAAGATAAAAAAGAAAATAGGGACTTTGTACAACAAGATTTATGGCATTATTCGTTATCAAAAATGATAGATGCTTGTGCTGCTAACAATATAAAACCTTATTTTGGCCCCTATGGAGATTTTGACGATCCAGACGGTTGTGAGACTCAATTTAGAAATGCTTTTATTCTTGGATGTTCTGGCGCTTGGTCGCTTCATCCATCTCAAATAGAAATTGCCAAAAAGGTTTTTTGTCCGAGTTTAGAAGAAGTAGAAAAAGCTTCAAAAATTATTAAGGCTATGGGTGATGGAACTGGCGCGGTAAAGGTAGATGGAAAAATGCAAGACGACGCAACGGTAAAACAAGCTAATGTTATATTAAATTTGGCAAGAAAAATTAAAAAGAAAGATCCAAAAATAGCAAAAAAATTTAAAGCTTATTTAAATTAAAGACTCTAAATCAGCAGGTGAAAAACCCTTCATATTTGAAAAATCATTATTTTTTAGCATCTTAGCCCAATCTGGATTAGATATTAAAGCTCTACCTATGGCGATAAAATCAAACTCTTCTTCATTTAATCGATTCAAAAGATCTGATAAATCTGTAACTATATCTGATACCTTTCCATTGAAGGACTCAACAAATTCAACATTTAAACCTACACTGCCAACTGTTATCACTGGCTTGTTGGACAGTTTTTTTGTCCAACCTGCAAGATTTAAAGGAGAGTTGTCAAATTCATTTTCCCAAAAACGTCTTTGTGAACAGTGGAAGGCATCAATACCAGCAACAATAAAGGCGTCAAGAAAATCTTTCAATTTCCCTGGTGATTCTGCCATTTTATGATTAAAGTCTTGCTGTTTCCACTGAGAAAACCTTATTATTAAAGGAAATTTTTCTCCTACCTCTTCACGAGATATCTTTACTATATCTGAAGCAAATTTACTTCTTGAAGCTAAACTTTTCCCGCCCCATTCATCATTTCTTACATTGGTTCCTTCCCAAAAGAACTGATCTAACAAATAACCATGTGCACCGTGATATTCAACACCATCAAAGCCAATTTCCTTTGCTACAATCGTTGCTTTAACAAAGGCATCTATAGTTTTTTCAATTTCATCAGGAGTCATAGGCTCTGCTATTTCTTTCCCAGGAGAGGATAGTCCTGATGGTCCGTAAGACTTAATTTCAGGATTCCATGTATCTTCAGCTCTTCTCATTGTTCCTTGATGCCAAAGTTGAGGAAAAATTAAACCTCCAGATTCATGAACCTCGTCTACAACTCTTTTCCATCCGTCAATAGATTTTTGACCAAAGAAGCATGGAATATTAGTATCATTTGATGAATTAGGAGTATCAACAGTTGTGCCCTCTGTAATGATTAAGCCAATTTCACCTTCAGCCCTTCTTTTATAATATTTAGCCACATCTTCTCCAGGAATACTATTTGGAGATTTTGATCTGGTCATTGGGGCCATTATTAATCTGTTTTTTATCTCTAATTGATTAATTTTAAATGGTGTAAAGACTTTTTTTATTAATTTATCCATTTTTCTTTTTTTGGTTATTTGAGTTGAAATTATAATACATACATATTGAAATAAAGATATTAGTATATAACTTAAGATTATAGATAATAATTTAAATTTTTATTTCACTGGAGAAAAACATGGAAAGAGACGCTAAATTTAAAATAGGTGAAGTTGTTAAACATAGATTCTTATCTTTTAGAGGTGTCATATTTGATGTTGATCCAACATTTAATAATACAGAAGAATGGTGGCTTTCTATACCTGAGGATATAAGGCCA
>CAZLAN010000091.1:0-4620 GCA_964557485.1 uncultured Rhodobiaceae bacterium | reverse complement strand
GTAGAAAAAGAAAAAAGAGGTATATGGAAGATTGTAATTTCTGAGATCCCTTATTTAGTTAATAAAGGAAAATTAATAGAAAAAATTGCTCAATTAGTAATTGATAAAAAGATACCTATTCTTGATGATATCCGTGATGAATCTGATGAAAAAATTAGAATAGTTTTAATTCCTAAAAACAGAGATGTAGACCCTGATCATTTAATGGAAGCATTATTTAGCATGTCTGATTTAGAATCAAGATTTTCAGTTAATTTAAATGCTATTAACAATAATGTTCCTAAAGTACACAATTTACGAGACCTATTGATTTCTTGGATAGACCATAGAAGAGATGTGCTTATTAAGAGATCAAATTTTAGACTAAAAGAAATAAAGAATAGATTAGAGCTCCTAAGTGGGTATTTGATTGTTTATTTGAATATTGATGCGGTAATAAAGATTATTAGAGAAGAAGATGAGCCAAAGAAGAAATTGATTAAGAAATTCAATCTAACAGAAAATCAAGCTACATCAATATTAAATATGAGGTTAAGATCTTTAAGAAGGCTAGAGGAAATTAGAATAAAAGAAGAGTACGACCTTCTTAAAAAGAATAAGTCATCATTAAACAAACTACTAAAGTCAGAAGATTTTCAATGGAAAGAAATTTCTAAAGAAATTAAGGATATTAAAAAAAGTTACTCAAAAAAAACTGAAATAGGAAAAAGATTAACAAAAATTAACAATGATATTGATGTTAAGGATTATGATTATGATTTTTCTGCCCCAGCTGAAGAGATAACTATTGTTTTTTCAAAAGAAGGTTGGATAAAGGCCCTAAAGGGAAAGGATCATATCGCAAATAACATTAAATTTAAGGATGGTGATAATCTTTCTCTGATGTTCTCTACTATGAGCAATAATAAGATTTTACTTTTAGCTTCAAATGGAAAGTTTTTTACCATTGAGGCAACGACACTTCCTTCTGGTAGAGGATTTGGCGATCCTTTAAAGCTAATGATTGATCTTGAGGATGGCGAAGAAATAGTATCGATTCATCCCTTTGATAAAGATAAGAATATTTTAATTGCATCAAAGTTAGGAAACGGCTTTGTTGCTTCTCATAATGATATTTTATCAAATAGAAAAACTGGAAAACAAGTCTTAAATTTATCTGAAGGAGATAAAGCAAAAATTTCTTCGGAAGTAAAGGGCAAAGATATTGCTGTTATTGGTGAAAATAAGAAAATGCTAATATACTCATTAAGTGAAATCCCTATTATGTCCAAAGGCAAAGGGGTTAAGTTACAAAGATATAAGGATGGAAATTTAGCGGGAATTATAAGCTTTAATACTGCCGATGGCCTTAATATTATTGATAAGAATGGTAGAAATAGATTTTTTGAAGATATTAATGATTGGGTCGGTAAAAGAGGGCAGGCTGGAAAAAAGGTTCCTAAAGGGTTTCCAAGAAATTATTAACCAAATATTAAATTCGGAAGCCAAGTTGCAATACTAGGAAATAAAGATAAAAGAATTAACATTAATATTTGTATTATGATGAAAGGTATTACACCTTTATAAATTTCACTAGTTTTGACTGTATCAGGCGCTACTCCTCTTAAATAAAATAATGCAAATCCAAATGGTGGAGTAAGAAAACTAGTTTGTAAATTAATTGCCATCATAACTCCTAGCCAAACAGGGTCAATTCCCATTTGTAAAACTACTGGGGCAACAATTGGAACAACAACAAAAGTTATCTCTATAAAGTCTAAAAAGAATCCTAGGAAAAACATCGTAGCCATAACCACTAGAATTGCGCTAAATGTCCCTCCTGGTAAGTTTATTAAAAAATTTTCAATTGTTTCGTCGCCACCTAAACCACGAAAAACTAAACTGAAGAATGTAGCGCCAACAAGTATAATAAAAACCATACTTGTTATTTTCGTTGATGATCTTGCTGCATCAGTCAGGATTTTACTTAAATAAAGTTTATAAATGCAAAAAAGAGTTGAAAATATAAAAATTGCTAAAATTATCAAAGATAGAATTATTGTAAATATTTCATAATTTATTAATTCCGATCTATTTATTCGTAAATCAAAGAAAAAATTTAACACTAGAAGTAAAATAAATGAAATTGCCGATATTTTTGTTCCTAATTTTTCATTATTAATTCTATTTGCTGCCAATAATATTGCACCTATTGCGCCAACTGAAGCTGCTTCAGTCGGTGTCGCAAATCCTGATAAAATTGATCCTAATACCGCAAGTATCAATGTAAGCGGTGGGAATAAAACCCTTAAAAGATCTTTGTAATTAGTATCGGTATTAATATCATTAGTTATTGGTGCGGATAATGGGTCAAATGTTGCTTTTAGTAATTGATAAATAATATAAAAAGATACTAATAATAATCCAGGCAATAAAGATCCTGCGAATAAATCTCCTACAGAAACAGTATCTGGAGAGAATATTCCCATACTAAGCTGAGATTTTTGATAGGCATTAGAAATTACATCTCCTAATAAAATTAAAACTATAGAAGGAGGAATTATTTGACCTAATGTCCCTGAAGCAGTGATAACGCCAGTTGCAAGTTTAGGATTATATCCATTCTTAAGCATTGTAGGTAAGGATAGCAAACCCATGGTGACGACAGTTGCACCAACTATTCCTGTTGATGCAGCTAAAAGGGCGCCTACTAATGTAACTGATATTCCTAAACCACCTTTAATTCCTTTGAATAATTTGCTCATATTTTCGAGTAAATCTTCAGCTACTTTTGATTTTTCTAATATTGTCCCCATAAATATAAATAAAGGCACTGCCATCAATACCTCATTAGTCATTGTTCCAAAGATTCTTTGAGGTATGGCGCGTAGAAATTGAAATGGAAATACTCCAAGATATTCACCAATTAGCGCAAAAATTATAGCAATCCCCGCTAATGTGAAAGCAACAGGGAAACCTAAAATTAAAGCTAATATTGCCACTCCAAACATTAGCAGATCTAGATATTCAAACATTTTTAGATTTAAGACCTTTTACTGAATTTACTATAATAACCAATGTTTGAATAAGTAAAAGTATAGGGAATATAATTAAGGTAGACTTAAAAATATATGTAGCGTTTAAACCGCTAGTTTCTGGAGAACCTTCAAATATTTTCCATGAGCGTCTTACATAGGGAAAGCTCATATAAAATGTAAAAAATATAAATGGAAGAAGAAAGAAAATCGATCCTAATAGGTTTATTATATTTTTATACTTGTATGAAGATTCTCGATAAATTGTATCTACCCTTACATGTTCATCATACAGTAATGTATATCCAGCGGCGATAGTAAAAAGCGTCCCATGCATATAAATCATCAATTCTTGAAGTTTAATAAAGCCAATTCCAAAAACATATCTAGATATAACAATTATTATTTGAGTTATAACCATAATAATGATTAACCAAGAAATATAGCGTCCGGTATATTCATTAATGGATTTAAGGAAATTCATTAAGTGTCTTCTCTTGAAGACATGTAAGCTAATTCAGAATGTCTTGACCATTCTTTTAATCTTTTAAGGTTATCTTTGAAAGAAAAATAAATCTCCTTAGTTAACGGGTCTCTAGTAGAAACATCTTCAAGGACCTCATTAGATTTAATCTTTAATTCTTGCATAACTATTTTTGGAAAAGTTTTCATTATAACTTTATGTTTATTAATTAAAGTGTTGAGAGCTATAGAATTATGATGGTTAAATTCTGCTAATGTATAAGTATTTTCATAAGCGAAGATTTTCTTAAATATTTCTCTTTGTGAACTTGTTAAAGAATCCCAAGTATCAAGATTTACTCCTGTTGCAAGTCCTGCGCCCGGTTCATGAAAACCTGGCCAATAATAATATTTTGTAACCTGGTAAAATGCAAAAGCTAAGTCATTCCATGGACCAACCCACTCAGTGGCATCTATTGCACCTGATTGCAGAGCGGGGTATATCTCACCACCAGGAATAGCAACTGCAGCAGAACCAATTCTTCTTAAGACTTCGCCACCTAATCCAGGCATTCTAATCTTTAATCCTCGAAGATCGTCAATGCTTAAAATTTCCTTATTAAACCAGCCTCCCATTTGTACTCCCGTATTTGCTGATTGAAAGGAAATAACATTAAATTGAGCGCTTAATTTATTCCATAACTCCCTACCACCACCGTGATCAATCCAAGCGTTTAATTCGTTCGCTGTCATTCCAAAAGGAACTGCTGTAAAAAAATTAAAGCCAATATTCTTACCTTGGAAATAATATTCGGCCCCGTTATATAAATCTGCAACTCCACTTGAGACTGCGTCCAAAGCCTCAAATGCAGGAACTAATTCACCTGCAGCATAAATTTTAATTTCGATTTCGCCGTCAGTAGCTTTCTTTATATGTTTGGCTATCCTTTCAGGAGATGTACCAAGCCCAGGAAAATTCTTAGGCCAAGTATGAGTCATGGTTAATCTTCTTATCCCTTTTGAAATTGCAGGTTTAGATATCATTCCGGCAAGAAAGACTGAAGAAGCTCCACCAACTATAGCATCTCTTCTTGATATTCTATTTTTAGAAATTTGTATTTTCTTTTTCATATTTTATCCAATT
>CAZLAN010000090.1:0-4735 GCA_964557485.1 uncultured Rhodobiaceae bacterium | reverse complement strand
AGAAAAAAAATATTAGTTTCTACAACTGTTATTGAAGTAGGAATAGATATTCCTGATGCAACAGTTATGATTATCGAACATTCAGAAAGATTTGGTTTATCACAATTACATCAATTAAGAGGTAGAGTTGGGAGAGGTAAAAATCAATCAAGTTGTTTGTTACTTTATCAAACTCCTTTAGGAGAAAATGCAAAAAAAAGAATTAAGACCCTAAGGGAAACGAATGATGGGTTCATAATAGCTGAGCAGGATCTCTTACTAAGGGGCTCAGGAGAGGTCTTAGGAACGCGACAATCAGGTTTCCATATTTTTAAAATTGCTAACTTAAATGAAAATAAAGATTTACTTGAAATTGCGAATGAAAATGCAAAGAAAATTGTTGATAAAAATCTTTTATCTGAAAACAAAAACTATAAACAAATGCTAAAATTATTTAGCAAAGATGAATCATTAAAATTTTTAGATGCAGGTTAATCCTTGTCTGGCACTACAAGGCCAGCCGAAATAATTAACTTAGCAGCTTCCTCAACTGTCATATCCATTTCTATAGTATCTTCTTTCGGAACAAACAATAAGTATCCTGATGTAGGATTTGGCGTTGTTGGGGCAAATATACATAAAAGATTATCCCCTTTCTTTTCGGCAATTTCACCTTTTGCTTCAGTTGTAACAAAGCCTAACGCCCAAATATCTTTTCTAGGATATTCAAATAATACAACCCCTCTAAAATTTTTATTTGATTGTGTAGCAACAGTTTCGAAGATTTGTTTAACAGCTCCATAAATATTCCTAACTACAGGAACTCTATCTAAAAGACTTTCTCCAAATTCTAAAATAGTTCTTCCGAAAAAATTGGCTGCTAGAGCGCCTAAGGTAGTAAGAATTATAAGTGATGCAATTAAACCTATTCCGGGTAAGCTATATGGTGAATCTTTTAGAAAGCCAGGTATAAATGGTGCAAACCATGAATCTACACTCTGAACAAACCAAGTGGATACCCAAATTGTTACTGCTATTGGGGCCGCAACAACTAAACCTGTTAAGAAGTAATTTCTTAATCTTCTAATTAAAGGAATTTTCTGTGAACTTTCTTCTGACATATTTAACTTGTAGCATAAAAATAATTATTGATAATAGTGTTTTAAAATTTTTATAACATGGAAAATCTTAAAAATAACTTATTCCCTATAATTAAGGATTTTTTTCCCGAAATTACCTCTATTGATGAAGTAACTCGATTATCTGGTGGATCTAGCAATGAATCATGGAAAATATCAATTAAAAACTTTAGCGGAATTAAAAATATAGTATTTAGAAGAACTCCAGATGGTAATGAAAAAGATGAAAAAAATAATAATTTTGTAGGAATAACTAACGAAGCTAAAATTATGGATACTGCAAAAAGTTATAATGTTCCAGTTCCTAAAATTTTCAAAGTTATTGATGATAAAAATCTAGGTAAAGGTTTTTTTATGGAATTTATTGAGGGAGAAACCTTAGGAACAAGAATTGTAAATAATGATGACTTTAAATCAATTAGACCAAAATTAGCAAAATTATGTGGCGAAATAATTGCTAACATACATAAGATTCCATTAGATAATTTTAAGAATATCAGAACTTCTGATGCACATGAAGAAGTACTAAAATATGAAGAAGTTTACCGAAATCATAATCAAAGAATCCCAGTTTTCGAATACGCTATAGATTGGTTAAAAGATAATATTCCTAAAAAAATTAACAATAAATTAATACATGGCGATTTTCGAAATGGAAACCTTATATTCTCAAAAGATATGTTTATATCAGCAGTTTTAGATTGGGAAATTTTTCATATCGGAGATCCTTATGAAGATCTTTCGTGGATATGTGTAAATAGCTGGCGCTTTAACAAAATTAATCTGCCTGTTGGGGGGTTTGGTTATAGGGAAGATATGTACGAAGCATATGAATTAATATCAGGTAATAAAGTTGATTTAGATAGAGCAAAATTTTGGGAAATATTAGGTACTTTAAAATGGGGAATAATGTGCCTAAATATGATCGAAATTTATAGATCTGGTTATGATAAATCTATTGATAGAATATCTATTGGAAGAAGATCTTCTGAAACTGAAATTGATTTAATAAGAAAGCTAGTAATATAAAAATGAGAAGTGAGCCAAAGATAGAAGAGTTATTTGTAGCAATTTCAAATTTTTTAGAAGACATAGCTACTATAGTTGAGAGTAAAGATTCTAACAATAGTTTATCAAATTTCATATTATTATTAAGAGAATCTAAAAATATTAGTGAATTAAACTTAGAAGAAATTATTAATTATATTGATAAAAAGTTAATCCCTATTCTTACTGGATATCGAAGATTCTATGCATTTGTTGCAAAAAATAGCCTTAAAATCGCTTTGAGACAAATAGAGTTAATTGATAATTATGATGAATTAGAAATAATTAGATTAAAGAAAATTCTTAATATTGATGGGGATTTAGAGTTCTTGAATACTGAATTATGTAAAAGAATTAAAAATAAAGAAATTAATAGAAATAACCCTAAATTAAAAGATCATTTAATTAGATCAACAATGGCTAAACTTAGTATAGATCAACCAAATTATTCAGGTTATTTAAAGGCTTTAGATGATCAATATCCGTCAGATTAAATTATAAAGATCCAATAATTGCTACAGAGCAAACATTGTTTGCTGGTTGACCACCTAAATTATGAGTTAAACCTATTGAAGGGTTATTTAACTGTCTTTTATCTGCCCTTCCTTGTAATTGAAGATACATTTCATATAGCATTCTTAACCCTGAAGCTCCGATAGGATGACCAAAACATTTTAAACCTCCATCAATTTGACAAGGAACTTGGCCATCAGAATCATAAAATCCATTCATTACATCATTAACTGCCTGACCTTCTTCGGAGATAAATAGATCTTCCATAGTAACTAACTCAGTAATTGAAAAACAATCATGAACTTCCATCATTGAAATTTCTTCTCTGGGTTTAGTGATACCAGCTTCAGCATATGCCTTTTTAGCAGCTATTCTAACAGTATGAAAATAAGAACCATCCCAAGTGTTATGATGTGATTCTAATCCATTGGAGACTGATAATTGAAGGGCCTTTACGCTAATTAAATCTTTTTTTCCTAAACTTGCTGCAATTTCTGGAGTCGTTACAATCGCAGCAGCTGCACCATCAGATACACCACAACAATCAAATAAGCCTAGAGGTTCAGCGATCATTGGTGCATTCATAACTTGTTCCTCAGTTACTTCTTTTTGCAAATGAGCTTTAGGGTTTTTTGCTCCATTTGCATGACTTTTTACGGAAACATGAGCAATTGCTTTCTTTAAATCTTCAGCAGATACATTATGTTTAGCTCTATAAGCAGATGCTAATTGAGCGAAATTACCGGGAGCAGAACCCGATGGACCTATTTGAGGTCCGAATGTACCATAATTTGTTGCAGGAAGACCGCCATAACCAGTATCTTTAAGTTTTTCCATACCTAAAGCTATAGCAATATCTGCAGCACCTGCTGCAACAGCATAAACCGCGCCCCTAAAAGCTTCTGAGCCAGACGCACAATAGTTTTCAACCCGTGTTACTGATATATTTGGAAGTCTTAGAGCTACTGACATTGGAGTTCCGCCCTTTCCAGCCCCTATATCATCAATATGATGTGAAAACCAAGCCGCATCTAATTGATTGGCCTCAATTCCAGCATCATCTAGAGCTTCAATATAAGCCTCGACCATAAGATCATCTGGACTTGTATCCCATCTTTCACCAAATTTAGAACAACCCATTCCAAGAATTGCTACTTTATCTTTAATGCCTGAAGCCATAAATTATCTCCATTTTAAAAAATTAAATTACCATATTTTATTTTAAATAGGTACAGCTTTCCAAAAATACCTTGTAAAACCTCTTGCCTCATCAATTGCCTTTATTCTAAAAACCATCTTAACATCTTTACCAGATTCTATTTCGCCTTCACCAACATCCGTGAAATCCATCATTATTCTTCCGCCTTCTTCAAAAGAAACAATTCCATAATAATTAGGAGGATTAATAGAAAAGGATAAATAGTCAGCAGACCAAGATAAAATATTTGCCTTCTTTTCTGCTAATTTGTAGGGTTCTTGTGTATCGATATCTGGACTATTGGGGCTAACAGAAATTCTTGACGGAGGAAATTGTATCGTTCCTGTTTTTGAGCATTTCCCACCTATAAGTCCCATTATCGCATCATTATGACGATATAATGTTGTCAAGGCTGTTTTTTTATCAATTTCGCCTCGCATACCTTTCTCCCACTTAACTAAATCATTAAATGTTAGATATTTCATATAATTACTTTCTTCAGTCCCATTATCAAGCATTGACGAAATTGATTCTTCGTTCTTAAATTTAGTTACTAAACTGGTAGTTTCAAGAAGTATTGCATCTCCACCTCCGCCAAAAGAACATACTAATATCGTTTCTCCAGGTTCAGAATTTTCAAGAACATGCGCCAGTAAAAGTAATGAATGTGCTGAGCCTGTATCACCTGTACTCATGGCTAAATTGTCAACAACAGTCTCGGGATCAATTCCACAAATCTTAGAAATTGTCTGAGGAACTCTTGGAAAAACACATGGAAGTATAAATTTACTTATTTTTGAAGGATTTATCTTATTTTCTTCAAGTAAATTATTAATTAATTTAGGTATTATTTTTAAAT
>CAZLAN010000089.1:0-4820 GCA_964557485.1 uncultured Rhodobiaceae bacterium | reverse complement strand
AAACTTGATCTATGGCCTACTGTTTATGTCTCTGAAAGAATGGAAGAATTACCACCACACTGGCATGATGTAGATAATTGTGGATATGTGATGGAAGGTAAAAGCTATATTCTAAATGAAAAAGGTGAGAAAGTTCAATTAAATCCAGGAGATAAATTACATATTCCTACTGGAGCAATACATGCTGAAGGTAAGGTTAAAGAAAGAATGGTTTATATTGTAGGTATCTCTGAACCTGCAAATCTGTTAGAAAAGTTAACATTACTCGATCCAAAAAAGAGTCCACTTTATAAATAATGATTATTGAATACTTGTTAGTCTATCTTGAAGGCTAATTGACATATCGCTGGAATAGTATTCACCTTCAATAAATGTTCCAACAACATTAATATTTTTTAAATTTGTTTTTTTAATCTCTAACGGATTTTTATCTAGTATTGTTAAATTTGCAAATTTTCCTTTACTAATAGTTCCATAACTTTTCTCTAATCTCAAAATATAAGCAGCATTTTTTGTCACAGATTCTAGAGCCTTATAAACATTAATTTTTTGCTGAGGGCCTGCAACTTTTCCAGACATATTAAGTCTGTTAACAGCAGAATCCATTAATCTAAGTGGTGAAGCTGGCGCCATTGGCATATCTGAATGAAGAGAGAAAATTATTTCATTCTTATTTACATCACCTAACCTTACCATTTCTTGAGATCGTTCCGAGCCCACGCCAAATTTGCTGTATAGGTCAGATAAAATCGTTACATAGTAAGGATTAGCACTAACAATCGCACCTAATTTTTTTATTCTAGGTATTTGATCCGATCGCGAATAACCAAAATGGACTATAGTAGTTCTATGATCTTTTCTCGGATTATTTTTTATATTTTCTTCCAATATATCAAGAAGAAAATCTAAGCCACCATCACCATTTTGATGTATATGTATTTGGTAGCCAGCATCCCAGTATATCTTAAACACTTCTTTATATTTCTGTTTATTCATTAGCCAAACACCCTGATGTCCATCTAAATAACCATCACGCATAATCATGTTTTGTGAATACATAGCCCCATCAACAAAAAGCTTTATTTGCTTAGGTAGAAATTCAACTTTTCCTTCACCCCAATTCAAGATTTCTTCTGTTTTTTTTATTAAATCTTCATTTTTATAAACTGCAGACAAGTACATTCCATTTGGAATAAAGTAACTTCTAAAAGGCGTTTTCTTGCCTCCAAAGATAAAGTTTTTAGCCTTTTGAAGATTCTTATCAAACATTGATCCTGGATTCGCTATAAGAGTAATTCCATTACTATGAAGATAATTAACTGTTTTGTTTAATCCATTTAAAAATCCTTTATTATTAGAAAAATAAGTCATTAGATTTGGAATTACAACAAAAGCACCATTTTCAGAAAAATGACCATTTTCTATACTTATATTGGATTTAATAGATTCAGGAAGATTATTAATTAAATCTTCATTTATGTTAAAAAATTCAATAGCTTTGCTATTCATGATAAATTCATGGAAAGACCTATGAATTATTAGTATTGGTATATCGTTACTTATCTGATCTAATTTTTTACGTGAAAGTTTTCCATGAAAGTAATGATGATAACCCCAAGAAATAAACACATTTTTAGTTGGCTCGATATTTTTTATAGAATCCTTAAGTTCAAAAATATAATCTTCCCCATTGAGAATGCCATTACTTTTTGCTTCATCAAGATTCCAACTGTCGATAGAAATTATTTTAGAGCTCATTGTCAGTGCAGATAAGAAAGGATGGATATGATGCTCAATAAATCCAGGAACAGCAATTTTATCTTTTAAAGTTAAATCTATTTTTGTATTAGGATATTTTTTTTTTAAGTTCTTAAATAAGCCTACTTCAAAAAATTTTCCTTCTTTAACTAATATTGAATTAACATTCTTATGTTTTGGGTCTAATGAAATAATATCTTTAAAAAGATAAATTTTTTCATTCTTTTCATTTGAATAAATTTCAGATGACAAAAATACAATAAACAGAATTATTAAAATTTTACGCAGAATAACCGCCATCAACTGGTAATGATTGACCATTAATATAACCTGCGTTTTCAGAGGCAAGAAAAACTACAGAATTAAATAATTCATCTGGAGTTCCAGATCTACCTAAAGGGATTAGTTTTAAGAATTCATTAGCAACATCTCCAGATGCATCAATTTCTTCTTTTTGTTTCTCAGAAAGTAAATCAATTTGTCCAACAGCAACACAATTAACCCTTATTCCATTAGGGCCCTCCTCTCTTGCAACTGCAGAACATAAATGCTTAACAACTGTTTTAGGAATAGAAGATAAACCAGCAGTATTAGTATATCTATGAACAGCTGTTGTAGTAAGAGTAGTAATTGAACCTCCGCCACCAGCTTTAAGCAAAGGAACGGTTGTTTTCAAAATATGATAAAATCCTTTAATATCAGTATCCAGTGTTTTATAAACATCTTCAGGATTTGAATCTATAATTGGAGCTAAATTAAAGAAAGGACCTGTTGCATTAACAACGGAATGAATTCTACCAAATTTTTCTTTTGCTAAATTCGAAAAATCTTCAACTGAAGATTGATCAAGTAAATCAACACTTTCTGAATATACATTTTTTCCATTACCTTCTACAATTTTTGTAGTTTTTTCTGCCGATTCTTTATTATTCAAGAAACTAAAAGCAATATCAGTACCGCTTTTACTTAGAAGATCGACTATCCCTGAACCAAGAGCTCCAGAACCTCCAAAAACTAATGCAGCACCATTAGGAAAACTATAACCTGTCATTAAATCCCCTTAATAATTATACTTTACAATAATGCTAATAATAATGGAGCTATAATTAATAAAATAAAAGAGCTAAGTAGAATTATTTTAAAAATATTATTCAGAATTATTACCTAAAATAAAAAAATATACCCCTAAAGTAAGTAAAAATAACTGCTCACTCGAAAATAACACCTTTCCTCTTTCTCCAATAAATATACTCCAATCTGAATGTGCCAAGGTTAAAGCTCCAATCATTATTATACAGATAGCTAAACTTGAAAATCTTGTAAGAAAATTAGAAAAAATTGGTAAAGTCTTTACTAGAAGACCGCCAATTATGATACCAACTCCTGATAACATTTCAACCCAAGCAATCAAATATGAAGTTAATTCTGCATAAATAACACCTATAGAATCTAGCCACCCTATAAAGTTCTGGCTAATCGGTATTTTAGTATACCCGTGCAAGAAAAAAGAAATTCCGAGTGTAAATCTTAATAAGAAATGAACATAAGGACTAGAATAGGAAAAAAAATTTTCAAAAAATAAATTAATTGTTTTCAACACCCTCTCCTGAGATTAGTTTATAAAACTTATTCCGCTTCCCAATTATCTGTTTTTTCTATTGATAAAGCGTAATGTTTTCTACCTAACGATAGCAAAAAAACACCTATTAAACCAAAGAAAATAGTCATTACCATCATCGAATAACGAACACCATCATAACCAGGAAATATGTATTCATTAAACGCTCCAGCAATTGGCGGCCCTAACATCATACCAATGGCACCAGTTAGCATATATCCAGCAGCAACTCTAGCCCTTAAGTTAGGTGGTGTAATAACTGGTAAAGCACCATTTGCAACTCCAAAAGGTGAATTAACAGCCATAAGTGCTGGAGCGTAGAAAATAAATGCCCAAAAGGAGCTTGGTGCTATTTGAATTATTAAAATAGTTGGAATAGTTAGAATACCGCCAATCATACCGGCTGTAATATTTGCATCTTTATAGCCTCGATCAGTTAAATTCTTTGCCAAAAGTGCTACAAGTAGAGGACCTAATGGACCGAAGAATAAGAAAATCCAACCAAATATTTGAGATGCCTCAGCCGCTTCAAGACCATGAACTCTTACAAAAAAAGTAATGCTCCAAAAGACAAATGCATAACCGGTTAAAAGTAAAGATAAATTCCCTAAATGATGATATATGATAGTTTCTTTATGCTGCTTATAAAAATCTAATAGTTGTCCTAGACCTTGTTTATTATTAATTGATCCTATCGAAGGCCGTCTAACAGGTTCTTTAATCAAAAGAAAAAAGATCGATAAAAAAAAACCAGGGATAGCTACATAAACAAAAGTTTGTTGCCAAGGTCGTAACTCCCCAATTATCGGTAAAATTAATGGGTCTGCATGCTCTACGATATTAAGAACTATACCCCCAACAATAAAAGCTATTGCTGTTCCAATTACTGGTCCAGTTTGAAAAATACTTACCGCCATTGGGATATCTTTTCTTGGGAAATAATCACTTATTAGTGAGGTTGCAGAAGGTGTTAAGGTTGCCTCACCAACTCCAACACCAATTCTTGCCATAAATATTTGCCAATAATTTCTAGTAAGGCCGCATGCAACAGTTAGTATAGACCAAAAAAAAATTCCAAATGCAATAATATTCTTTCTACTTTTACTATCTGCAATTGTTGCAATAGGAATTGCTGCTACTGCATAGAAAAGTGCAAAAATACCATATAACCATCCTATTTCAGTATCTCCAACACCAAGATCATCTTTCATAGGTTCAACAACGATTGCTACAACTTGTCTATCAACAAAAGCAACTAAAGAAGCAATAATTAAAACAAAAACTACAAACCATGCATAATTACGATTAGGAAATGGAACTGATCTTCCAATAGCTTTGCCAGTTTGTGTCATTAGATAATTAATAAATATTTACTGAATATAGTCTATATAATAATGGTCGGAGCGGCGGGATTTGAACCCACGACCCCTTGTCCCCCAGACAA
>CAZLAN010000088.1:0-4989 GCA_964557485.1 uncultured Rhodobiaceae bacterium | reverse complement strand
TTTTTGCAGTTTTGTATTTGAATACTTTAAAAACTATGGGCTTAATCAGCGACCAAAGAATTTTTCTGTTAATTAACTTAGGACATCTTTCCTCTAAAATCTGATCAATTGGATGTAATCCTTTATCCATCAAGAAAACTTTCTATTTTTATTTCCCTATTTAACCTTGCATTAAGCACAAAACCCATAGCCGCACACATTGATATTATAGCTGAGCCACCGTATGAAAGCATTGGAATTGGTACTCCTACAATGGGAATTAAGCCAGTAATCATTGCACAATTAATAAAGAAATATAAAAAAATAAGAACAGAAATTGCTCCACAGGCAATTGAGCTGAATCGACTCCTTGAAATTAATGATGTATGGGCAGAGATTATTATTAAATACATAAAAATCGAAAAAATAAATATTCCGCCAATAAACCCTGTTTCTTCTAGTAATACAGCTAGCATAAAATCATTATGCTTTTCTGGTAAGAAATTTAACTGGCTTTGGGTTCCAAGCATAAAACCTTTCCCAGTAACTCCACCAGAACCAATAGCAATTTTTGATTGAATAATATGGTAGCCTGACCCAAAAGGATCTTTTTCAGGGTCAAAAAAGACCTCAAGCCTTTTCATTTGATAGGGCTTTAAGGTATTAATTATTATTGGAATAGTTGCTAAAACCGATACTGCACCGAAAAAAACCCACTTTAAGTGTAAACCTGAAAAGAAAACCGTAGAAAATCCTGTTATAACAATTAATACCGCTGTACCTAAATCAGGCTGATTTATAATCATTAAAGAAGGGATCAAGATAGATAAGATTGGCAAAATATTATATCTTAATTTTTTTGAATTTTTTTCTCCAAAAAAACTATAATAAGAAGCTAGAGTTACAATTAAAATAATCTTTAAAAATTCTGATGGTTGAAAGCTCGTTATTCCAATATTAATCCATCTAGACACAGAGCTATTTTCAAAAACCAATAACCAAATTAACATCAGCAAAATTAGCACATACAAAATAGGGCTAAAGATTCTTAAAATTCGAAAACTAATTGTGGCAAAGAAAAGAAAAAAACAGAACCCTACAAGTAAGCGATTTAAGTGATTTGAAACCAACCCAGTAAACTCTCCCCCAGAAATTGAAAAAAGCATAAGTATGCCAGTTACCCCTAGAAGAAATAAGCAAATAGGTATTCCAAAGTTTACTCTTGAAAAATTTCTAAGCGAATTATTTCTATAACCTAGATTATTTCTATAGATATTACTCATTGATTAAACCCTGTACCCAGAAGTCTTTACTTTTTTACATGCCAATAATATATCCCTTCCTATTGGAGCTGCCTTTTGACTTCCTGATCCGCCATGTTCTATAATTACAGAAACTGCATATTTTGGTTTCTTAGTAGGCGCATAACCTACAAAAAGTGCATGGTCTCTATCTTTCCTTTTTTTTGCAATCACGACAGTTTCTTCCCTTTCCTCCTTGGTTATTTCTTTGACCTGAGAAGTTCCTGTTTTACCTGCCATCTTCCAATCTTTGTCCATTATTCGGCTTTGATATGCATTTCCTCCCTTTTCATTTACCGCTATATCCAATAGTTCTCTAATTATATCTACATTTGTAAAATCAAAACCTGCAGGTCTAACTAAGTTTCTTTCTTTCTTTATTTTTGGTGACCTAATAATGTTAGGTTCGACATAAAATCCTTTATTAGCAATCATTGAAATCATTACATTTAACTGTAAAGGGGTAGCAGTTATATATCCCTGCCCGATTCCTGCAACCAAAGTATCGCCAAGATTCCATCTATTTTTTAATTTATTTCTTCTCCAGTCAGCAGTAGGTAATAACCCCTTTCTTTCTACTTCATTAATTAAATTAAAATTTCTTCCTAATCCAAGCCTGAGGGCCATATTTATAATTTTTTCAATACCTAATTTTTTTGCAAGATCATAAAAATACACATCACATGACTCTTTTATTGCTTTCGTTAAATTAACTTCCCTATGTCCTTTATCTCTCCAACAATGAAAATCCCTATTTCCATATGTTGTTTTACCCTCACAAAAGACAGTATCTTTAATATCTAATGTTCCATCCTCTAAACCAGCTAGGGCTGTGACAATTTTAAAAGTAGATCCAGGCGGATATTCACCATTAACGACTTTGTTTAAAAAAGGATTCATTTCATTTCTTGATAGATTTTCCCATTCTTGGACTGTGAATCCACTTACAAACTTATTGCTGTCAAAACTTGGCGTTGAACATAAAGCTAAAATTTCTCCATTTTTTACATTCATTACGCTTGCGGCGCCGGAATTCTTTCCCATTATAGTATAAACTTTATTTTGTAGATCTTTATCGATAGTTAGAACTATATCCTGGCCATCAATCGCCTGTCTTTTATCCAAGACCCTAACATTCTTTTCTAAAGAGTTAACTTCAGTTTTAATATATCCTAGATGCCCAGACAAAATATCATCATATTTCTTCTCTAAACCTGTAAGACCTTTTGTGTTAATTTCGTCCTTATCGCTTTCACCTGTATAACCTATTAAATGAGCAAAACTTTCAGGCGCCAAATAAGATCTTTTAAAATCATTCTCTATTAAAAAAAGATCTTTATCCTCAGTTAAATTATTTATTGAATAGATTTCATCTATTGTTAGGTTATCTTTAATATCAATAGATCTGAGATTATTTTTTTTTAAAGATCTTTCAATTCTTTTTAACTGAATAAAATCTAAATTAATATGGCTGGAAATCTTCTCAATTAACTGCTCTTCAGACAGTAAATCCCCGGGGACAAATGATAATTTAAAGTTTGAAGAATTTATTGCTAATTTTTTTCCGTTTCTATCTAAAAAATTTCCTCTTTCAGGAAAAACAGGGGTCAAGCGTACACGGTTTTTATCTGAAAGAAGAATAAATTTATCTTTTTGTTCAATTTGGAGATTCCAGAGTCTTGAAAGAAGAAGGGATGAAAGTAAAACCATTCCACCGCCAACAAAAAATACACGACGATTTATGCCGTTGTTTTTTTCGTACATAATTTTAATTTATACTGATTCCGCTAAAGTCTCCCATAAGTTGTGCTTAATGACTTTTTCATTATCTTCAAATTATTTAAAACAATACCCGATCCATTAGCGACACAAAATAAGGGTTCAGATGCATATTTAACCTTCAAACCTGTTGCTTTCTCAATAACAATCTCAATATTATCAAGTAAAGAACCCCCGCCTGCCAAGATAATCCCTTGCTCATAAATATCCCCAGTAAGTTCAGGGGGAGCCGATTCAAGTCCTTCCTTTATTGTTTCTACAATTTCAAATAATGGCTCAGCAAGGCTTTCAGCTATCTGGCGTTCTGAAACATCCTTCTCTATTGGAACCCCTTCTGTGATTTCTCTTCCTTTAATTTTCATCTTTTTGCCATCTCCATGTTTAGGAATAAGCCCAGATCCAATAGTCTTTTTTAATTCTTCAGCAGTAATTTCTCCTATAAGGATATTTTCATTTCTTCTTAAATAAGAAATTATTGATTCATCAAATTTATTCCCCCCTACCCTAATAGATTTAGAAAAAATAACACCTCCAAGAGAAAGTATTGCTATTTCTGTTGTGCCTCCACCAATATCAACAACCATAGAGCCGGTTGCTTCCATAACCGGGAGATCCGCGCCTATAGCAGCAGCTATAGGTTCATCTATAAGAAAGACTTTTCTTGCGCCAGCTGCTAGTCCAGCTTCTAAAATTGCCTTCCGCTCAACAGGTGTCGCATCGGCTGGAACACAAATAATAATCCTTGGACTAAGTATCTTTTTCTGCGTCGAAGATTTTCTAATAAAATATTTAATCATCTCTTCAGCAGCTAAAAAATCAGCTATAACACCATCCTTCATTGGCCTAATTGTTTTTATATTACTTGGAGTTCGTCCAAGCATTTTTTTTGCATCATCGCCAATTGCAACGATATCCATTCTATTTTCAGAATTATCTACAGCTAAAATTGAGGGTTCATTAAGAACAATGCCGTTTTCTTTAGAATAAATAAGAGTATTTACAGTTCCTAAATCAATAGCCATATCAGAGCTTAGAAAATCAAACAAATTTCTCAAGAAGATATCTCCTTATTGGTTAATTTGCTATCTCCTCAGGAGCACTTTTTTCTCTTTTAATCATTAAACGATTTAAAGCATTTATATATGCCCTGGCAGACGCAACCAAGGTATCAGTATCAGCACCTCTTCCAATTACTGTCTTACCTGATTCGTGCAATCTAACGCTAACTTCTGCTTGAGCATCAGTTCCTTCTGTAACAGCATGAACTTGATATAGCTGTAATGATGCAGTATGAGGAACTATAGATCTAATCGCATTAAATAATGCATCAACAGGACCATCGCCTGAACATTTCTTTTTAAGAATTTTACCATTATATTCTAAAGTAAGATCAGCGTACTGAGGGCCTTCTGTTCCAGCCTGAATAAATAAAGAAATTAATTTAACTATATCCAGACCTTTAGAATATTCATCATCAATTAATGCAATAATATCATCATCAAAAATTTCTTTTTTCTTATCTGCTAGGTCTTTAAATCTATAAAAAGCATCATTAAGTTGATTGTCAGCTAGAATATAACCTAGTTCTTTAGCTTTTTCTTTAAAAGCGTGTCTTCCAGAATGTTTGCCCATTACTAAGGTAGATTCATTTAAACCAATGCTTTCAGGAGTCATAATTTCATAGGTTTCATTATTCTTTAACATGCCATCTTGATGGATTCCAGATTCATGAGCAAAAGCATTTTTTCCAACAATTGCTTTATTATATTGAACAGGAAATGAGGTTACAGAAGATACTAACTTTGATGCCCTAGTAAAAAGAGTTGTGTCTACAGATGATTCATATTTTAAAACATCATTCCTTACCTTGATAGACATTACAATTTCTTCTAAAGCAGCATTACCTGCTCTTTCACCAATTCCATTCATA
>CAZLAN010000087.1:0-5130 GCA_964557485.1 uncultured Rhodobiaceae bacterium | reverse complement strand
CAAATTTATAGGTCTATAACAATTTTTAATAACCATCCTTATCATAAGTAAATGATTAAACAAAAAAAAATAAATTCAAGAAATATATTAGTTTTCTTAATGATAATTTTAAACTCTTATGTATTTGCTTATAGTAAAACTTTAAGTGAAGAAAACATAAACCTTATTGAAAAAGCCATATCGTTAGTTGATAAAGAGTATATAGAAGAAACTAAACAAGATGAACTTATAGAATCTGCGCTTAACGGGATGTTACAATCATTAGATCCCCATTCTGTATATTTACCTCCAAAAGAATTTGAAAATTTACAAAGTGCCACTAGCGGTCAATTTGGTGGGCTAGGAATAGAAGTAACAATGGAAAATGGCGTTATAAAAGTAATAAGTCCAATAGATGATAGTCCTGCCGAAAAAGTTGGAATAACTGCCGGAGATTATATTACTCATATTAATAGCGAACAAATATTGGGAAAAAGCCTTAGTGAAGCAGTTGATTTAATGCGGGGAGAACCTAAAACGGAAATTACTATAACAATTGCTAGAAAGGAAATTGATAATGCATTTGATATAAAGATTATTCGAGAAATAATAAATATTCCTGGCGTAAAAATAAAAATAGAAGGAAAGAATAATTCTATCGGATATATAAGGATTTCGGCCTTTAATGAAAAAACATCAGAAAAACTTTTTAAAGAATTATACCTTAAAAAGATTAATATAAATCATAAGATTAAAGGATATATACTTGATCTAAGAAGAAATCCTGGAGGCCTTTTAAGGCAGGCAATCGAAGTAAGTAATATGTTTTTAGATGATGGCGAAATTGTTTCGACAAAAAGGCCGAGGTTTAATGAAAAAATTAGAGCTTTTGATGCTAAAACGGGCGATATCATAGATGGAAAACCTTTAATAATTCTAGTAAATGGAGGATCTGCATCTGCATCAGAAATAGTTGCAGGAGCTTTACAAGATAATAATAGAGCAATTATCATAGGAACAAGAACTTTTGGAAAAGGATCTGTACAAACATTATTCCCATTAAATAAGAATAATATTTTCTTTCCTTCATCGAAAAACCTTGGCGCAATTAAACTTACAACTGCAGAATATTTCACACCTTCAGGCCGATCTATACAAGCTGAAGGTATTATGCCTGATTTTGTCGTCGAACAAACTTTGGATGAAAAAGATGACCCTAATTATTATAAAGTTGGTGAAACACAACTTAATAAATTTATAAAGAAAAAGGATCAATTAGATACTGAATCTGGTTCATCGGCTTTTATTCCTGAAGATGAAAAAAATGATATTCAATTGAATTTAGCAATTAGAATTTTAGAAAATTTATTTTCAAATATATAAAAAATTAATATAAGGAAAAATTATGGATAGTAAAAATTTAGGCCTTAGAAAAGCAGTGGGAATAATTTTAACAAGAAAAGATGGAAAAATTTGGACTGGTAAAAGAAAAATAGGTATCGGAGTTAGGCCTAATGAAAAAAATCTATGGCAAATGCCTCAAGGTGGTATTGATAAGGGAGAAACAGCAGAGGAAGCCGCTTTTCGTGAATTGGAAGAAGAAACAGGTACAAATTCTGCTGAAATAATTTTAAGCACCAATGATTGGCTTGAGTACAACCTACCAAAGGATTTGCTTGGAAAAGCCTTACGAGGAAAATATAAAGGTCAAAAACAAAAATGGTTTTTAATGCTATTTAAAGGAAATGATGAAGAGTTTAATTTAGATAAGCATGTAGCCGAATTCGATGATTGGTCTTGGCGTGAACTTGAGGAGATGCCAGGTTTAGTTGTTGATTTCAAGAAAGATTTATATTTAGAACTTGTAAGAAAATTTTCTCCAATTAAAGAAAAAATAATTAATTACTAAATTCTAGAATTTGTTTCTTCACTAATAAAGATTCTCTTTCTATCTGATCTTCAGTTTCTTTAAGGCTTTTATTTACTTTATCCAATTCTCTTGAAAACTCTTCTTTACTAGATTCTAATAAATTGAATGATTTTTCTGCTAATAAAGTAACATTATCAATAGCTACATCAGCAAATCCACCATCAATTAAAAATTTCATGCTCTCAGATTCATTAACTCTTATTTCTACTACCCCAACTCTCAATGCAGTCATAAATGGTGCGTGTAAAGGTAAAATCTCTGCATCGCCTTCTTTTGCAGGTAATAAAACACTAAATACTTCTCCAGAAAATAAAGACGCCTCAGGAGAAACAAATTCAAAATTTAATTTTGAAGACATTATTCTTCTTCCTTAGCTAATTGTTCGCCCTTTTCAATGGCATCTTCAATAGTTCCAACCATATAAAACGCTGCTTCGGGTAGATGATCATAATCTCCATTACATAATCCTTTAAAGCCCTTAATAGTATCATTTAGATCTACTAAAATCCCTGACGAACCAGTAAAGACTTCAGCCACATGGAAGGGTTGTGAAAAGAATCTTTCAATTTTTCTTGCCCTTGCGACAGTCAATTTATCTTCTTCACTTAACTCATCCATACCAAGAATGGCAATGATATCTTGTAAAGATTTATATTTTTGTAGTATTTCCTGTACTTCTCTAGCCACATTATAATGCTCTTCACCAATTATTTCTGGTTCAAGAATTCTACTAGTTGAATCTAATGGATCAACAGCAGGATAAATACCTTTTTCAGAAATTGCTCTAGATAAAACTGTTGTTGCATCTAGATGAGCAAATGATGTTGCTGGTGCCGGATCAGTTAAATCATCCGCTGGAACATAAATCGCCTGAACTGAAGTAATAGAACCCTTATTTGTAGAAGTAATTCTTTCTTGAAGAGTGCCCATATCAATAGCTAATGTCGGTTGATAACCTACAGCAGAAGGAATACGTCCTAAAAGGGCAGATACCTCAGAACCGGCTTGAGTAAATCTAAAAATATTATCAACAAAAAATAATACATCTTGTCCTTCTTCTCTAAAATGTTCTGCTACAGTCAACCCTGAAAGCCCTACTCTTGCTCTAGCTCCAGGAGGCTCATTCATTTGGCCATAAACTAGAGAACATTTAGATCCTTCTCCTCCACCTTCCTTATTAACTCCAGATTCAATCATTTCCCAATAAAGGTCATTGCCTTCTCGAGTTCTTTCTCCTACTCCAGCAAAAACAGAATAACCACCATGTCCTTTAGCAATATTATTAATCAATTCCATAATAAGAACCGTTTTACCAACTCCAGCTCCTCCAAAAAGTCCTATCTTTCCACCTTTAGAATAAGGACAAAGCAGATCAACAACTTTAATTCCAGTCACTAAGATTTCTGTATCAGTCGACTGTTCAATAAATTCTGGTGCATTTTGATGGATAGCTCTTTTTTTACTAGTTTTAAGTTCACCTTTTTGATCAACCGGCTCACCTACAACATTAATAATTCTTCCTAAGGTCTCTTCACCAACCGGTACAGAAATAGGTGCGCCAGTATCAGCTACTAACTCACCTCTTTTTAAACCTTCAGTAGTATCCATAGCAATTGTACGAACAGAATTTTCACCTAAATGCTGAGCAACTTCTAAAACAAGCCTCTTACCATCTTGTTCTATCTCTAGAGCATCTAAGATTGATGGCAAATGATTATCAAATTTGACATCAACAACAGCACCCATTACTTGAATAACTTTTCCTTGATTAATTTCACTCATAATTATCCTCTTATAAAGTTAAAGTGCTTCCGCACCTGAAATAATTTCGATTAATTCTGAAGTAATAGAAGCCTGACGAGATCTATTATAGGTGATAGTCAGTTCATCTATCATATCAGCAGCATTTCTTGTTGCACTGTCCATGGCTGTTAATCTTGCGCCAAATTCACTAGCAATATTTTCTAATAATGCTCTTAATATTTGAATTGATAAATTTTTTGGAAGAAGTTCTTTTAATATATCCTCTTCGTCAGGTTCATACTCATAACAAATATTAATATCATCTTTTTCAGATTCATCTTCTTCAATATCAAAAGGTATAAGCTTTTGTTCAATAGGGATTTGACTTAAAACTGATTCAAATTTTGCAAAATATAATTTACAAATATCAAATTCATTATTATCAAAAAGCTCAAGAATCTTTTTAGAAATTCTTTCAGCTTCAGAAAATCCTATATTTTTAACATCAGAAAAATCATAAATTTCGATTACATCATCAGCAAATTCTTTAGCAAGTAGCTCTTTGCCCTTCTTCCCAATTATAATTAACTTTGCTTCTTTACCTTCATTTTTTAATGTTAAAAAATTCTCCTTAGCCATTTTAACTATTGAAGTATTAAAACCACCACATAAGCCTCTTTCAGATGTAGCTATCACTAAAAGATGTTTTTGGTCACTACCGTTGCCTATTAATAGTTGTGGAGCATTATCTTGACCAAAAAAGGAAGCAGATAAATTCTTCAGAATACTTATAATTTTATCAGAATAAGGTCTTGCTGCCTCAGCGCTTTCTTGCGCTCTTCTTAATTTCGATGCAGCAACCATTTGCATGGCTCTAGTTATTTTCTGAGTAGAGGTAACGCTTGATATTCTATTTCTTAATTCTTTTAAATTAGCCAAAATTTATTCTCTTTTTTTAACTGCCAAAATTCTTTGAAAAATCGTCAACTGCACTCTTAAGAGTTGCTTCAGTATCCTCACTAAGTTCTTTTGTAGATCTAATACTTTCAAGAATTTGTGAGTAATTCTCTCTTATAGAATTCAAAAGATTTTTTTCAAATTTACCTATCTGATTAACTTCAATATTATCCATATATCCATTTACACCGGCATATAGAAGAACAACCTGTTCTTCTGTTGATATTGGTGAAAATTGATTTTGTTTTAAAAGCTCTGTTAATCTTTCGCCTCTTGATAATAGTTTCTGAGTAGATACATCTAAATCAGAACCAAATTGAGCAAATGCTGCCATTTCACGATATTGAGCTAATTCACCTTTAATAGAACCAGCAACTTGTTTCATGGCTTTTATTTGAGCAGAAGATCCTACTCTTGAAACTGACAATCCAACATTAACTGCAGGACGAATACCTTGCATAAAAAGATCGGTTTCAAGAAATATTTGCCCATCAGTAATCGAAATCACATTGGTTGGTATA
>CAZLAN010000086.1:0-5211 GCA_964557485.1 uncultured Rhodobiaceae bacterium | reverse complement strand
TGAATGGTGCATTAGACAAACAATTGAAGGTCCGGAAGAATGGGAACCTAATATGATATTAGATGATGGCGGAGATCTAACTAAAATTATTCATGAACAATATCCACAGCTATTAGAAAATATAAAGGGACTATCTGAAGAGACTACAACTGGGGTTCTTAGACTTTATGAAATGGAAAGTTCCGGAGCATTAAAAATACCTGCAATAAATGTAAATGATTCAGTGACAAAATCTAAATTTGATAACCTTTACGGATGTAGAGAAAGCCTAGTTGATGGTTTAAAGCGGGCAACAGATGTTATGATTGCAGGAAAAACTGCTGTTGTGTGTGGATTTGGTGATGTAGGCAAAGGATCAGCTGAATCTCTCCGTTCACAAGGTGCAAGAGTGATTGTTACTGAAATTGATCCTATATGTGCTTTACAGGCATCAATGCAAGGATACGAAGTTTCAACTGTTGAAGAATTTGCAAAAAATGCAGATATTTTTATAACTGCTACTGGCAATAAAGATGTTATTACCATTGATCATATGAGGGAAATGAAAGATAGGGCAATTGTTGCAAATATAGGCCATTTTGATAGCGAAATACAAGTTTCAGAACTTAAAAATTTGAGATGGTCAAATATTAAACCTCAAGTCGATGAAATTGAATTCCCAGATGGCAAAAAGATTATTCTTCTAGCAGAAGGAAGATTGGTTAACCTTGGTTGTGCAACTGGGCATCCAAGCTTTGTGATGAGCGCTTCTTTTTCTAATCAAGTCCTAGCACAAATAGAATTATGGAATAATTTTAGTAAATATGAAAATAAAGTCTATGTTTTGCCTAAATATTTAGATGAAAAGGTTGCTTATATACATCTTGAAAAATTAGGAGTCCAATTAACTAAATTAAGTAATGATCAGGCAAAATACCTTAATATTAAAAAAGAGGGACCTTTTAAACCAGAGCATTACAGATATTAATAATATATTACTGCTGTGAAGGTGGCATTTTAATAATAATACCGTCTAATTCATCTGTAATTGGAATTTGACAAGCCAGTCTTGAATTTTCCTCTCTATATTCATGAAAATCCAACATACTTTCTTCTTCATCGCTAAGTTCTGGAATTTTTTCTTTACATTCTTTATCAACAAAGATCATACAGGTTGCACATGCACAACCACCACCACAATCAGCATCTATTCCTGGAATAGCATTATTAACTGCACCTTCCATTAATGAAAGACCAACTTCGACATCAACAATATGCTCTGACCCATCATGTTCTATATAAGTAATTTTTACCAAATTATGTCCTCAAAAAAAAATCGCAATTACTATTTATAACCTTATTTAAAAAAAAGATATATTTAGTTTATTACTTCCTTAATTGGGATTGAATCATCAGAAAGTCGCTTTTTTTCAACCATAATTTTATCTGAAATAATCTTTCGTGACATCATATGCTCTCCAGGTCGGTTTACGCAATCTGAAGCAATCATATAATTATCTTTCATATAAAATACTGCAAATGATCTATCATCAGAATTGCCCCTAACAATAATATCATCATAATCAAAACATAAACCTGCAATTTGTAATTTTAAATTATACTGGTCGGACCAAAACCATGGAATTTGATTATAGGCTTCTTTTTTATTCATTATTGATGATGCAACGGTCTTACCTTGCTCTATAGCATTATGAACCGACTCTAACCTGATATCTTTATTATAATAAAAATTTGGATGAACAGTACAATCACCGGCAGAATAAATATCACGCTCGGATGTTTCACAAAACTCATTTACCAATATTCCATTTTGAACCTTTAACCCAGATTCCAAAGCAAGTTCATCACAAGGAATAACGCCTATCCCTACTACTATAAAATCTGCATTTATGGAGCCACTATCAGTTAAGATCTCCATATTCTTTGTTCCTTTAATAATACTTTCAACAGAAGTATTTATAAGAATTTCTACACCTGCTTCATTATGAATTTTAGTATAAAAATCTGAAATTACCTGACTAGTTACCCTCTCTAAGATTCTTCCTGCCATTTCAATTATAGTTACCGATAATCCAAGCTTTTTGAGTATTGCCGCAACTTCTAGTCCAATATAACCACCACCAATTATAGCAACTTTTTTTGAGCTCTGTAATTTACTTTTTATCTCTAAAACATCATCTATGGATCTTAGATAAAAGATATTTTTAGCGCTATCTTTATCAACTTCAATTTCTCTTGGTTTTGTTCCTGTTGCTATAACAAGTTTATCGTAAGAATCTTCTTCATTATTATTAAGAAAGATTTTCTTATTCTCTTTTTCAATATTAGTTACATAAGAATTTAAAAAAAAATTAATATTATTATCTCTATAAAATTTTTCTGGCTTAAAAAATAATCTTTCCTTATCCAATTCACCTAAAAGGAATTTCTTAGAGAGAGGGGGTCTTTGATAAGGTAAATAATTCTCAGAACAATAAATAGATATTTCACCTAAAAAACCTGATGCCCTTAAACTAGTTGCAGTCTGACAGCCTGCCTGACCACCTCCAATAATGATAATTTTTTGGTCATCCATAGGATTCTCATAGATTAATGATTATGTTTAAGTATATATTATGATTGGTTTTAAAAAAACAAATTTAATAATGGATAAAGCTTCTATCAAATCTGAAAGTATTTTTGACACAATAAAATTAGGTGAAAATATTGCTTCAAATCTTAAAAAGGGAGATCTTCTTGCTCTTTATGGGGAATTAGGTAGCGGAAAAACTACATTAACTCGTTCAATAATCAATTCTAAATTTTTTGCTAACGATCCCAATAATATTATTCCATCACCTACATTTAACTTAATTCAGATTTACGAATTTAATGAACTGATTATAGGACATGTTGATCTTTACAGAATTAATAATGCAGAAGAAATTAATGCACTTAATCTAGAGACAATAATTGACGAAGGAATTCTAATTGTTGAGTGGCCAAAAAAATTAGATCAAATAATTGGATCAAATGTCTTAAATATTAATTTTCAATTTAAAGACGATAACCTTATTATTAAACTATCTGATGGGGGTGGATGGAAGGAAAGAATCACCACATTGTTACAATCATGATTGATGAAAATGAATGTATATTTGACTTTGAGACAAATGGATTAGAGAAAGGATTTAAACTCCCTCACCAACTAGCTGTAATAGATTTAAATTCAGAAAATATTGAAGTAATAAACAATAGAATACCAAGTTATGAACTTCCTAATCCTACAGCATTAGAAGCTACAAACACTAAGTGGAATAAACTTATGGAAGGGCAAACTTTATATGAGAAAATCTTCAAAATAAGAGAGAGTATAGTTAAATATGATATAATTTGGGCTTACAATGCCACTTATGATGATGCAGTGTTGCAGGAGGCCTTAGTAGCTTGCGGTTTAAATCCTTATCCCCATAGATCAGGAGATAAAACAGTTTGTGATGCATTGGCATTTATTTCTCTTGCAGGGAAATTGTACCCAGAAATTATCAAATTACCGGAAGACAATCAAAAATTAGGCAATGTTTTCGTTACTAACTTTGGTGAAGATCCATCTATTATTTGGCACCAAGCTGATGCAGATGTAATAGCAACAAAAAAACTATTATTAAAAGTGAAAGAAAAAATCCCTGATCTTTGGGAACAAAGAAGACAAATGTTTTCAAAATTTGCAAGATATAAAATTTTTAGTGATAAATCTAACTACTTTTATTATAAACACCGCTCAAGAACTATTGCTGAGATGCTTCCTATTAAAGAATATGGAGAAGATTCTTATTATTCAATAAATCTTAATGCATTTCATCAAAATGGAGGCCTTACAAAAAGAAATATTTCTTCTTTTAAGCAAGGTAAAAAACCTAAATGGTTAGAAACTCCTTGGCTAAAGACTAAATATATTATGTTTAATCCTGAATGGTTAGATATTAAAGGAAATCTTTCTAACCCTACTAATGAAGATTTAGACATCATAGCTTCACTGATAGAAGAAAATTTACCTAAAGAAAAACAATGGGATAATAAAGAGGATGAATATCTTGAAGAACAAATTTTTGGATTTCCACCATACATTGATAAAGAAGCATGGGATTTATTTCATAAAGCCTCATCATGGGAAGAAAAGAGTTCAATAAAATTTAAAGAAATAAATTCAAAAAGATGGGCTCTAAGAATAATATTTGATAATAATCCTGAGTTAATAGATGATACTCAATACAAAAAAATGTTAAGGTTTATTAAAGAAAGATGGCAAGCAAATGATCCGAAAGTGCCATATATGACAATACCAAAAGCTCTTAATGAAATTGATGGTTTTGGAGAAAAACTAGAATCTGATCTTTTCAATGGGTATAGAGATTACCTAAAGAAAATGAAAGAAAATTTATAAAAAAACTTGAATGATTGATGTGATTTTTTTAACTTAGTCTCAACGATTCTTGGAGGAGTTATGAGTCTTATTAATATTGATGATGAAGAATTCGAAAATTCTGTCTTGAAGAATCCTGGACTATGTTTAGTAGATTTTTGGGCTGAATGGTGCGGCCCATGCAAGCAAATTGGTCCTATTCTTGAAGATATAGCAGATGATGAAAATAATAGTATAACAATTGCTAAAATTAATATTGATGAAAACCCTCGAACGGCAACTACTTATGGAATTAGAAGTATACCAACAATGTTATTATTCAATAATGGCGAGCTAATTGACACAAAAGTCGGCGCTATGCCAAAAAATGAATTAAATGAATGGATAAAAACTAATAGTTAAGTATCTTTAATTAATTCTCCAACCAATTGAATAGATCCGCAAACTAAAACTCTAGAAGGTGATTTGTATTTAATCATACTTAAAGCTTCTTCAATAGATGATGACCTTTTAATTAACAGCTCTTGATTATTAATCTTTTGGAAAATTTCCTCATAACTATAATGATCTGAGCCTAGTTCTATATAAATGAAATTCTTAAAAATATTTTTAAAATTATTAAGAAATCTTAATATGCTCTTATTCTTTTTTAAACTAAATATTAGGATCATTTCTTTTTTATTATTTCTATTTATATAGTCCATCTCTTTTGATATCACATTTGAACCCGCAGGATTATGGCAGCTATCTGCCCAAACTTCTATATTAGTAAAACTCTTATGTTCGTCTTTATCTATAAATTCTAAACG
>CAZLAN010000085.1:0-5216 GCA_964557485.1 uncultured Rhodobiaceae bacterium | reverse complement strand
ATCGAAATCACATTGGTTGGTATATAAGCTGATAAATCATTTGCCTGAGTTTCAATGATTGGAAGTGCAGTCAATGAACCACCTCCATTATCATCATTAAGTTTTGCTGCTCTTTCTAAAAGTCTAGAATGCAAATAAAACACATCACCAGGATAAGCTTCTCTTCCTGGAGGTCTTCTCAATAAAAGAGACATCTGTCTATATGCAACAGCTTGTTTAGATAGATCATCATAAACAACTAAGGCATGCATGGAATTATCTCTGAAAAATTCTCCCATCGTACAACCAGTGAATGGAGCTAGATACTGAAGAGGAGCTGGTTCTGATGCTGTAGCAGCAACAACTATAGAATATTCTAAAGCTCCACTTTCTTCTAATTTTTTAACTATTTGAGCAACAGATGATCTTTTTTGACCTATTGCAACATATATACAATATAACTTTTCACTCTCATCATCAGATTTATTAATTTCCTTTTGATTGAGTATAGTATCAATCGCTATAGCAGTTTTCCCAGTCTGCCTATCGCCAATTATTAACTCTCTTTGACCCCTTCCTATTGGTATTAATGAATCAATTGCCTTTAATCCTGTTTGCATTGGCTCATTAACAGATTTTCTAGGAATAATACCAGGAGCTTTAACATCTACACGCGCACTATTTGATGCATTTATTGGGCCTTTGCCATCAATTGGATTGCCAAGTGCATCAACAACTCTTCCCAATAATTCTTTGCCAGTGGGTACTTCTACAATTGTACCAGTTCTCTTTACAGTATCGCCTTCTTTTATATCAGTATCATCACCAAAAATAACGACACCTACATTATCTTCCTCAAGATTCAATGCCATTCCTTTAATCTCTCCTGGGAACTCTACCATTTCACCAGCTTCAATATTATCTAAGCCATAAACTCTAGCTATTCCATCACCAACTGAAAGAACCTGGCCTATTTCAGATACTTCAGCATCCTTACCAAAATCTTTAATCTTTTTCTTTAATATTGCCGATATTTCTGCTGGTTGGATTTCCATAATTAAACCTCATTCATGTTGGATTGCATTAATTTAAGACGGGTAAGTAAAGACGAATCTATCATTTTACTGCCAATTTGAACTATCAGTCCGCCTAAGATTTTATCATCTATTTCAAGATTAACATCTATCTTCTGAGAAAAATTTTCCGATAAGATTTTCTCAATTTTTTCAATTTGTTTCTTTGTTAACTCAACACTTGAAACAATCTTAGCTGTCATTTGTCCTTTAAATTGATTTAGATATTCTCTATACGCTAAAATAACATCAGGTAAAACAAAAAGTCTTCTGTTGTAACAAAGTACACCAATAAAATTGGTTAATGTTTCTGAGATTTTCAAAATTTCTAAAACAGATTTCATTGCAGAAAATTGTTCTTCAGCATTATAAAGCGGGCTTTTTATAATTTTTAACATCTCTTCACTTTGAGAAATAACTTCGCCAATAGTGTATAATTCATCATTTATATTATCTAATTTTTTTGAATCTTTTTCTTCTTGAATCAACTCAAATAATGCAAAAGCATACCTTCCTGGTATTCCTGTTGTATGATCTTGATTAGATTGGTTCATAATTCTAATTACAAAAATATAAGTAATTGATTTAAAAAGATATTTTTGCTCTAAAACTCCTGGACGATTTTAAAAAAATTTATATGTTTCTCGTAACATAAGCATACCTTCCATGCAATATCAGAAAACAAGATTCTTTATAAAAAATTATAAGGATCAATATCTATTAAAATTCGAATTGAATTTGGTTTTTTCTTATCAAAAAACCATTGTCTTATATATTCTTGGATATTTACATTCTTATTAGCTTTAATAAGAAATTTATATCTATATCTATTTCTAATTTTTGTAATTGGCGCAGGTGCTGGACCTAGAACCTTTACTTTTTTTGAAATGGGAATAACAGAAGAAAGCTCCTTACAGAATTTTACTAATTTTTCTTCATTAATGTCAGATAAAGTAATACTTGCCAAACGGCCATAAGGAGGTAACTCTGATCTTTCCCTCGCAGAAAGTTCAATATTGATAAATTTTTCTTTATCAGAGTTAACTAAAGATAGGATTACAGGATGATCAGGATAATAAGTTTGTATAAATGCTCTTCCAGGTTTTTCTTCTCTGCCCGATCTACCTGCCACTTGCTGCAATAATTGAAAAGTGTTCTCTGAAGCCCTTAAATCGCTACTTGCAAGACCTAAATCTGCGTCAATTATCCCAACAAGAGTTAAATTTGGAAGATGATATCCTTTAGATATTATTTGAGTACCAATAATAATATCAATTTCTCCTTCCTCCAAAGAATACATTACATCAGCAATATTTTTTGAATTATCCGAAGAAATAGCTGAAATTATCTTTTTTGGGAAAAGCTTTTTAAGCTCTTCATTCAATCTTTCAATTCCTGGGCCATATTGTATAAAAGAGCTCTTTGAATGACATTCTGAACATTCTTTTTGGTATTCAGCAGAAAAACCACATTGATGACAAATAAAAATATTTCTAATTTTATGATGAACCAAATAAGAATCACATTTTTTACACTCAATCTTATGCCCACAACTCTTACAGATTGTTAAAGGGGCATAACCTCTTCTATTCAAAAATAAGAGGGTTTGTTCATTATTATTTAGATTTTCTACTATCGCTGATTTTAATGTTGGAGATATCCAAGAATCTTTTTCAATATACTCTTCTCTCATATCTATCACATTTATTGCCGGCAACCCTGCAGAACCAATTCTATTAGGCAAACTTAACTGATTATATTTATTCAATCTTACATTAAGAATTGATTCCATTGATGGAGTAGCTGATGCCAACACAATAATTGAATTTTCAAAAGATGCTCTAGCTATAGCCATATCTCTGGCATTATAAATTACATGCTCTTGTTGCTTGTAGGTTGAATCATGCTCTTCATCAATTACTATTAGATTAAGATTTTTAAAAGGTAAAAATAGTGCTGATCTAGCGCCAATAACTAGTTTTAATTTCCCTGTAGCAACATCATTCCAAATTTTTCTTTTTTCTGAGATTTTAGTATCTGAATGCCATATTGCAGGTTTAAAACCAAATCTATCCTTTACTCTTTTAAACAAAGAATCTACTAAGGCAATTTCAGGGAGTAGAATTAAAGATTGATTTCCAATCCTTAGAGCTTCATTTATTGCTTCAAAATAGATTTCTGTCTTTCCAGACCCTGTTACTCCATCAATAAGGAATCTTTCAAATTTATTTTTTTTAACTGATTTTGATAATCTTTCAGCTAAATTCTTTTGTAATTTAGTTAAATTAATTTTTGTTTCACTTGATAAATCTACTTTTTTCTTATCGTTATAATTGTTCTCAAAATTTTCAAGAATATTATCTTTAGGTAAAACTAATCTTAGAATCTTACTAATTGGAGTTAGATTATATTTATAAAAAAAATCTAGAAAAGAAATGTAATTTCTTTCTACCTTTATTTCTTTATATACTTTTGAAACAGTCTTTAATTTCTCTTTTGCTACTTTATCACCACTATCAAACCAAACAATTCCCTTCATTTCCTTATTTCTGAAAGGGACAGAAACAAATGAACCTAGTTCTAATTTTGTTTTTTCAGGAACTAAATAATCATATGTTTGATTTGTATTTGTTGGTAGAAGAATTGAGACTTTTTTCATTTTTAAACATTAGTATTATATATAATAAGATTATATTGTATTAATAAATAAATATGAAAAATAAATAGGTATCGAAATGAAATTTTTTATCGACAGCGCAGATATTGAAGCAATAAAAAAATTTTCAAAATCAGGCATGGTTGATGGAGTAACAACTAACCCTTCAATCATAGCAAAATCTGGAAGAGATTTTAAAGAAGTTATAAAAGAAATTTGCTCTCTTACTGAAGGCCCTGTAAGCGCAGAAGTAACTTCCACAAAACCTGATGGAATGATTGAAGAGGGTCTTGTTTTAAGTAAGATAGCTAAGAATGTTGCTATTAAGGTCCCTTTAACATGGGCAGGTCTAGAGGCTTGTAAAACATTATCTGATAAAAATATTATGGTAAATGTGACTCTTTGTTTTTCTACTCAACAAGCAATTCTAGCAGCTAAAGCTGGTGCAGCATTTATTTCACCATTCATTGGTAGATTAGATGATATAGGTGAAGATGGGATGGATCTAATAAAGGATATCAAAATAATTTATAATAATTACCCTAATTTTAAGACTGAAATTCTTGCAGCTTCTATTCGTAACATCGAACATGTCAAAAAAGCAGCAATTTATGGTGCAGATATAGCCACTCTTCCTCCCCAAGTAGTTTCAGAACTAGCTATTCACCCTTTAACAGATAAGGGATTGAAAGCATTTCTTGATGATTGGGAGAGCAGTGGTCAAAAAATTCTCTAGTATGATTGATAGTCATAAAAGAATTGTATACCCAAAAAATTCAAATTTTTCTTATGCGGATAAGGACTTATCAACAGATTCAAAAAAATTCATAGAAAGTTTAATGTCACAAGGTAAGAGTCAGCTCACTATTAACGAATATGCAAGAACTATTTCTCATTTCCTAAAATTCTGTAAAATTTATTTTGGAAAATCAGTCTCTCTAGACAGTTTAAAAGATTTCAAAGATTTAGACTTTCTCTCCTACCAAAGTTTTTACTTGGGTAAAGTGAGTAATTTTGAAAATCTTAAAGATGAAATGATTAATAGTTATTATTATTTTGAAACTACGAATCCTGAAAAAGTATTATCTAGCCATAAAGATTTTTTCAAAAAAAAAGAAAATATAAATTTATTAGATGAGCTTAATACGTTTTTAAAAGGATATTTAATTAGTGGTAAAAAAATCTATAAGGAATTCGGAAATATTTCTAAAAAAATTGAAATTTTATCTATAAACGGATGTGTCAAAAAATATAGAGAGAAGGAAAAAAGTAGCAGAAGTCTTGCTAGATGCCAATCTGTATTGAGAAACTTTTTTAAATATCTAAGTGAAAAAAATAATTGGAAAAATCATTCATTTAATAGAATTGTTACAACAAAATATGAAGCAAGAATTTCAAATAAAACCTTTAAGGAAGAAGAATTAATTGATTTTCTAAAATATATAGATCCTGACACCAATAGTAATATTATTGAATGGAAATCATGGCAGCATAGAAGAGATGTAGCG
>CAZLAN010000084.1:0-5232 GCA_964557485.1 uncultured Rhodobiaceae bacterium | reverse complement strand
TTTATTTTTTTTATTTTAAGGCCTTGTTCATGCGCAACAGATATATCATCTGTAAATTTATTATTTGTGTCCTTATATGCCTTAAATATTTTACTTAAATTGAAAACTTGTGGCGTTTGTGAACTTATTAAAGAATTTCTATCAACTATATCGAGAGTTATTTTTTTTCTAAGAGTGTCATTAATATCTAATGATGGAAAAACTCCGTCACAAGATTCAAGTTTAATTAAGCAATTATTTATTAATTTTTCACTTACAAAAGGTCTTGCTGCATCGTGAATTAAAACAATATCATTTTTAGTAATCTTATATTTTTTAAATATTGAATTTAATCCTTTGAAAGAAGATTCATGCCTTGAAGAACCTCCATTAACTATATTTTCTATCTTGTTGTATTTTTTTGATAAATCTATAATAAGTTTTCTATAATTTTTATTTACAACTATAGTAACGCTATCAATTAATTGGTTATTATTAATAGATGATAATAAATATTCTATAGGAGAAATATTGCTATAATTATAAAATTGCTTAGGTAGTTTGTTTTTCCTACCTAATGCTCTTTGCCCATCTCCACCTGCAAGAATAATAAAATGTTTCATTCCAACTTTCTAAATCAATATTTGCCTAATTATTAGGCATACTATATAACTGCCTATTTATTGAACATTTATTATGAATAAAAATACTAATATATACGAGAAAGTACTAAATTCAATTACCTTTCCAATTATCATTATTAATAAGGAAATGATTATACTTATGGTTAATTCAGCAACAGAAGACTTTTTTAATAATAGCTCAAAGATTATTATAGGAAAATCTATAAATGATTTTATACCTTTTGCTTCACCACTAGTGTCTCTTTTTCATAAGTGTGTTGAAAATAATGCTTCTTTTAAAGAATATAAGATTGATTTATCTACCCCCTTAACCGGAGAGCATAAAAATGTTGATGTTCAAGTGTCTCCTATTTCAAATGTTTTTGATAACTTTCAAATAATTTTTTTAGAACATCATTATGAAAAGAATCTAGTTTTCCAAAATGAAAACCTAAAAAACAAATTATCTATGTCAAATATGTCCCAAGCTCTTGCACATGAAGTTAAGAATCCTCTTGCTGGCATTAGAGGAGCTGCACAATTACTAGAAAAGAATCTTAATAAGAAGGACCATGATTTAACTGGGTTAATTTGTAGTGAAGTTGATAGAATAAGGCGTTTAATAGATAATTTGGAAGTTTTTGATGATTCTATTCCTCTAGAGTTAAAACCAATGAATATACACACCATATTAAGGCATGTTAAAGATATTATGGTTAATTCAGAAAATATTGATTTCAAAATAATTGAAAATTATGATCCTTCGATACCAAATGTACTTGGAAATGAAGATCAATTAATACAAGTATTAATCAATTTAATTAAAAATTCTATAGAAGCTTTTAAAGGGAATGATAAAGAAGATAAGCAAATAGTTTTAACTACCTCTTTTGAAAATGGCTTCCTAGTAAAAGAAAATTATAGTGAAAAAAAAGTAAGGCTTCCAATTAAAATATCTGTGAAAGATAATGGATCTGGAATACCTGAATCTTTGATGCCAAATATTTTTCAACCATTTGTTTCATCGAAAAGAAATGGAGAAGGTGGATTGGGCCTTTCAATAGTTTCAAAATTTATTAGCGACCATAATGGGACGGTCGAAATTAATTCCGATCAAAGCGGTACGAATTGTGTAATTAGATTAATGGCGGAGACCTAATAAATGACCAAAAAAAATATTATACTTGCTGAAGATGATGATTCTATTAGGTTAGTTACTACAAGATATCTTGAAGATTCAGGATTTAATGTTCTTTCTGCGACTTCTTTAAAAGATTTATGGAAATTAATTGAATCTGGAGATGGAGAAGCTTTAGTTACTGATGTTATGATGCCTGATGGCGAATTATTTGAAATTCTTCCGCAAATTACTGAACTAAGAGATAACCTTCCGGTAATTGTTATAAGTGCAAAAAATAATCTCCAAACTGCTATTTCTGCGACTAAACAGGGCGCATATGAGTATTTGCCTAAGCCTTTTGATTTAGAAGAATTATTAAGCCTTATAGTAAAAGCAATAGAAAGTAGAAATGTTAAAAGAGAAAAAGTTAAGACATATCAAAGCGGAGATAAACAATTAATTATTGGACGGTCTCCAGCCATGCAGGATCTTTACAAATCTATCGCCAGATTATCTCAAAATGATTTAACTGTAATGATTTATGGAGAAAGTGGAACAGGAAAAGAACTTGTCGCTAAGGCTTTGCATCAGTATGGGCCAAGATCTGATCAACCATTCATAGCTTTAAATATGGCGGCAATACCAAGTGACTTAATTGAAAGTGAGCTATTTGGTCATGAAAAAGGCTCTTTCACTGGTGCTCACCAAAAAAGTGACGGAAAATTTAAGCAAGCTGAAAAAGGAACTTTATTTCTAGACGAAATTGGAGACATGCCAATTGAAGCCCAAACAAGACTATTAAGGGTTTTGCAAGAAGGAGAATTTACATCTATTGGAGGTAAAGAAAAAATAAAAACTGATACAAGGATAATAGCCGCTACACATAAGAATCTACCTTTATTAATTGAGAAGGGTATATTTAGGGAGGATTTGTATTATAGGTTAAATGTTGTTCCTATTAACATACCATCGCTAAGAGAGAGAAAAGAAGACCTTTCGGAGTTAACTAATCATTTTTTAAATAAAGCTAGATATTTAAAGCTCTCGCCAAAAAAGATTGATCCTAAGGGTTATAAAATTATTGAAGCGTATAGTTGGCCTGGAAATGTTAGGGAGCTTGAAAACTTTATATATAAATTATCAGCTTTATACACAGAGGACTTATTAGATACAAAAATACTTAAAAAAGAAATTAAGATCTTAAAGGATATGGATAAAAAGATTTCCGATACTGATAAAGGATTTTTATCTTTAATTTCAAATTATTTTTCTAAGAATATAGGTAAGATTTCTGAAGATCATTCAGGTGAAATTTATAATCACTATATAAATGAAGTTGAAAAAGCTTTATTATTAGAAATACTAAAAAGTAAAAACGGTAATCAGTTAAGGGCTTCAGAAATTCTTGGGTTAAATAGAAATACATTGAGAAAAAAAATTACAGAACTTAATATTGATATTGATATTGAAAAAAGTAAATAAATAGGAGTGATTATGAGTGGACCTTTATCAGGAGTAAAAGTTTTAGAATTTGCAGGCATTGGGCCAGGACCTTTTTGCGGAATGTTATTGGCAGATATGGGTGCAGATGTTCTTAGAATTGATAGATCACCTAAAGGTGGCTCTAAGCATCAAATAGAAGGAAGAGGAAAAAAATCTATTATTTTAGATTTAAAGAATGAAAAACATAAAGAAATTTGTTTAGATTTAATATCAAAAGCAGATATTTTACAAGAAGGAATGAGACCTGGAAAAATGGAAGATCTAGGACTTGGTCCTGAGGATTGTTTTAAGGTTAATCAAAAATTAGTCTATGGAAGAATGACTGGTTGGGGGCAATACGGAAGCCTATCGCAAGCTGCTGGACATGATATTAATTATATATCCTTAACAGGGGCTCTCGATGCAATTGGAAGGAAAGGTGATAAACCTGTTCCACCATTAAATTTAGTTGGTGATTTTGGAGGAGGGGCTCTTTATTTAGCTATGGGAATGCTTGCAGCATTACATGAATCAAAAATATCCGGACAAGGTCAAGTTGTTGACTGCGCAATGACAGATGGCTCTGCATCTTTGATGACAATGTTCTATGGGTTTCTTAGTTCTGGTATTTGGAATGATAATAGAGGATCAAACCTATTAGATACTGGGGCGCACTTTTATGATGTCTATGAGACAAAAGATGATAAATTTATATCTTTAGGATCAATTGAGCCTCAATTCTATAGTTTATTAATAGAAAAAGCTCAAATAACAGATAATGATTTTGAAGATCAGCATAACAAAGAAATTTGGCCTGATTTAAAATTAAAGATTGAAGAGATTATTAAGATGAAAACAAGAGATGAATGGTGTGATATTATGGAAGGAACAGATGTTTGCTTTAGTCCAGTTTTATCTATGTCTGAAGCCCCTAAGCACCAACATAATATTGATAGAGAGACATTTATAGAGAACGATGGAGTTGTTCAGCCTAATGTAGCTCCAAGGTTTTCTAGAACCAAATCAAAGATTCAAGGTCCCTCAGTAATAAATGGACAACACAATGATACTGCTTTAGTAGATTGGGGTATTTCAGAGGAAAAAATTAGGAAATTATTCTAATCTCCCTTTTTAGGAAAAAAAATCGTCCTCAACCAAGAAAAGAGATTATTATTTTTTAAATCTTCTTTTAATAAGTAATTCATTAACTGATCGTAATCATTAGATTTGAATAAATCTTTTCTAGTTCTTATTTCTTTATTTTTATCTAAAGATTTTACTTCTCTTGCTGGGTTACCAGCATAAACTTTATCATTAGGCACATCTGAAGTGACTACTGATCCTAATCCAATTATAGAATTTATGCCTATTCTTACACCTTTAGATATTTTAGAGCCTTCTCCTATCCAAGCGTTATCACAAATAATTATTTTTTTACTTATTCCAGGAGAATCTATTCTATCATAAGAATTATGCCAATCTGAGTCACTAATATAAACATTACTCGCAAGCATTACATTAGAACAAATTTCTATTTCTTCAGCTGCTAATATTCTTGCTCCAGGAGAAATAAGGACATTATCTCCAATTTTGATTCTTGCATCTGAACCATTTCTATTCCAAGAACAAATTTGTGTAATTACATTCTTTGAGGTTCTAATATGAACATTATCTCCAATATTTATATTGTCACCATAAATATCAAGATTCCACGGCTTATTAATGTCTAGATTTTCTCCAACTTCTTTAAAATGTGGTTTAATATAATAGTTTGTCCAGGCTTTATAAAAATTTTCTATTATTTTTCTAATATAATAAGGTCTTCTATCTTTAATCAAAATATTAGTTCCATACTAATGCATTTTACTAGATTGAATTTCATAGTATCCTTTTTTAAATGTTCCGAAAATTTCATCTACTTGAGGATGTCTTACTGGTTCGCCAGTATCATCATATAACAAATTTTGTTCAGAAACATAAGCTACATACTCGGTAACTTCATTTTCAGCCAATAAATGATAAAATGGT
>CAZLAN010000083.1:0-5313 GCA_964557485.1 uncultured Rhodobiaceae bacterium | reverse complement strand
GGTTTACATTATTATAGCTTATTGGATATTTGCGATACATTTTGGTTATTTCCTGACATATTACGGTTTTTATTGACCCATGGGAGCAAGCGGCATGTGGATTAGTATGATAGTTGGTTTAGTAATTTTTTCTTTATTGATAACTAAAAGGTTAAGAAAAGTATCTTATAGTTATTCTTAAACCCTAAAAAGCCAGCTTTGAAATTTATTATCTTTAGTGGCAGTTATATCCTGAAACCTTTTTCTTAATTTTTTAGTAATTTCACCAACTTCCCCATTTCCTATATTCTTCCCATCAACTTTAATAACGGGACACACCAGGTGAGATGATGAAGTGACAAAAACTTCTTGAGCTTCTTCAAGCTCTTTAACTGGAATCCGTCCAATTTCTATCTCCATTCCCTCATCCTTAACAATATCAATAATGCTTTTTCTTGTAATTCCATGAAGAACATAATCTTCATGGCAGGTTTTAAGAATACCTTTTGAATTTATAATGAAAATATTTGATGTAGGTGCCTCAGTTAGATAATTCTCGTCATCCACAAAAAAAATCTCATCATAACCGTTCCTTCTTGCAGCCCATTTTGCCATCATCGAAGATGAATAGTTTGCTGCAATCTTTACTTGCGGAGAAATTATATCCTTTCTTCTTTGTTTTTTATTCTTCTCGACCCATACACTTAATTCCTTTACGCCATGAAATGGCTGTGTATTTTTTGATATTATATCCTCTTGAGGTTCGTAAGCCGCTATAGCAACTGTTGTGAAGGGATCTTGAGGAACCACATCAATCTCAATAGATGCTATATAAACACTTATTTTTATGAACTTGCTTCCGGGATTATTCTTTATAGTATCTTTGATGGCTAACTGAATTTCATCTTTTGAATAATCTAAAGGAATTCCTGCAAGCTCGCATGATTTAAAAAGCCTTTCAACATGCTCATCCAGTCTAAATGCATATGCAATATCATTATTATAAAAAATGGGCATAAAGCCGAATATTAACGAACCTCTTTGATGAGAATGAGAAAGAATGTGTACGGTTGCATCTTTCCAATCTACATAACTACCATTTATCCAAATTTTTCTATCCATAATTTCTTTTTAATAAGAATCACTCTTTAATTTATATGTTAACCAAAAAATTACAATGTATGAAATTCTTATAAATTTATGGATAGCTTTAGGCGTAATTACCTTTTTTACACTTCTTTTAGTTAGCGCCCCTTATGGGCGTCATTTTAGATCTGGGTGGGGACCGAGGTTACCCAAAAAAATCGGATGGATAATTATGGAAAGCCCTGCTCTATACCTTATGTGGATATATTTTTATTTCTATGATGGATTTAGTAATGAAGTATTAGTCTTCTTTCTTTTTCTTTGGTCAGTTCATTACTTTAATAGAAGTATTATTTGGCCATTTAGAATTAAGAAAGGTGGATTTATACCGATTTTGGTAGCTCTTATGGCGTTCTTATTTAATGCTGTAAATACATTTTTTCATGGATATTGGTTTTTTCTTTTAGATAATCACTACGATACATCATGGTTTTACGAACCTGTCTTTATAATTGGTCTTTCAATTTTCTTTTTTGGTATGTTTGTTAATATACAGTCAGATAATATATTAATGCGCTTGGCAAAAGGTTCTAGTGGTGGATATAAAATTCCTAAAGAAGGATTGTACAAATATATCTCTAGCCCCAATTATTTAGGAGAAATTATAGAGTGGCTTGGTTGGGCTATTCTTACTTGGAGTGTATCTGGATTAGTTTTCTTCTTCTGGACCATATTTAATCTGCTACCAAGGGCTATTAGTAATCACAAGTGGTACAAAGGGCAATTCGAAAATTATCCAAAAGAAAGAAAAGTAATAATCCCAAAGATTCTTTAAGGTCTCTTTCTTATAATTTGTTTAAACCTCTTAAAATAAAATAAGATCGATGCAAGAAATCATTTTCATCTTCTGTAAGTTTATATTTTTTAATCCTTAAAGATTATCGTTCTAATTTTCTGGATAAATACCCAAAACCACTTTTCCTATATATTCTCTAGCTTCTGAGGGGGCATACGGTTGCATGAACGGCCCAGCACGAACATCACGGTAAAGTCTTGATATCGTATTTTTATCAAGATATCCACTCCCCCCTACAACATCTAATGCCTTATTGACTATATCTATGGCATTACGATTAACAATCCATTTCATACTTTGGTGATCTTTTAAAAGTTCATGTGCTTGTTCAATTGGAATTTTTTGGTTTTTATATTTTTTCAAAAAGTCATCAGTAATTTGACCCATTTGACCGACCATTGCACGTGCTGCCGATATAGATATTTCCATTTCTCCTATTAAATTTTGGATACCAGGTAATTCCATTTTACTTGGCTTAATTGATTTTGGTTTTTCTTTTGCGGCAACCATGGCTATCTCATAGGCATGTTCAGCAATTCCTAGAAAAGCGCCTAATAAAGGCAAATTAGCAATATTTCTATTCATTAATAATCCTGAGCTCCACTTGCCCCATTGCCCTATAGGTCGTACAATATTCTCGGGGATGAAGACATTTTCAAAGAAAATTGACTGACTGCCAGAACCGCGCATTCCCATAGCTTGCCAATCGTCTTGGGCTATAACTCCTTCGGTTTTTAATGGTATGATGACAGTACCAATAACACCCTCTTCGTTATTAGGGGCAGTTTCTTTGTTGTCTCTAATCCGTAAATTCATTGCCAAATGCGATGCAATAGGAGATCCAGTAACAAATATTTTCTTACCGTTGATAATCCATCCATCTTCAACGCGCGTTGCTTCGGTAAATGGATGTAGATTATCAGTTCCTATTTCTGTGGCAGTAGCACATAAAAACATATTACCAGATATAATTTCTTTGAATTGTAACTCCAGTCTTTCAGTTATCTCACTGTTGGTTGATTTTTTAGATGCATTCCAAGCTTCCTTAATTCTTCTAGAAACTGCCAGATGCATATTTACCATGAGAGCCACAGAACCGTCTCCTTGACCCAGACGCGAAATCCCAACCATCCAATCATGAACGGAAGTTAAACCAAATCCACCAAAATTTTTTGGGACAAAAGCACCGATAATTCCTGAAGACAACATATCTGCTAAATTACTTACATCAACAATGCTTTTCTTATCAGCATTGTCTGCACGGTCGCGTAAGATGCTTATAACGCTTTCTGTAGCCTTTATAAAGCTTTCACCCTCTTTTGTTCTAGGTCTTAACTCATAACTCATTATTTAAGCTTTCTCAAAAGTTAAATATAATTTATTCAAACCTCTTAAAGCAAAATGTGATCGATGTAAGAAATCATTTTTATCTTCTGCGAGGTTTATATTTTTTAATCTCTTGAGAAGTATTTCAAATGCAAATTTCATTTCCTGTCTTGCTAACGGAGCCCCTATACAGTGATGATGAGCCGTGCCATATGCTAGATGCTTTCCCGGATTCTTTCTTTTAAGGTCCATTTTTGCAGGACATTCAAATTGATCTTCGTCTCTGTTTGCTGAACCAAAACGCATATCAATAATCGATCCTTCAGGAATGCTTACCCCTGAAACCTCAACATCTTTTCTTACTCTTCTAAATAAACTTTGAACAGGTGTCTCAAGCCTTATAATCTCTTCGATAAAATTTTTTAATTTAGCCTTCCCTGACAAAATATCAACTAACTTATCCCTTTGCTGCATAAGCATAAGCATTCCACTTGCCAAAGAGTCGGTCGTAGTTTCATTTCCCCCTATATTAAGATCGCTAACAATAGATAAGAGTTCTTCTGTCTTTAAATGATTCCCGTCTTCATCCACATAACTGACCAAATCAGAAATTATATCATCTTTAGGTCTCTTTCTTTTTTCTTCAAAAGCATCATTCATATAATGTTGGAATCCCACAAGCCTTTCAGCACAAGCAATTTCTTCTTCTTCAGTAAGCATTTGACTTAGGCTTAATGAAGTATCTTGAGACCAGCCTTTGAGTTTAGGTAAATCTTCTTTTGGAAAACCTAACCTATCTTGAATAACATTCATTGGCAAAGGTATACAAAATTGAGAAACAAATTCTACTTCACCATCATCAATAAAAGTATCTATCAATTCATTGATAAGATTAATAATATATGGCTCCATCTTTTTAACTCTACCAGCTGTAAAAGAAGGGTTTGCAGCCTTTCTAAACCTTGTATGGTTAGGGGGCTCAGCTCCGAAACAAGGTATTTGTCTCCACCCTTTTTCTTGAAAAACTTTACTCACGCTATTACCGTGCTTCCAATAACCTTTTTTTCTATTTTTAACATTTTTTTCCCAGTGAGCGGCTATATCTCTAGAAAAAAAATTGTAATCGGTGAGAACTCTCTTTAAATCACTATATTTCGTAACAACATAAAAACCAGTTTCTGGACTTTTATATACAGGCGATTGGTTTCTATAAACTTCATAGGCTTCATAAGGATTCTCTATAACCACAGGGTCTAATAGATTATAATTATTAGGTGTTTTTAATTTTTTGTCCATTCTCACTTACTAAACTACAAGATTAAAGGCGGTTTACCAAGTGTGTATTCCACATAATTCTGAATTTCTTTAGTTTTTTCTTCTATATTATCCCCTAAATTATCTGGATAAATTGGTTTTCCAAAATTGATCTTATAGTTAAATCTCTTTTTATTAACTAGCTCTTTAAAAAGACTAATATCCTTAAGTTCCTGATTAACTATATCTAAAAAATAATAAAAGAGTGAATTTCTTCCTGTCATATGAAAGGGTACTATAGGAGCTTTATATTTCTTTGATAATTTAACTATAGTTGTAAGCCAGGGCCTTTCAATTAATTTTATCCCCACCCTCTTAGAGAGTCTCGATGATGGAAAAACCAAAAGACACTTTCCATTATTGAGAGCAATTTTAGTTAATCTTAATATTTCTCTACTTTTTCCTGCTGATTTATTATCTTCATTCCAATCTACAGGTATAATTATATCTAGAAACCCTTTAGAAAGCTTAATCATATCAATATTAGCATAAAGAGTATAATCTGGTCTTCTGCCTTTTAAGACCTGAAACATTACAATGCCATCTGTTAAGCCAGTTGGATGATTTCCTGCTAGAATTATTGGTCCTTTATTAGGAACATTATTAAGATTTTTTATATATAATTTAAAATTAAGGAGATTGTTCAAATAAGCAAAACATCCATAACCGGACTTATCCGAAATATCATCTGTAATATTTTTTGCAGTTTTGTATTTGAATACTTTAAAAACTATGGGCTTAATCAGCGACCA
>CAZLAN010000082.1:0-5344 GCA_964557485.1 uncultured Rhodobiaceae bacterium | reverse complement strand
TATTGCCTGAACTTTTTCTAATGTATCACTCATTTTACCCTCTTATTTTTGTTAACGGAATATTATCAATAAAACATATGCGCTTTAGCATATCATTTAAAGATATTCAACTAACTCATTTAATTCATATATAAACCGCCATTTATATGGATTGTTTGGCCAGTTATATAGCTTGATTCTTCGCTAATTAAGAAAATAATAGCACTTGATAAATCTTCAGGTAATCCAAATCTATTAGCTGGTATTGAGTTTAATATGGCTTCTTTTCTTTTCTCATCTAGACCCGATGTCATATTTGTCTCTATAAAACCTGGAGCAATACAATTTAAAGTAATATTACGAGTAGCAAATTCTTGAGATAATGATTTAGTTAGTGCAATTATTCCAGCCTTAGAAGAAGCATAATTTGCTTGACCTGCGCCTCCTGTTACCCCAACTACTGATTATATATTCACTATCCTACCATATCTTCTTTTAACCATCCCCTTTGAAACTAATTTTAAAATTTTAAATGTCGAATAAAGATTAGTTTTAAGAACCTGGTCCCATTCTTCATCAGACATTCTTAAAAATATATTATCTTTAGTTATCCCAGCATTATTTATTAAAATATCAATCGTTTCCATGCGATCTTCTGCACCTTTAACTAAATTAATTACATCATCTTCTTTTGCTAAATCACATGTAATAACATGACATTTGCAATCTAATGAATCTTTTAAAAAAGCTAATTCTTCTTCATTCCTTCCAGATATACAAATTTCAGCACCAAAATCAGAAAGAGCTTTAGCTATTTCCTTACCTATACCGCCACTAGCACCAGTTATTAGAGCTTTTTTTCCATTTAAATCAAACACTATTCATATTCCTTCATAAAATTTTCTATACTTTCTTTACAATTGAGAGTTACCCTTTTTAAGTCTGGAGAATTTCTTTTGGCCAAATTAGTTAAAACTGTACCAGCCCCAACCTCAACAATACAAGAAACATTTAATTCAACTAACTTTAACATTGTTTCTCTCCACCTGACAGTTCCGGTAACTTGATCAATTAGATTCTCTTTTATAACTTCGATATCTTTTGTTGGTTCTACAGAAACATTTTGTATAATTGGAACTATAGGCTCATTAAAAAAAGAATTATTTATTTCCTCGCTCATTACCTCTTTTGCTTTTTTCATTAGGCTGCAATGAAAAGGGGCGCTTACTGGTAATTTAATTGCCTTTTTTGCTCCTTTTGTTTTCAGTAATTCTATAAATTTTTCAACACAATGAATTTCACCCGATATTACTACTTGCCCAGGAGCATTATCATTAGCAACTTGGCAAATTGATTCATTTTTTCTTTCTAATAAAACCTCTTCCACTTCTTCTATTTTTAAGCCTAAAATTGCTGCCATAGATCCTTTATCTTTAGGAAATGAACTTTGCATTGATTTTCCTCTAATTTTTAAAAGTTTTGCAGTATTAGATAATGAAAGACTATCAAGAGCGGCTAAGGATGTATATTCACCAAGAGAGTGACCAGCTGAAAAATTAAATAAGTTGTTAACTTCGAAACCTCTTTTATTCAAAATTTTTATTATTGCAATTCCTAAAACCATTATTGCTGGTTGAGCATTTTCTGTAAGAATAAGTTCTTCTTCAGGTCCATTAAAAATCATATTAGTTAATTTTTGATTTAGGGCGTCATCTACTTCATCAAAAAAAATCTTAACCTCTGGATAGCTATCAAATATATCTTTTCCCATTCCTACAAACTGACTTCCTTGTCCAGGGAAAACTAAAGCTAACATATTCTTAACTCCTATTGGCTCATGAAAGAATAGCATAGAAGAGTATTACTTACTTGCAAATTTATCTTTAATACAGTAAAGGAATGCTTTAATTTTAATTTTTGAAATTAAGAAAATTTAAAAAGAGAAAATATGTCTTATTACGAACATGTATTTATTGCCAGACCAGAAGTTGCTCCACAACAGGTAGAAAATATTGTTGAAGAACTTAAAAATATTATTTCTAATGAAGGTGGTAATACTTTTTATTCTGAATACTGGGGACTTCGTAATTTAGCTTATAAAATCAATAAGAGTGAAAAAGGTCATTATTCTCTTCTAAGAATAGACAGCAAAAGTAGTACAATTAAAGAAATAGAAAGAATTCAAAAACTTAATGATAATATTCTAAGATTCATAACCGTAAAGACAGAAGAAGCATCGGAAGAGCCTTCAGTTATGTTAAAATCCTCTGAGAAGAAGGATGTTTACTAAAGGAAATAGTAATGAAAAATTTTCTACCAAATATAACTCAAATACCTGTAAGAGGTTCATTCTTAAAAAGAAAAAGTTCATGCCCTTTATCAGGTGAGAATGCACCAAAAATTGATTTTAAAGATATAAAATTACTAAAAAAATATTTATCTGAAAGAGGAAAGATTATCCCTAGTAGGGTAACTTCCGTTTCCGCAAAAAAGCAAAGAGAGTTATCTCAAGCCGTAAAAAGAGCAAGATTTATGGCCTTACTACCATATAAAATGGATTAGATATGGAAGTTATTCTATTAGAAAGAATTGAAAAACTTGGACAAATGGGTGATGTAGTTAAAGTTAAAGATGGCTTTGCAAGAAATTTTTTATTACCACAAAAAAAAGCTCTTCGTGCTTCAGAAAATAATCTAGCCTATTTTGAAAAAGAAAGGATTGTTTTAGAAGCAAAGAACCTGGAACAAAAAAAAGAAGCAGAAAATATACTTAAAAAGTTAGACAACCTTAATTTAATAATTCTAAGGCAGGCAGGAGAAACTGGCCAATTATATGGCTCAGTAAGCACAAATGATATAAAAAAATCTTTAGATGAGAAAGGTTTCATTGTTGAAAAAAGTCAAATTAAACTTGATAAACCAATTAAAGAGTTAGGCATCCATAATACCAATATAAAATTACACCCAGAGGTTCAGGCCACTGTATCTCTAGTTATATCAAGAACAGATGCAGAGGCAAAATCATTACTAAAAGGAGATGCAATTGATATTAGTGATGAAAAAGAATTATCAATTGAAGAAACTATTGAATTAGAAGAGGTATTTGAAGAAGGTGCAGTTCCAGAGGATATCAGTACTGCTGAAGTTGAAAATGAAGATTCTAAAAAGAATGAAGATGAATCTTCTGAGTTAAATATTATTGAAGAAGTAACTATAGAAAAAGAAAATTAAATAAAAAAATATAGTTATATTTTTTAGTATCTTAAGACATTTAACCCCGATATTCACATTAATCCACAGATTTTTTTCTTGGGTTATACTTGATAACTGTTAAGTTAAAAATCATGAGTAACTCTACCCCTTACCTTATTAATCAAAAAAAAGAATCTGATAATAAATCTATTGATCTTCCTCACAATATTGAAGCCGAACAGCAACTTTTAGGTGCATTAATAAGAAATAACGATTTAATAGAAAAATGCAATAATGCAAGGCTCAAGCAGGAACATTTTTATATTAAACAACATGGTGAAATTTATGAAAGAATTAATAAATCTTTATCAACAGGAAAAACTGCTAACCTTGTTTTTTTAAAAACATATTTTGAAAACGATGAAGAAATTAATTGGGATGAATATTTTGAAAAATTAGTTATAAACGCAGCACCAGAACCTGCTATTGAAGAATATTCTTCTATAATTCACGATCTAGCATTAAGGAGAAAATTGATAAGTACTGCTGAATTCCTTCAATTCTCATCTTATGATCTAAGTAATGAAGACATTAGGGCTAATGATATAATTGAAGAAACAGAAAATCAATTATTTCAAATAGAAACATCTGGTGACTCTGAAAAAGGATTTATACAATTTGAAGAATCATTAAAAAATTCTTTAAACACTATAGAATCTGCATACAGATCATCTGGCGGTTTAGCAGGCTTATCGACTGGCTTTAATGATCTCGATAAAGCTCTCGGAGGATTACAAAAATCAGATTTAGTTATATTGGCCGGAAGACCTGCTATGGGGAAAACAGCGTTAGCAACAAATATAGGTTTTAATATAGCAAAAAAGTATGCAGATACACTCCAAGAAGATGAAATAAAGACTGATAAAAATGGTGACATTATTACAGATGGAGCTGTTGTTGGCTTTTTTTCCCTAGAGATGTCTGCTGAACAGTTAACCACCAGAATAGCGGCAGAACAATCAGGAATTGTATCAAGTGACCTACGAAAAGGAAACATAAAAGAAGATCAATTTATGCAATATGCTAGGGTCATTCAGGATTTAAAAAGTGTCCCCTTTTATATCGATCAAAGTGGTTCAATACCTATTGGGGTCTTGTCAACAAGAGCTCGACGTCTTGCAAGAACATTAAAAACTAAAAATCAAGATTTGGGATTAATAATTGTTGATTATATCCAACTTGCCGCAACCTCGTCTGGTAAATATAGAGATAGTCGAGTGCAAGAGTTAGCAGAAATTACTCAAGGACTAAAATCTTTAGCTAAAGATCTTAATATACCAATAATTGCTCTTTCTCAATTATCAAGACAAGTAGAGTCAAGGGATGATAAGAGACCTTTATTATCTGATCTCAGAGAATCTGGTGCTATTGAACAAGATGCAGATATAGTTATGTTTGTTTATAGAGATGAGTATTATTTAGAAAATAATCAACCGCCTCCAGGAACAGAACAGCATGCTAGTTGGATGTCTAGAATGGAAGAAGTATCAGGAAAAGCTGAAATTTTAATAAGAAAACATCGGCATGGACCTACATCAAATGTTCAATTACAATTCGAAAGCAAACTGACAAAATTTTCTGATCTCGCAAAAGAGAATTATCTTCCAGAAAGATATGAATAAATGTTAAATATGGTTGGAAGTATAGGCAATGTTGTAATATTTTTTCTCAATGAAACTGGAAAATTCTTTATTTTCTTTATAAGTATAATTAAAGCCTTGTTAGGAAGATGGTATTTTAAAAACATATTAAAGCAATCTATCTTTGTTGGTTATTTTTCTTTACCGGTAGTGGCTTTAACTTCATTTTTTACAGGTGGTGCATTAGCATTACAAATATATTATGGAGGTAGCCAATTTAATTCAGAAACTATTGTTTCATCTATTGTCGCACTTGGTATAACAAGAGAGTTAGGTCCTGTATTAGGAGGAATAGTAGTTGCAGGAAGAGTATCAGCAGCTATTGCTGCTGAAATTGGCACAATGAAAGTTACCGAACAAATTGATGCATTAAAAACTCTCTCTGCTGAACCTATTTCTTATTTGGTCGTTCCAAGAATTATCTCAGGTATAATTATGCTACCATTATTAATTATCTTTGCTGATATAATTGGA
>CAZLAN010000081.1:0-5419 GCA_964557485.1 uncultured Rhodobiaceae bacterium | reverse complement strand
ATTTCTTTTTGATCTTCTCCAAGGCTCATCAGCAGTCTTATATATAATATGTCTTAAATCATTTAATCTACCTGGAGCAGGAAATTTTCCTTGCTCTAACCATAATTCTCTCGACTTACCGCCTTTCCATGCCTTTGTTGTAAATCCTAGAATTTCTGTTTTAACGCCACATCTTTCAAGTGTTCTAGCAAGGATATCGCCACACATAGCTGCTATTGTTATAGGCCTTCCTCTCATAGAGCCAGAATTATCTATTAAAAGTGAAACGATAGTATCTTTAAATTCAATATCTTTTTCCATTTTAAAAGATAAAGGTGTTGTTGGATCAATAATAACTCTTGTAAGTTTTGATACATCTAAAAGACCTTCTTCTAAATCAAACTCCCATGATCTATTTTGCTGAGCAAGAAGTTTCCTTTGAAGTTTATTAGCCAATCTAGTAACTGCACCTTGTAAATGTTGTAATTGTTGGTCTAAATATTCTCTTAATCTATCTAATTCATCCAACTCACAAAGATCTAAAGCTTTAATTTCCTCATCAAATTTATTTGTAAAAACTTTATAAGGAATTTCTCTTTTTCTAATATCTTCTTGTCCTTGATTTCTTACAGCCTTTGTTAATTCTTCATTATCAATATCTTCTTCATCACCAATTTCAATCATGTCACTTTGCAAGATATCTTCTTCATCACTTAGGTCCATATCAGTAGCATCTGGATCTTGTTCACCACTATCGGTATCTTGATTTTGTTCATCATCTTCACTTGAAGAAAAGTCTGATTCGTCCTCTGATTCTTCATTTTCATCATCAGGTTCATCGCCAAGTTCATCGCCCAATTCTAGTTCGCCGATAAGTTTTCTTAAGATTTTAGCAAATGCTGTTTGATCGGTAATTTGATTAGGCAGATCATCAATTGTATCTTTTGCACGATCTTCAATCCATTTCTTCCATTCATTAATTGTATCTTTAGTTTCTACAAGCTTTTGACCAGTTAACTTTTCTCTAACTATAAAATTAAGTGCTTCAAAAAAATTATTATCCTCATCTTTTTTTAAATAACCTAACTCTTTTCTTTTCAGTCTTGCTTTTTCCATTTGGCTTAAATTTTTTGCAATTCCAGACATTTGTTTTGCGCCTATAGCTTCACATCTTATTTTTTCAAGAGAATTGAAAATATTTTTTGCTTTTTGTCCTTGAGGAAGATATTTTTGTGCAATTTCGCCTTTATGATGTGCAATAAATAATGCAATAGAGTCAGCTTCTCCTCTTAATGAATTTAACTGTTTTTTTGTCATGCTTTTATTAGGCAATGGTAATCTTGCTTTAAGGCCATTCACAGTTCCAGTTTCAGCACCAAAACTTACAGTTAATTCATCCTCTTTTGAAATCGAGCGCATAGCCATAGTGAGAGCTCTTTTAAATTCATCGATATCATATTGCTTATTTGGCGGCATTCTCTACTACTTTAGATGATGATTCGAAACCAGATAACTCTTCCCCAAAACATCTTTGATAAAATTCAGCGATAGTATGTCTTTCTAGTTCATCGCATTTATTTAAGAATGTAAGCTTAAAACTCAAACCTAAGTCATTAAAAATTTCAGAATTTTGAGCCCATGTCAGAACGGTTCTCGGACTCATAACTGTTGAAATATCACCATTAACAAAACTATTTCTTGTTAGATCTGCAACTCTAATCATTTTAGAAATAATTTCTCTTCCGTTTTTATTATCAAAGGATTTTGCTTTTGCAGCCACGATATTAAGTTCATCTTCATGTGGAAGATAATTTAGAGCACTAACTATTGACCATCTATCCATTTGGCCCTGGTTAATTTGTTGGGTACCATGATACAAGCCTGATGTATCTCCAAGACCTACAGTATTAGTAGTTGAAAAAAGTCGAAAAGATGGATGCGGTTTAATTATTCTATTTTGATCTAATAAAGTTAGCCTTCCAGATATTTCTAATATTCTTTGGATAACAAACATTACATCAGGCCTACCTGCATCATATTCATCAAAAACTAAAGCAACTGGGTTTTGAATTGCCCAAGGAAGAAGACCTTCTCGAAATTCAGTTATTTGTTTTCCATCTTTTAAGACAATCATATCTTTTCCTACAAGATCTATTCTACTTATATGACTATCTAAATTTATTCTTATACAAGGCCAGTTTAACTTAGCTGCTACTTGCTCTATATGAGTGGACTTTCCTGTTCCGTGATAACCTTGAATCATAACTCTTCGGTCATGCTTAAAACCGGCTAATATTGAAAGAGTGGTCTCTGTATTAAACAAATAATCATCATCAATATCTGGAACATAATTATTCTTTTTCTTAAAAGCAGGAATAGTCATGTTGGTATCTATGCCAAAAATTTTTTTAACAGAAATTTCTGTATCAGGCTCACCTATATCCAATGTAGTGGTTGTATCAGTACTCATAAATTTTCCTTTTATCTAATTTATTATGTGTTTTAGCAGAATTAAAAAAAAAGTTAACATAAACCTGAAGATTTTAATTTATTATATGCATTTATAACAAGCTTAAGTTTTTCCTCATTATTTACATTTTCTCCATTAATGTCCGGATGAAGACTTTTAACTAATTCTTTAAATTTTGATTGAATTTCACTTTTTGAGGGTTTTCCACTTAAACCAAGTTGCTTAATGGCGTCATTAGTTGAATTAGAGGATTTTTTATTGGAATTTTGAGATTTATTCTTTTCCTGTTCAAAAAAACCAAAAGGATCGTTAAATTTAGTCTTAGCGCCAAAATCAGAATATTTTTTTTGTTCAGTATTATTATTAGAGCTCATTTTCCAGGTTGGCCTATGCCCAGTCATTGATGAGGTTTGAAAATCAATTATTTCATCTTCTGACATATCTGAAAAAAAGTTATAACTTTTGTTAAATAGTTTTATATGTTCAATGCAATAGTAATTTGTTTTACCATTTTTATTTTTAGCAACATAATCACCTGATTCACTACAGCCTATACTTTCGCAGTTTCTAACTTTAGCCTTTTTTGTCTTTTTAGACCTTATTTCATCAAAATATTTAGAATTAAGCTTCATTAAATTTTCCAAAAGTGAATTACTATTATAGAATAACTTAAATTTTTAAGAAAAACCACATTGCTTTAAATGAATAATGTAAAAGAAAATATTATTTTAAAAATAAAAAAAGAACTAAATCCGTCCATTTTAGAAGTAGAAGATCAGTCTCATTTGCATGCGAATCATAATCCTTCTGCAAAGAAAGGAGGAACACATTTTAAAGTCAAAATTATTTCGGAAAAATTTAAAGGAAAATCTAGACTTGAAAAACATAGAATAGTTAACGATATTCTAAAAAAAGAGTTTAAAAATGGTTTACATGCTTTGACTCTAAACCTAGGTGATGTAGAGTAGCCATCACCAATTCTAAAATAATTTTTAAGGAGATTTTATAGATGTTAATTCTAAGATTTGTAATTTTTATATTTTCATTTTTAATATTTTTTAATCCTATTTTTGCTCAAGAGAATGGGCCTGCGGAAGATCAAGATATAGAAGAAATAGTTGTAACAGGGTCTTATTTAAAAACGAGCCCAACTGATGGAGCTTCACCCGTAGATGTTATTGATAGAGAATCAATTGAGAATTTTGGAGTAAATACTGTTGCAGATTTAACTAGGAATCTTGCTTCAAATAGTGGTTCTGAAAATGTACCAGATTCATTTACTTCTGGAGCTACACAAGGAACATCTAATATTAATTTAAGAGGATTAGGTTTATCTTCAACATTAGTTTTATTGGACGGCAGAAGGCAGACTGTTGCAGGAGCTACTGCTAATGATGGAAGTGTTTTTGTAAATACATCAATTATTCCTCTAATTGCTATTGAAAGAGTTGAGGTTCTGAAAGAAGGTGCTGCCTCAGTTTATGGTTCTGATGCAGTTGCAGGTGTTGTTAATTATATTTTTAGAAGAGATTTTACTGGTCTCGAGGTTAGTTATAATCATCAATTCTCAGATCTTGGTAGCCAAGAAGACGATCGATTTAGCGTAATCTTTGGCACAGAGTTTAACAATACAAATATTGTTATAGCTGCTGACATGCTTGAAAGATCTCCTATGTCTAGTGCTTTAAGGCCAGAATCAACTCAGTTAGGCATAAGCGGCTTAGGAAACAGTTTTTTATTATTCGGCCCCTCAACGGTCGCAGAAGGACCTTATGCAGGAAACTATACACCCTTCACTAATGTACCTGATGCAAATTGTGTAGAAAATAAAGGATTTTTAATTCCCCAAGCAAGCGGTTCTAGATGTGGTTTTTTATATGGACCAAGATTTAATATAGTAAATGATGAAGAGCACCAGAATATTTATGGTTCAATTAAAAGTAGTTTATCAAATGGAATGGAATTCAATGCGGATGTTTTATTTTCAAGTATAAAAGTTAATGATAATCCTCAGTCTCCTTCTTATCCTGCTCTTTCCTATTTAAGTCCTTCTAAAGCTATATTGCCTGGACAGGCAGGAAATCCATTTGGTGTACCGCTTTTATGGTTAGGTAGACCTTTAGGGTCAGCATTCCCATCACCAAATGCACCAAGAGATATTGATAATTTAAGGTTTTCTATCGGTTTAACTGGTAATTTAGGTGGATTTGATTGGGATTTGCGTTATACACATAGTGAAACAGAACATTATTTCAGCCAACCTGATACGAGCACAACAAGATTTAGTGCTGCTATAAAGGGACAAGGCGGAACTAGTGGTGCAGAAAGTTGGAATCTTTTTGATCCATCAGCAAATTCAGATTCACTTAGGCAATGGATATCAACTGCACAAGAAACATGGTCTGATAATGAGCTTGATGTTATTGATTTGGTTTTTTCTGGTGAAGTAGGTTCTAATATTGATATCGCTTTTGGGCTTCAATACAGAGAAGAAGCTTTTGATTTAAAAAGGGACAAAGCCTCAATTGTTGAATTTGACGCTCAAGGAAATCTTACTAAGCCAGCTGATCTTCTTTTCTTAGGCGGCGGTCTTGAGTCGAGCGCAAGTAGAGATGCAACAGCTCTTTTTGCAGAAGTAGCTGTTCCATTATCTGATTCTTTACAGATCAATGGGGCAATAAGATATGAAGAATTAGAAGATGATAGTACCTTTGATCCAAAAATATCATTACGTTATGAAGTCTCAGAGAACTTGATTTTAAGAGCTTCGGCAAGCACCTCCTTTAGGGAAGCGTCATTAGCTCAACTTTATTCAAGTGGAGTTGGCTTGCAAGGTATTCAAGATTTTACTGCTGATGGTGCGCCAAAAGGTGGAACAACATTTATTCGTATTGCACAAGATGGTAACCCAAATTTATCACCAGAAGAGTCTGATAACTTTAATGTTGGTGCAATTTGGCGTCCTCAATC
>CAZLAN010000080.1:0-5579 GCA_964557485.1 uncultured Rhodobiaceae bacterium | reverse complement strand
CCATTAATTTATCTTCAGGAAATATTAAATCTGACAATGGAACTTTACAGTTAAGTACTAGAAATCTTGGTAACACCTTAGAAGATTTTAATGAGATAGTTATACTTCAGACTCCAGATGGAGGAAAAATAAAAATTGTAGATGTAGCAACCGTTATTGATGGTTTTGATGATAAGGATTCGAGAGATTTTTTTATTAATGTTGGAACAGGAAAAACCACTAAAACTAAAGGCCTAATGGTCATGTCTTCTGACAATATGAATGTTGTAAAAACTGCTGAATCGACAAAAAATTGGATCGATAAGATTCAAGACGATCTTCCTGAAGGAGTTTCAGCAGCGCTTTGGGCAGATCAATCAAATTTATATCGTGATAGGATGAGTTTAATTTTAAGAGCAGCTTACGGAGGATTAATTCTTGTATTTATCATTTTAATGCTTTTTTTGAGGCCAAAAGTTGCTATTTGGTGTTCAGTGGGAATAGGCACAGCTTTTACAGGAGCGTTAATATTTCTTCCAGGAATGGATATTTCTCTTAACATTATATCTTTATTTGCTTTTCTTTTAGTAATTGGAATAGTTGTCGATGATGCTGTAATAGTTGGTGAGAATATACATCTCGAACATGAAAGAGGTAGAATTGGCACTGATGCAGCGATTACTGGCGCCTATTTGGTTTCAAAACCTGTCTTTTTTGCAGTTATTACTACTATGATAGCTTTTTTACCTTGGTTATTTTTATCCGGTTGGCAGGTACAATTTGTAAGGAATATTTCTTTTATAGTTTTGTTTGCTTTAGCATTTTCTCTCATAGAGGCATTTTTTATTTTACCGTCTCATCTTGCAAACCTTAAGCCTTATGAAGCTAAAACGAGATTTTCAAAAATTCAAAAGAAATTCGCAGATGGCATTGTTAATTTTGGTAAGACAAAATACATGCCAGTGTTATTATCAGCGCTGAGAAGACGATATACTGCTCTAGCCTGTTTTTTTGCAATTTTGATAATTGTTTTTTCAATATCTTCATCAAATTGGATATCTAGAAGCTTCTTTCCAGATGTTGAAGATGATGAGATGCAGTTACAAATTAGTTTACCTTCCGGTTCACCATTTTCAAGAACTGAAGAGATAGGAAAAAAAATTGAAGAGGCTGGTTATCAAACAATCCAATATTATGAAGGCGTAGATAATACTGTAAAAGGCATGATTATTACTTTGGAAGAAAATACTATACTTGGTTATATCACTCTTCACGATCCCGCTATAAGAGAGTCATCAACCAAAGAAATTGCAGATGTTTTCAGAGAATATATTGGCGATATTCCTGATGCAGAAAGTTTTACTATAGGTACACAAATTGGAAGAAATCAATCTTCTGCTGATTTGGAATTTAATATAACCTCTTCTAATTCTGAAAATTTAATTTCTTCCAGTGAAGAATTTATGGATAAATTAAGATCTTACGATGCAGTTTATAATGTAAGTACAAGTTTAAATAGTGCTGCTACAGAACTGCAGATTTCTTTGAAGCCTAATGCTGAAAAGATAGGATTAACTTTGGGTGAAATTTCTCGTCAATTGAGGCAAGCGTATTATGGTGAAGAAGTACAGCGTTTACCTCGTGATGGGGATGATGTAAGAGTTATGGTCCACTACCCAAAAAAATTAAGAAGATCAATTGATAGTCTTACAAAATTTAGAATCAGGACTCGAGATGGAAGAGAGGTTCCTTTTATGTCAGTAGCTAGCGTTACGCAATCTCCTGGTATAACAAAAATTGAAAGAATTGATGGTAAAAAAAGCGCCACGATCAGCGCTTGGTCTTTGGCTGGTCAGCAGTCTAAAGTCTTAGCCGACTTTAAAGAAAATTTTGTACCTATTTGGGATAAAAAATATACAGATGTATCTTGGCAACTTTCAGGAGAAAGACAGGGTGAAGATGAATTTTTTGCAGAAATTGTTTTTCTGTCCATGGTAGCTTTTCTAGCTATGTTTGCATTGCTATCAATATCCTTTAGGTCGTATTTTTTACCACTTATAATTTTATCAGCGTTACCCTTTGGTTTTTGTGGGGCAATTATTGGGCATATCATATTTGGAAAAGGGCTTTCAATGATTTCGTATTGGGGGATTGGCGCTGCTTGCGGAGTTGTAATAAATGATAATTTAGTCTTGGTTGATTATATTAATAGGGTACGGAAAAGTGGAAAGCATCTGTTAGAAGCAGTGGTTGAAGCTGGTGTTGTTAGATTCAGACCAATTATTATTACCTCAATAACAACTTTTGTTGGTTTAATGCCTATAATGCTAGAACCTTCAGTTCAAGCTAATTTTCTTAAACCTGCTGTGATTTCATTATCGTGCGGCGTAGTTCTTTGTGCGCCAGTTACGCTCATCTTGGTTCCATGCTTAATGGTTGTTGGCGCTGATATAGTCGATGTTGTAAGTAAGATCCCAAATTTTCTTAGAAAACAATTCAGTCTAAGTTCTACATAAAATTTAATTCTTATCTTCTAATTTGATAAACTCGGCATAATTTTGGCATAATTTGTTGTTATCTTAACATTAGTCAACTACATAATTTATTATTAGAGGTGATTATGATGAATCCTTTAATTAGGACATACAAATATACTATCGATTGGATAAACTCAAAAGGCGAGGCAGTGCAAAATGTTATTGATGCATCATCTATGCAAGAAGCTATGAAAAAGCTTCAGTTATGGACTGGGGAAGTTTTTAGTAAAAGTGGTTCTGGAAAACCAAGATTTGTTAATATTATTGAATCAGATAACGGTCAGTAAAGCATAAATGAATAAAGACGAATTCAAAAAAATAGCATATCCAGAAACATATGCTGATGAAAGTAAGCTCCATGAAATTTTTACTTTTATGAGGAAAGAAGATCCTGTCACTTGGGTTGAGCCTGAAGATTATAGGCCTTTTTGGGCAGTAACAAAACATTCAGACATTATAGAAATTGAGAAGAAAAATGATTTCTTCATAAATGATCCTAGAACTACTTTGATGGATATTCCTACTGAAGAAGCTGTTAAAGAATTTACAGGTGGCAGTCATATACTTTTAAGGACTTTAGTTCACATGGATAACCCTGATCACAGAGCTTTTAGGGCTTTAACTCAAAAATGGTTTGCTACACCTAATTTAAAGTCTTTAAAATTAAATATTAGGGAAATAGCTAAAGAGTATGTAGAAAAAATGGCTACTCATGGAAACGAGTGTGATTTTGTAAAAGATATCGCTATTTATTATCCTCTTAGAGTAATTATGTCGATATTAGGGGTTCCTAAAGAAGATGAGGGAAAGATGTTAAGACTTACCCAAGAATTATTTGGTGGTAAGGATGAAGAAATGATTAGAGATACAACTACTGAGCAACAAACAAACCAAACAAACACTATTACTGATTTTTTTGAATATTTTAACGCTTTGACAGAAGAGAGAAGAAAAAATCCTAAAGATGATGTTGCTAGTGTTATTGCTAATGGCAAGATAAATGGCGAGCCTATAGGCCATCTTGAGGCAATGTCATATTATATAATAATTGCAAGTGCAGGTCATGATACAACATCTTCTTCAACGGCTGGAGGGATCTTAGCATTAATTGAGAATTCGGAAGAATTTAGAAAGTTAAGAGATGATCATTCTCTTATGACAAGTGCTGTAGAAGAAACTATAAGATGGGTTACGCCAGTTAAGAACTTTTTCAGAACAGCAACAGAGGATTGTAACTTTAAAGGGCATGAAATAAAAAAAGATGATTCAATTCTTTTATGTTACCCATCAGGTAATAGGGATGAAGAAGTATTTGATAATCCATTCGATTTTAAGGTAGACAGAAATCCAAATAAACATTTGGCTTTTGGGCATGGGGCACACCTTTGTATAGGTAAACATCTAGCAAAAATGGAAATGGAAATTTTTTATGAAGAATTATTTAGTAAAATTAAAAATATTAAATTAAATGGCAATCCTGAATGGGTTAAGGCTAATTTTGTTTCTGGTTTAAAATCATTGCCAATTAGATATACTTTATATTAAGATTTATAAATGAAAACTTTTCCTGAAATTTTAGAAGAAGCAAATAAAGTTGTCCCTAAGATAAGCCCTGAAGAAGCAAAATCTCTTCAGGATGAAGGAGCTTTGATAATAGATATAAGAGAAGCTGAAGAGTTAAAAGTTTCTGGTAAAGTTAAAGGTGCACATCATATACCGAGAGGACTGTTAGAATTTCAAACAAAATTAACTAACCCAAACGGCTTAGAGGGATTTGTTCCGGAAAATAAAATTATTCTTTATTGCGCATCGGGAGGGAGAGCTGCCCTTGCAGGTAAATCTTTAAAAGATATGGGTTTTGAATCTGTTTTTAATATTGGTGGTTTAAAAGATTGGGCAGAAGCAAATCTACCTTTAGAAAAATAATTTATCTAAAATTTCATCATTCCATAATCATCAGCAGGTTCAGGAAGATTTTTAGGATCATGAGTTTTTCCGTTTAGTTCTGTATCCAAGAATTCATAGACTTCGGTAATAATTGAATTGTTAATCTTAAATATTTGACAATAAGTTGCTTCGAATATCTTATTCTTAAGAGTTTCTGCTTTTCCTGTCATTAAGCCGACCACACTTCCTTCATCAGCACACATTATTTTCCATTTTTCAGCGAAAACAACAGTTTCTGGTTTAAAGGACATCATTACTGATGGAACTAATATTCCATATACTCTATCTCTACCTTCCCATCTTCCAGAAAACGGCCCAGTACCAATGACATGAAATATTACATCTTCACTCATAAGATCTAATACGGAATCAAAATCACCACTATTTATTGAGGTATAATATTTTTCGGCAATTTTTCTGTTTATTTCAACTTTGCTCATTTCTTTCCCTTTTGTTATTGTTCAGTTATTATTTTATTTCTATAAGACTAATGATAAGCAGTCAAAAAAATAAGGAGTATTTAAATGCCTATACCTTTTAACTTTCGTTTAACTGAATTTCCAGAAGAAGCGGAAGTTCTAAGAATAGAAGTAAGAGAATTTTTATCAACTGCTTTAGCTGATGTGCCAAAAGAAACTCGTGCAGAAACTTGGTATGGTGCAGATGAAGGATTTAGTAGAAAAGTTGGAGAAAGAGGTTGGATAGGATTAAGCTGGCCAACTGAATTTGGTGGTGCAGGCCGATCAGCTATGGAGCGTTATGTTATGTTAGAAGAAATGCTTACATCTGGTGCACCTGTTGGTGCGCATTGGATTGCTGATCGTCAATCGGGCCCACTAATTATCAGATATGGAACTCCAGAGCAGCAAGAGAAAATTTTACCTGGAATTTTAAAGGGAGAGACATATTTTTGTATAGGAATGTCTGAGCCTGATTCAGGATCTGATCTTGCCGCTTTACGTACTAAGGCTGAAAAAAAGGGTGATAAGTATATTGTAAATGGAACAAAGTTATGGACATCTGGAGCTCAACGTTGTCAGTATATGATAGCGTTATTTAGAACATCTAAAGAAGAAGACAGGCATGGAGGTCTAAGTCAGTTTATTGTAGATCTTA
>CAZLAN010000079.1:0-5713 GCA_964557485.1 uncultured Rhodobiaceae bacterium | reverse complement strand
GTTCTCTTGTTGTCGTTCTCCACCAAAGAGCAAGGTCGCCGAAAAGAATATGAGGATATTCGAGCTGGACTTCTCCATCTATTATTGTCGGCATTTATGTCTCCTACTTAAGCTCGAAAGACGAAATAACTAAAATCAGAAAATTGTTATTTCGTCTCCCTTTTTCCATAAATCATACTTCGGCATTACAGATTTTAAAAGTTTAGAATCTATAAAGTTTGATAACCATGATTTAACATTTTCGTATGGCAATTCATCGAACCAATCGTTATCGGCTATTCTAAATTGCCTTATGAAAGGAAGAAGGGAAATATCAATATATGAAATTTCATTATCATAAATATATTTTGAATCTTTTAACTCTTCATTGATCATTTTTATGAAAGTTAAACATTTCTCTCTATGAAAATTAGGATCTTCATTTTCATATCTTTTGGAATATTTGTATCGATCCAAATGAAATTTGAAATCTCCATCATTAATTTTAATCAATTCTTTAGTTTTCCCTAAGTCTTTTGATCTTTTCCAGTTGTAAGGATCATTTAGATTTAATGCCCAATCAATGACATCAAGACTTTCATCAATTACCTTTCCAGATTGTAAAACTAAAACGGGCACTGTTCCTTTTGCAGAGTACTCCATCATTGATGGAGGTTTATCTTTTAATAAGACCTCTCTGATTTCACATTTTTGTTGGCTAATATGTATTGCCATTCTTGCTCTCATGGCATATGGGCATCGTCTAAAGGAGTATAAAATAGGGAGATTATTTTTTATGCTGTGGTCCAAAATGTTCAACTCCTCTTGATTTTGCTAACTCAATCTGTTTTTGTCTAGATGAAAATCTCTCTTTTCTAGTCTTTGAAGTTTTTTTATAACAGTGATGACAGCTTATCCCTTCTTCATATTGTTCTTTAGTTAAATCTTCTTCTGTTAGAGGCATTCTACATGCGTAGCACATCTGATAGGATCCCACATCGAGATCATGATCAAGCGCAACTCTGTCATCAAAAACAAAACACTCTCCATCCCATAAGCTTTCTTTTTTTGGCACCGTTTCAAGATATTTTAAAATTCCACCTTTAAGATGATAAACATTCTTGAAACCTTCTTTCTTCAATAATGATGTAGATTTTTCACATCGAATACCTCCAGTACAATACATAGCAATTTTTTTATTTAGATCTTCTGTTTCTTTTTTAAAATTATCTACCCAATTAGGGAATTCTCTAAAAGAATTAGTTTTGGGGTCTAGAGCATTCTTAAATTTTCCTATTTCTGTTTCATATTTATTTCTTGTGTCAATAACTACAACATTAGGATCTTTTATTAATTCATTCCAATCTTCTGGTTCAATATAATCACCGCCAATTTTCGTAGGATTTATCTCTGGATCCCCTATGGTAACAATTTCTTTTTTTAAGCGAACTTTCATCCTATTAAATGGTTGTTCATTAGATAAAGAAAATTTAACATCCAATTTGCTAAATCTTTTATCATTTTTTAAATATTTTAAAACATTTTCAATTTCATTTTTTTTAGCTGAAATTGTACCATTTATACCTTCGGAAGCTAGAAGCATTGTGCCTTTAACTTTATTTTTTAAACATATAGATAGGATTTCTTCTTGAAGACCAGTTAAGTCTTCAATTTCTACAAATTTGTAAAGAGTTGCTATAACTATTTCTTTTTTATTTTGATTAGCCATTTCATGTTTTTCTTTATCTAAATATTGAAAATTTCTTCACTTTTTACTGTAGTATTATATTATTATGGTATAAAGAAATAGTTAATACAATTGTAGGGGGGAATTATGCCCACAGGAATAGTTAAATGGTTTAATGGCAGAAAAGGCTTTGGTTTTATTGAGCCTGAAGATGGCGGCAATGATGTATTTGTTCATGTTACCGCTTTAAAAGACTCTGGTATTAAATTTCTTAATGAAGGCGATAAGGTATCTTATGAGTTAGTCGAGAATAGAGGTCGAATGGCTGCCGGAAGTTTATCTCTTGATGGTAGTCAATCTTCAGATGGTGAATCAGCTGAAGCTGATGCAGAAGATAATTCTGAAGAAGCTCCAGAAGAAGAATCCGAAGAAGAAGCTGCCGAAGAAGAATCCGAAGAAGAAGATGCCGAAGAAGAATCCGAATAAGAAGCTGCAGAAGAAGAATCGTAAGAATCATAAGGAATTAGTTTTAATTAGATTTAATTTACGATCCACTTTTTGAAGTTATCTTCAAGAATGATTAATGGTATTTCGCCATTTCCGATTACAAAATCGTGAAAATCTCTTATGTCAAAATTTTCACCTAATATTTCTTTTGCTTTTTGTCTTAATTCTAAAATTTTAATCATTCCAATTTTATAGCTGCATGCTTGTCCAGGCCAAGAAATATATCTTTCAATTTCTGCCACAACTGAGCTCATGGCTTTCCCAGTTGTTTCAAACATGTATGTAATAGCTTTTTCTCTAGTCCATTTTTTATAATGAATGCCAGTATCAACTACAAGACGAACAGCCCGAAATAATTCGGACTGCAAAACACCTATTTTATCAAATGGATCTTCTGATAAACCTATCTCCACTGCTAATTGTTCAGCATATAATGCCCAACCCTCAGTATAGGCAGTAGAGTTAACGCCAAATCTTCGATAAAAGCCTAATTCTTTATTTTCTAAATTTAAAGATATCTGAAAGTGGTGCCCAGGTATTGCTTCATGAAAAGCAAGAGTTTTCATTCCAAATTTAGGGGTTGCTTTTATATCATATAAGTTCGCATAAAAAATCCCCGGTCTTTTCCCATCTAAAGAAGGACCTCTGTAATAGCCCCCAGCGGCACTTTCTTCAGAGTAAGAAGGTACGGGTTTTACTATAACAGCTGCTTTAGGTAATCGATGAAAATATGTGCTCATTATTTTTGCAGATTCAATAATTATATTATTATAAATATTTATGATTTCTTCCCTAGATTCCTGTGTATCTGGGAATAAGAATTTATCACTTTCATTAAGTTGTATAAGAATTGATCCAATATTTTCAAAATTCTCATATCCTTCAGCTTTTAGTATTTTAGTAATTTCGCCAGAAATCCTTTTTACCTCAGATAAACCTAATTGATGTATTTCTTCTGCTGTGAAATTTGAAGTAGTCATCTTTCGTAATTTTAAAGCATAATAATTGTTACCATCTGGCAAACTCCAAACTCCATCATTTATATTCGCCAGTAGTAATATTTCTTCCATATGAGTTAACAGAGATTTATAACTAGGTAATACTTTTTCATTTAAAATAAATATTGCGCGTTCCTTAAGATCAGAAATCTGATCTTCCGAAAGTTCTAAGTCTGATAATTTATCTTCAAAAATAGTAATGATAGGATTTTCATTTATGGATAATGATAAAACATTATTAATCTGATCAATTACTCTTTGAACCATAAATGTAGGTGGAAAAATCTTTAACTCTCTTCTCTTATTCATTTTTTCAAGAATTTGTGAAAATACTGTAGGGATCATCTCTAATCTCGATAAATAATATTCACCATCTTTAATATCATTTATAGGATGAATATCTGTCATAAATTCAAGGATTTGAGTATGTAGACCATTCATTTGTCTTAAAGGATAATTGTGATATGGGTATTTAGTTCTTTCATCAATCTCATTTCGTAATTGGAATAAAGCTATTTTTTTACTAATCAATTCATCAGAAGTGAGATTTTTATCCTTATATGAATCTATAATCTTATAAGCTTTTTTAATTTCTATTAAATCATCGATATCTTTTTCAAGCGAATAATTTGATAATTTACCATTATGTGATCGAAACCCGTAATTTTCCAATATCCCAATATATGTTAGGTATTCTGGGCTTTCTAATGCATCATAAATTAATTGCCGTGTAAGAAAGTGGTTCAATGAAAAGGGCTTAAATAAAAACAATTTTAAGGTATAAATTGAACTTCCAACCAATAAAATAATTAATAAAGATATAAATATTTTCCTTATCATTTTAATTCCTGTGGTAATTTCATAACCAAATTAGCATATAAAATTATTCAATTGTTAAAATATGTTATGGTGTGTAAAAAGTTCAGAAATATTTATGGTCCCTTAGCTCAGCTGGATAGAGCACTGGTCTTCGAAACCAGGTGTCAGAGGTTCGAATCCTCTAGGGACCGCCATAATTTTGTCTAAAATTTTTTTTAAAGTAAAATATGTCGTTACCTCATTTACCTAAAAAAAGTTCGTCCCTCCTATCATTAATTGGAAATACTCCTTTAGTTGAAATAAAAAATATCGACACTGGTTTATGCAACCTTTTTGTTAAGATGGAATCGCAAAATCCCGGAGGATCTATTAAAGATAGAACAGCTTTATATATAATTAAACAAGCTGAAGAATCTGGCTTATTAAAACAAGGAGGCACTATTGTAGAGGCTACTGCAGGCAATACCGGTATAGGCTTAGCATTTGTAGGTATTTTAAAAGGATATAATGTTGTATTGGTTATTCCAGATAAAATGAGCCTTGAAAAGGTAACTCATCTGAAATCTTTAGGCGCCCAGGTAATATTCACGAGATCAGATGTAGGAAAAGATCATCCTGATTATTATCATAATGTTGCTGAAAAAATTATAAAAGATACCCCAAATGCTTTTTATGCAAATCAATTTAGTAACCCAGCTAATATTATGGCGCATGAAGAAACAACTGGACCAGAGATATTTGAACAAATGGATGAAAGTTTAGATGCATTTATTGCTGGAGTGGGAACAGGCGGCACAATAACTGGAGTCGGTAGATATTTAAAAAAAGTATCTCCAGAAACTCAAGTAATAGTTGCTGATCCGATTGGTTCAGTAATTAAAGATGCTGTTAAAAAGGGCAAATTTAAATATAAAGGGGGTTCATGGTTTGTAGAAGGTATAGGAGAGGACTTTATACCTGATAATTGTGATTTAAATGTAATAGATGATGCTATTTCTGTTTCAGATCAAGACGCTTTTGGATCAATTCATCAGTTGTTAAAAAAGGAAGGTATTTTAGCTGGTTCTTCAGCAGGAACTTTATTTGCAGGTGCATTAAAATGGTGTAGAGAACAAAAAAAAGCTAAACGAGTTGTTACAATAATATGTGACACTGGAAATAAATATCTCTCGAAGGCCTATAATGAGAAATGGTTAATACATAATGACTTAATTAAAAAACAACCAAAAGGTAATTTACTAGATATTATTGCCTTTAGAGCAGATCAAAACCAGATTATTTATGTTAAACCTGAGGATACATTAACTACAGCTTTCAATAGAATGAATAATTCAGATATTTCTCAACTTCCTGTTATGGATGATACTGGTTTAATTGGGATGATCACAGAAACGGACTTGCTAAGCAATTGTTTGAGTAGTGCTGCATTTGATCAAAAAGTATCATCTTGCATGCAAACTGAATTCAAGACTTTAGATGCAAAAAGCTCTTTAGAGGATTTAGTTGAATTATTAAAACTTGATAGTTCAGTAATTATTCTTGAAAATAATAATTTTATGGGAATTATAACTAAAATAGATTTTTTAGCTTATCTAAAAAGGCAATAATTTATGACTAAAAATAGCAAAAAAGGCTTTGATACAAGAACCATTCATTCAGGACAAAAAAGCGATCCTACTACTGGAGCAGTAATGACGCCTATATACGCTTCATCTACATTTGC
>CAZLAN010000078.1:0-5816 GCA_964557485.1 uncultured Rhodobiaceae bacterium | reverse complement strand
GAACGCTTCTTTTATCAGCTAATTCCTTAATTTTATTCTTTAAATTCATATATTTAGTAAATTTAATAACTTCTATAGGGGTTGCGTCTTTTTTATTAATATCTGAAATAGCAATACCAATATTTTTAGTTCCTGGGTCTAAGCATAGCAGTGCTTTATCTTTATTTGTTTCCTTGTTAAATTTTATAGGGTCATTAGTAAACATGGTTCTATTATAAATTGTTAATTGCTATGCAAGAAGGACTTTGCTATTTAGTGTTCATGAGGAGCTAAAAAATGTCAATTGATAATAAGATAGTTGAAAAGATAGCCAAGCTATCAAGAATTTCTCTAGAGGATAATGAAGTTAATGGTTTATCATTAGAACTTAGCCAAATCTTAGATTGGGTAGAACAATTATCAGAAATAAATACCGATGATATTACCCCTATTTTTTCTTCGGTCGATGATGCTGGAGATATTAACCTAAGGGAAGATATAATATCTGATGGTGGCTATAGGGATAAAGTTATTTCAAATGCGCCAATGTCAGAAGATGGTTTTTTTCTTGTTCCAAAGGTAATCGATTAATGAATGAATTAATCAACTTATCTATTAAGGAAGCCTTATTGCTTCTTAAGAAAAAAGAACTTAGCCCAATAGACCTTATTGATGCTCATATAAATGAAATGGAAGGTGCTAGAAGTTTAAATCTTTTTATTACCGAAACTGCAGACTTAGCAAGAGAAGCGGCTTTAAGTTCTGAGAAAAATTATAATACAAACGAAGCTAGATCTTTAGAGGGCATTCCATTTGGTATAAAAGATATGTTTTGTACAAAAGATATAAGGACAACTGCTTCAAGTAAGATGTTAGAAAATTTTGTACCCCCATATGAGTCAACAGTAACTAAAAATTTGTGGGATGATGGGGCTATTTTATTAGGAAAATTGAATAATGATGAATTTGCAATGGGTTCTTCAAATGAAACAAGTTTTTTTGGAGCAGCTAAAAATCCTTGGAAGAATTCTAAAAAAAATATAACTGTTCCTGGTGGTTCTTCAGGTGGTTCAGCGGCATCAATCGCTGCTAATATAGGCATTGCATCTTTAGGAACAGATACAGGAGGTTCAATTAGGCAACCTGCATCTTTTACAGGAACTGTTGGTTTAAAACCAACATATGGAAGATGTTCTAGATGGGGTATTATTGCTTTTGCGTCTTCATTAGATCAAGCGGGCCCAATAACAAAAAATATTGAAGATTCAGCTTTAGTTTTAAATTCTATCTGCAGTTATGATAAAAAAGATTCTACTAGCTCGAATAAAAAATTACCAGATTTTGAAAAATCTATCGAAAAAAGTATTAAAGGAAAAAAGGTTGGAATTCCTAAAGAATATAATATGGACGGAGTTTCGGAGGAAATAATAAGCTACTGGGAAAAAGGTAAAGAATGGCTTGTTGAATCTGGCGCTGAATTAGTTGATGTATCTTTACCCAATATAAAATATGCTCTTCCTTGTTACTATATTATTGCCCCTGCAGAAGCTTCTTCAAATCTAGCTAGATATGATGGAGTTAAATATACTCATCGTGTTGATTCAGATAATATTATTGATATGTATGAAGCCACTAGAGCAGAAGGTTTTGGATCTGAAGTAAAAAGAAGAATAATGATAGGTACCTATGTTTTATCATCTGGATATTATGATGCTTATTATTTAAAGGCTCAGAAAGTTAGAGCAATGATTTTACAAGATTTTAAAAATGTCTTTTCTGAAGTAGATGTTATTTTTGGGCCATCTACACCAACTACAGCGTTTGAGGTTGGAGAAAAAAATGATGATCCAATTGAGATGTATTTAAATGATGTATTTACAGTACCTGTAAATTTAGCTGGGCTTCCAGCCCTATCTGTACCAGTTGGGTTAGATAGTAATAATTTACCTATAGGGCTTCAATTAATCGGAAACGCTTTTGACGAAGAATCAATACTTAGTTTTGGCAGATGTATAGAAAAATCTGCAAATTTTAATTCTACTCCTGAAAGGTGGTGGAAAAATGAGTAATTATATTAAAGGTGATACAGGTGATTGGGAAATTGTTATTGGCATAGAAGTTCATGCTCAAATTATTTCTAATTCTAAATTATTTTCTTCTGCTTCAACAAAATTTGGCGGAGAACATAATACCCAAGTTAGTTTTGTAGATGCAGGTATGCCAGGAATGTTACCTGTAATTAATTGGGTTTGTGTTGAACAGGCAATTAAAACTGGCTTGGGGTTAAATGCTAAAATTAATAATTTTTCTATATTTGATAGAAAAAATTATTTTTATCCAGACTTACCTCAAGGATATCAAATTTCTCAATTTAAGCAGCCAGTAGTTGGCGAAGGTCATGTAATAATTGACCTAGATGATGAAGATTCAAAAAAAATAAGAATTGAAAGATTGCATCTTGAACAAGATGCAGGAAAATCTTTGCATGACCAACATCCATCTTATTCATATGTTGATCTTAATCGGTCAGGAATTGCCCTAATGGAGATTGTTTCAATGCCTGATATTAGATCTTCTGAAGAGGCTCAAGCATATATAAAAAAATTAAGAAGTATAATGAGGTATTTGGGTACATGTGATGGAAATATGGAAGAAGGCTCTTTAAGGGCCGATATCAATGTTTCTGTTAGGAGGCCTGATGAAGAATTAGGTACAAGATGTGAAATAAAAAATGTAAATTCTATTAAATTTATAGGCCAAGCTATTGAATATGAAGCAAGAAGACAAATTGGGTTAATAGAAGGTTCTAAGCAGATTAGTCAAGAAACTCGATTATTTGATCCTAAAAGAGGCGAAACAAGATCAATGAGAAGCAAAGAAGAGGCTCACGATTATAGATATTTTCCTGATCCTGATCTTTTGCCTTTATCATTTAAAGAGGAAGTCGTGGATAAAATAAAAAAAAGCCTCCCAGAACTACCTGATGATAAAAAAATAAGATTTCAAAATGAATACTCTCTTTCTTATTACGACGCCAATTTACTTACTTCAGAAATTGATATCGCAGATTTTTTTGAAGATATAGCTAAAGAACATGATCCAAAAATTGTTGCAAATTGGATTACAGGAGAGTTTTTTGCTGCAATGAATAAAGAAGGATTTTCTATTTCTAATAGCCCAATAAATAAAGATAATTTTTCTAGATTAATTGGGTTAATAGAAGATAATGTAATTTCAACAAGAATTGCAAAAGATGTTTTTGAAATTATGTTGAATGATGATGAAGATCCAGAAAAGATTGTTGAAAGAGAGGGTATGAAACAGGTTTCTGATTCAGGTGAGTTAGATAAAATTATAATGAAGATTATTAAAAATAACCCTGATCAAGTTGAAGCTGTTAAAGAAAAGCCTAAATTAATGGGTTGGTTTGTTGGGCAGGTAATGAAAGAAACCAATGGAAAGGCAAACCCAAAGCTTGTAAATGAAATTTTAAACAATAAACTGAAAATATAAATTAAAAGAGAGGAACCAAATGGCAAAAAAACCTATTGAATTATACTTTGCAGATACTCCAAATGGATGGAAGGTATCTATAATGTTAGAGGAATGTAAGATTCCATATGTAATTAAACCTGTTAATATTGGTAAGGGTGAACAGTTCAAACCTAAATTCCTAAAAATTTCTCCCAATAACAGAATACCGGCGATAATTGATCCTAATGGTCCAGGTGGCAAACCAATATCTGTTTTTGAATCAGGTGCAATACTTCAGTATTTAGGAAGAAAGTCAGGAAAATTTTATCCTAAAAATGAAAGAGAAAGATCTAATGTTGATCAATGGCTTTTCTGGCAAATGGGTGGTTTAGGCCCTATGGCTGGCCAAGCACATCACTTTAGAATGTATGCGCCTCAATTCACTAAAGAAAAATTAAATTACTCAGTTAAGCGATACACTAATGAAGTTAATAGATTGTATGGCGTTATGAACAAACAATTAAGAAAAAATGAGTATTTAGCTGGTAGATATTCAATTGCAGATATGGCTTGTTGGGGATGGGTATTGCCTTCAAAAATATCTAAAAAGATGCAAGGGCAAAAATTAAAAGATTTTCCTTATTTATTTAAATGGTTTGAGAATGTTGGTGCTCGAAAAGCAGTTCAAAAAGGACTAGATATTGGGAAGGTGATGAGAAATCTAGCAAATGCAGGACTTGCAGATAAAACTAAAGAGGCAAAAAAAGCTAGAGCTTTATTGTTCAATCAAAAGGCAAGGTAGAATATGAATGAAAAATTAGAAGATCTAATTAACCTTCTCGATATTGAGAGAATAGAGGTAAATCTTTTTCGAGGACATAGCCCAAGTGACCGTTGGCAGCGTGTATATGGAGGTCAGGTGATAGGTCAAGCATTGGTTGCGGCTAATAGAACTGTAAAAGATAGAGTATGCCATTCACTTCATGGTTATTTTTTAAGACCAGGAGATCCAAAAATTCCAATCCTTTATGAGGTTGATAGATCTCGTGATGGTAGATCTTTTACTTCCAGAAGAGTTGTTGCTATTCAACACGGAAAGCAAATTTTTCATTTAGCCGCTTCTTTCCAAATTGAAGAAGATGGCTTAAATCATCAGGATGAGATGCCTCATGTAGAAAGTCCAGATGAATTGATTACTGAGGATGAGTTACGAAAAAAAATATCCGATAGCCTCCCAGAAGAATTTAGAGATTCATTTAAAAAAGAATGGCCTGTTGAGGTTCGACCAATAAACCCAATAGATATGTTGAATCCTAAACCAAAAGAGGCAAAGCAATGTATTTGGTTTAGGGCAAGATCTAAGTTACCTAAAGATGTTGCTTTACAGCAATGTGTCCTTGCATATATGTCAGATATGACTCTGCTTGATACATGTACTAATCCACATGGTATAAATTTTATGAATCCCAATCTACATTCTGCAAGCTTAGATCATGCTATGTGGTTTCATAGGCCTTTTAAAGCCGACGAATGGCTTCTATACCAACAAGACAGCCCTTCGGCTTCTGGGGCAAGGGGCTTTAATAGGGGATCTATATTCGATAAAGACGGAAATCTTATAGCTTCGGTTGCGCAAGAAGGATTAATTCGTGTTACTAAGAATTAGAATTTTCAATTATTTCTAACATCTCCATGGCTGAATTAACAATATTAGTTCCGGTAGAAAATATTGCTGATGCACCTATATCAATTAATAAAGAGTAATCTTCCTTAGGTATGACTCCACCGACAATTATATGCATATTATCATAACCTTGATTATCTAATTCTTCGCGTAATTTTGGAATTAAAGTTAAATGACCTGCGGCTAATGAGGAGGCTGCAATTATATCTGCTTTAGAATTTATTGCTTCGCTTGCTGATTCTAAAGGTGTTTGAAATAAAGGGCCAACTTCAACATCAAATCCCATATCTGCCAAAGCACTTCCAACAACCTTTTGACCTCTGTCATGACCATCTTGACCTAATTTTGCTATATATATTTTAGGTTTTCTGCTCTCTCTAATTTCGAAGTCGTTTACTCTTTTTCTAACTATATTTATACTATCTGAGGTAAAGTTTTCGCCATATATATCGGTTACAAGGTTTATTTTGGCTTTATGTCTTTTCCAAACTTTCTCCATTGCATTTGATATTTCACCTACCGTTGCTCCATTTCTTGCTGCATCAATAGATAACTCAAGAACATTTCCGTTCTCAGAAGCACCTTTTGAAAGTGCATTTAATTTTTCTTCTGTAACCTTATTATCTCTCGTTTCTTTAATATTATTAATTCTGGTAATTTGATTTTGTAAAACCATTGA
>CAZLAN010000077.1:0-5848 GCA_964557485.1 uncultured Rhodobiaceae bacterium | reverse complement strand
GAAAAAGATGGCTGAAGACTCAAAAAAAGTTAAAAAGAGAAATAAAAAGAATATTTCTTCTGGTGTAGCTCATGTTAATTCAACTTTTAATAACACTATGATAACTATTGCTGATGAAAAGGGTAATACAATTAGTTGGTCATCGGCAGGTTTAATGGGTTTTAAGGGCTCAAGAAAATCAACTCCATATGCCGCACAGATTGCAGCAGAAGATGCTGGCTCAAAAGCTCTTGAGCACGGTGTAAAAACATTGAAAGTCGAAATTCAAGGACCTGGTTCTGGAAGAGAAAGTGCATTAAGGGCACTTCAATCGACTGGATTTACAATTACTTCTATTAAAGATGTTACTTCCATTCCACATAATGGATGTAGACCTCCTAAAAGGAGAAGAGTGTAAAAAAAATTAATTAATCTTTTTTAAAGGGGATTTAACTTGAGTATTGAAAAAAATTGGCGTGAACTACTTAAACCTAGTGTTGTTAATATGGAGGCAGGAGATGATCCTTTAAGGAGCTCTAAGCTTATTGTTGAACCTTTGGAAAGAGGTTATGGGACTACATTAGGAAATTCATTAAGAAGGGTTCTTCTTTCATCATTGCAAGGTTCTGCTGTTTATGGATTTAAGATTGATGGAGTTTTACATGAATTTTCATCTATTTCAGGAGTTAGGGAGGATGTTATTGATATTGCGCTAAATGTTAAAAAGATAATATTTGGAGCTGATTTCAACGGAAATAAAATATTAACATTAGAAAAGACTGGTCCAGGTGTTGTTATAGCAGGAGATATTGGTGTTACGGATGATATTGAGGTTTTGAATTCTGATTTAGTTATTTGTACTCTTGACGAGGATATAGATTTTAGAATGGAATTATATATTAAGAATGGAAATGGATATGTTTCTGCAGAAGAAAATCGAAATGAGGATGATCCAATTGGCATGATTCCAGTAGACAGTCTTTACAGCCCAGTAATTAATGTTTCTTATGATGTTAACAATGCTAGAGAAGGAGAATTCCTTGATTATGATAGACTTTCTTTATCCATAGAAACTGACGGGTCTGTCAAACCTGAAGATGCATTAGCATATTCAGCAAGAATCTTAATTGACCAATTAAACCCTTTTATTAATTTTGATGAGCCTGAGATTGAGGTGATAGAAGAGAGCGAAGATGAACTTGAGTTTAATGCATTTCTTCTTAAAAAAGTTGATGAACTTGAACTTTCTGTTAGATCTGCAAACTGTTTAAAAAATGACAGCATTGTTTACATAGGTGATTTAATTCTTAAATCAGAAAATGAGATGTTAAGAACACCTAATTTTGGAAGAAAATCATTAAATGAAATTAAAGAGGTTCTCAGTGAGATGAATTTAACTCTTGGTATGGATATACCAAATTGGCCGCCAGATAATATTGATGAGTTAGCTAGAAAGCATATTGCGGATAAATTTTAATTGAGATTTTTCATATGAGACATTTGAAATCAAAGAGAAAATTAAATAGAACATCAAGTCATAGAAAAGCCATGCTTGGAAATATGGCTGTCTCACTTATAAAGCACGAACAAATCCAGACAACTCTTCCAAAAGCTAAAGAGCTAGCTCCTTTTGTTGATAAATTAATTACTTTAGGAAAAAAAGGAGATTTATCTGCAAGAAAAAAAGCTTATTCTATGCTTCCGGAAAAAGAATGGGCATCAAAATTATTTGACACTCTTTCAGATAGGTATAAATCTAGAAATGGTGGTTATACAAGAGTTCTTAAAGCAGGCTTTAGATATGGAGATTCTGCTCCAATGGCAGTGATAGAGCTTGTTGATAGAGATCCTGAAGCTTTAGGTCAAGATTCTGGTCCTATATTTGAAGAAGCGGTGGAAGAATAGTTTTTGAATTTTCTTTATTTATAATCTAATTCTTCTTCGTTTATCTCTGGTGCCTCTTCAATAACTGCAGGAATACTTTCTTCTGATTTTTCTTTTTCTTCAATGTCAGTGGTTTCAGTATAATTTTCACTCTTTTTTGTTGCTAAAGAGTCGCCTGTATAAAAACCTGATGAATCATCGTTAGTTCCACAAGCCACGAAACAAAATAATATTAAATTAAAAACAAAGAAATAAGATATTAATTTATTCATTATGAACACCTAAATTATCGTTAACTTTTTTATTACAATGATTCCCAATAAAAAAGTAAGGAAAGAGATTGTAAAAAATCTTATTACTAAGATTATGAATGGTGTATTCTTTAGAAAATTTTATAATTACTTTTAAGAGGATAAAATAAAAACACTATTTGCAGATTTAGGGGCAACAAATGCTAGGTTAATCGTTGAGGATGACAATTCATCTTTAATTTGTTCTGAAAAATACAAAATGTCAGAATTTGAATCAATTGAGAATTTGTTATTGTTCTACCTAAGTAAAAATAACTTAACAAGATCAGTTAAAAGCGCAATTATAGGAGTTGCTGCGCCTGTCTTAGATAATGATATTCATTTTGTTAATAATGAGTTGAAATTTAATATTAATGAAATTAAAAAAGAATATTTTCCCGATAGTTTAAATGTATTAAATGATGTCCAATTACAAGCATATTCCCTAAATTCCATAAAATTAAAAGATATAACATCTATCGGTAAAAAAAAGAATTCAATACTTGGGCCAAAGATATTAATAGTTCCTGGTACAGGACTTGGTCTTGCAATTTTAAATTCTAATGAGTCAATTGCGACTGAGGCCGGTCATATGAATATCCCTTCCTATGACAATGAATTGACTAATCTAATTACTTCCTTTGAAGATATTAATGGAAGAATGCCAACATTTGAGGATTTACTTTCTGGGAAAGGTGTATCTTTTATTTATGGATTTAATTCTAAAAATTTTAATCATTCGTTAAATAATTATCAAATTTTAGAAAATAATGAAGAAGATATTAATTGCCTTCAAACTAAAGAAATTCTTTTAAAGATTTTATCTCTATTTTTAAAAAACTCAGCATTAATTATTGGATCACTAGGAGGCGTTTATCTCGCGGGTTCCTTGGCTTTAAGTTTATTTAAGGGTATAGATTTAAATCAATTTAGAGATATGTTTGACGATAGCCTCACTATGCAAATATTTTTAAAGAATGTACCTTTATACTTAATAAAAGAAAAAGATTTAGCATTTATAGGTGCTCATGAATTAAAGGGAATAATAAATAAGCCTTAAAATGAAAAAAATTAAATACACAGATATATTTAAAATCCTATTTCAACTTTTATACAATATTCCATTTCTTATTGTCACAAAGTTAAAGATCCTTTTTGTGAATCATGTGCATGTGAAAGTCATTGAAAGGGATGGCACTAGATATAGAGACTTAAATGGAAATAAAGAATTAGATATATACGAGGATTTTAATATTTCCATAGAAAAAAGGATTGATGACCTAATTTCTAAAATGACAATTGAAGAAAAAGTTGGCCAGATGTTTCATCCACCAATTTCAATAAATGGAGGTATGATTTCTAAAATTATGCATTTAGCCGGAGGAAATGGTCAATCAATAGAATCTTTGATTATGAATAAGCATATTTCTCATTTTAATTTATATGGATCACCTAACCCTAAAGATTTAGCTAAAGAACTTAATAAACTTCAAAAAGTATCTGAGAAATCTAGACTAGGAATACCCTTGACGATAAGTTCTGATCCCATCCATGAAGTTCCAAGGGGAGGGGGCGTTGCCGCTTTTTCTTTGGAAGGCTTTTCAAAATGGCCTTCACAGTTAGGATTTGCCGCTTCCCGTGATGCCGGATTAATAAAAGAATTTTCTAAGATTGCATCAAGTGAATATCTTGCGGTAGGTTTAAGAACAGCTCTTCATCCTATGTCTGATCTAGCAACAGACCCAAGATGGGCAAGAAATTTTGGTACATTTGGTTCAAATGCTGATTTATCATCAGAATTTACAAAAGCATATATGGATGGTTTTCAAGGTAAATATATTAATAATGAAAGTGTACTAACAATGGTAAAACATTTTCCAGGTGGCGGGCCTCAAGAAGATGGTTTGGATCCACATTTATACTCAGGCAGAAATCAGATTTATCCTGGCGATAATTTTGATTATCATCTTAAACCTTTTAAAGAGGCTATTAATAATGGCTTGAAAGTAATTATGCCTTATTATGGAATACCAATTGATCAAACAAATGAAGATGTAGCAATGGCTTATAACAAAGAGATATTGACTGACTTGCTTAGAAAGGAATTAGGTTTTAAGGGTGTCATTTGTACAGATTGGGGAATTATTTCGGGCCGTCACTGGGGTGTAGATGATTTATCTATTAGAGAAAGGTTTAAGAAATCAATTGAAGCTGGGGTTGATCAATATGGCGGGGAAAGTTCTCCAGAATATGTTGTTGATTTAGTTCATAATGATGAAATTAGTGAGGAAAGGATAGATTTTTCAGTAAGTAAAATTCTTAGAAATAAATTTGAATTAGGCTTATTTGAAGAACCTTTTGTTAATGAAGAGTTAGTTGATAGTAAAGTTGGCATAAAATCTTATTGTGAAAAAGGATTGTTGGCTCAGAAAAAATCTATTGTATTGCTTAAAAATGATTTAATTGAAGGAAAAAATATTCTTCCTTTAAATAAAAATATCAAAGTCTTTGTAGATGGGTTTAATAAGAACTCATTTAAAGATTATTGTGATGTTTGTGAAGAACCGGGTGAGGCCGATTATATTTTATTGCAATTAAGAACAGTATTTAATGGCAAACAGCCGTCAGGCATTAATAGGCCTTTAGATAATCTTTTAAGCTCCATATTTCCCAATACCGATCTAAATTTTGATGAAGATATAATTAAAAAGGTAAAAAAATATGCATCCTTTAATAACCTTATAGTAATAGTAGATCTTAATAGACCTGCCATACTTAAAGAAATTAATTCTTTAAGTAGAGGTCTTATTGGTGTTTTTGGTGTTTTAGATGAAGTTGTTTTAGATGTTATCTTTGGTAGATTTAATCCATCTGGAAAACTTCCCTTTGATATTCCTTCATCAATGGAAGAGGTTGAAATACAAAAATCAGATGTTCCAGATGATACAGAGAATCCAACATTTAAGTATGGTTACGGTCTAACTTATTCTATAAAATAAAATTACTGATGATTTATCTTACATGTAGGTAGGGTCTTCAAAATAAAGATCTTCTTCACTAAGAACCTTGATATTGTATTCATTTCTTAAATCTTTAATTGTCCGGGAAAAATAATTTTGAGGAATATACCAGGGCCATTTTTTTGTCATAAGCTTAACTCTTTTCCAAGCCATAACTTTTTTCTTTCTAGCTCTAAAAGATATTGCGAGAATCCTAGAGATACCATAATTTTTATATAGTTTTTTATATAATTTAGTTAATTCTCCGCCCGAAAACATATATTGAAATGTCTTTTTCCAAGGAATTCCTGATGTTCCTTGAATCGCAAAAGTATCTAAGATACTTTCTTCTTCTAGAGAAAGAGCTAATCCAAAAATAACATGCTGACAATCGTGCCCAAGAAGAAACTTTCTATATCCTTCATCGAGCCCATTGCTTTCATCTCCAGTAAGTTTAGCGTCTGGACCGATGTGATCTAAATATTCTTCCAAGCCCTCACGAAGAGTTAGCTCGCAATCCTGTTCTTGATACTTTAAACGCTTCATAATGCTATACTAATCATAAAATAAATTTTTAGCAAATTAAGATGGAATGGCTCCCCGGGCCGGACTCGAACCAGCGACCCAATGATTAACAGTCATTTGCTCTACCAACTGAGCTACCGGGGAACAGCTGACATTTTTTTAGCAGATGAT
>CAZLAN010000076.1:0-5861 GCA_964557485.1 uncultured Rhodobiaceae bacterium | reverse complement strand
TTAATAGGAAAAACTTGAAGTTTTGGATTAGGTAATGTTTCAGCAAAATAAGCTCTTGTTTTATCATCTGTAGCTTCTGCAAAAGCGTTTGGATCTTTTGGATCAACAAAACGAACCTCAATACCAATATCCTTAAAAGTATTACTAAATTGATTCCAAGTGCCCCCATAAAGATCTGTAGATGACACAATATTATCTCCAGCTCTAGTAATATTCTGAATAGCATATGCAGTGGCAGTTTGCCCTGAAGAAACGGCTAATGCAGCTGCTCCGCCCTCTAAGGCTGCTACTCTTTTCTCTAAAATATCACATGTAGGATTCATTATTCTTGAATAAATATTTCCTAATTCAGATAAAGCAAATAAATTTGAAGCATGTTCTGTATCGTTAAATTGATAGCTAGTAGTTTGATGAATAGGTACTGCTACAGAATTCGTACTTGCATCAGAACGCCAACCAGCATGTAAAGCTATTGTTTCTGGATTTTTTAAATCGTCAGTCATAATTTTTCTCCTTTTTATCTGGGAGATAAAAAAACCCGGCATTTGCCGGGTCTCTCCCAGCCATTTTAGCGATTTTTTTTTGTGGTCGCAAGCCGACTGGCTCAAATCACCACATTTGCCCGAAAGCAAGTCGTAATTTATCTAGTTAAATTATGAATGTCTAGTTATTTTTTGAATCTTTTATAGCAGCATAAACTAATGTCTGTGCTTGTGGTCTAATTGGATATCTTCCAGAAGGTATTAACTGGGTTAATAATATAGAAAATAAATCTTCCTTTGGGTCAATCCAGAAAAAAGTGCTGGCCATCCCGCCCCAAGAGAAACTTCCAAGACTCGCCGGCATCATTGCGCCTACCTGATCAGTGATCACAGAAAATCCTAGACCAAATCCAGCACCGTCAAATCGTGTTTCAGAAAAACTACTATCACCCATCTGTTGTAGAGTTTGATTTTCAGGTAGGTGATTTAAGGTCATAAATTCAACTGTTGTAGGACTTAAAATTTGGGTACCCTTGTAATTACCTTTATTTAATAACATTTGACAAAAGTTAGCATAATCTGAAATTGTCGAGCATAAACCACCTCCTCCAGACAAAAAATTTCTAGGTTTAGAAAATACATCTTCACCTGATTTATGACTTATAGTCATTTTCTTTTTTTTGCTTCCTAAAAGTGTTTGATAACAATCGGAAAATCTTTCATGCTTACTTTCTTCAACATAAAAACTTGTATCTACCATTTCTAAAGGCTCAAAAATATTTTCTTCAAGAAAATCATATAATGATTGTCCTGAAACAACCTCAACCACCCTTCCTAAGACATCTATAGCACACGAATAGTGCCATTTTTCTCCTGGGTTAAACAAAAGCGGTAGTGAAGAAAGTTTTTCTGTAAATTTCTTTAGATTCATCTCTATTTTTTCTTCAGGGTCAATATAAGTATCTAAACCATTTTTTTTATAAAGACCTGTTACCGGATGGCCCAAGGGGAACTTAGAATCAATCATGAAGTCGTAAGTAAAACCGGCAGTATGAGTTAATAAATCTCTTAACAGAATTGGGTTATCCAATGGTTGTGTTTTATAATTATTTAAATCACCTGACTCCCATACTTCAGTATTTGCAAATTCTGGTAAATATCGGGATAATTCATGCTCCAATCTTAATAATCCTTTCTCATAAAGCATCATTATGGCTACAGATGTTATAGGTTTTGTCATAGAATAAATTCTAAATATTGTATTCTCATCAATAGGTTCTTTAGATTCAATATTTTTAAATCCTTGATGTGAGTAATGTGCCAATTCACCATGACGTGCTACCAAACATACAAAATTTGGTATTCTTTCTTGATTTAAATAAGAAGAAAAATACTCCGGAATTTGGTCAAGGCGTGCTTTATTGAAACCTAGTTCCTCATTAAATTGATTTGCTTTAAGATAATTAGAAATTTTTCCCTTATACATAATTTGCCTTATTCTGATATGTCAAAAACAACCTTAATAGCACCAGATTTTCGATCACCTGCAATCCTAAAGGCCTCTTCTGATGCTTCAAGAGGAAATCTATGAGTAATCACTTTATTTCCAAATTCCGGGTTATTGAATAGAATCTTGACAGCATTATCAATATCTCTGCCATTGTTACCACTGTTATCATAAATTCTAGATGTATAAAAACTTCCTTCTTTATTAAGAATACCAAGCCCAGGAAGTACTGTATCTTCCCATCCAGCTGCTAATCCTATAATTTTTCCACCTGGCTTTAATAATTCTACACATTTAGCAAGAGCTTCGGGATTACCTACAGAGTCAACTACCCTATCATATTCTCCTGTTGGCTCTTTAGCTTCCCATATTTCAGCGGCTTCTTTTTGATGATCATATCTTGCATATAAATCTACATCACATCCCATAGAATAAGCCGTAACAACGGCACATTGCCCTATTGATCCTCCCCCAACAACGGCGATTCTATGGTTTGCTGTGGTATCTGTTATCTTGTAACCATGTACAGCAACGGCTATTGGTTCAACTAGGGAAGAATCTTTAATATCCATTTCTTTATTTAGATTAACAATACAATGATCCGGAACTATCATTTTTTCTGCCATACCGCCATCTGTAGTTGCCCCTAAAATATTAAATTCTTTTGATGAGCAAAGATTATATTTGCCCTCCTTACATTCCCTACAAGAACCACAGTAAGTTAAAGGTTCAACAGCAACCGGTGTGCCGTCGTTAAGAAATCCAGAAATTTCATGGCCCGCAATATGAGGAATATGCATACCTGATTCAAGAAGATGCATATCTGTTCCACATATTCCACAAGTGCTTATATTTACTAAAATTCCTTCCCCTGTTGGCTCAGGAGCATCATAAGTTCGGATTTTACCTTCTGAATAATTTACTGCCCTCATATTTTATCCCTTAAAATTTACTTGAAAAGATATACTATAAGTATACCATTTCCTAATGGATAATAATTCCGATAAAGTTTATGAAATTATAATTTTAGGCGCAGGCATATCAGGTTTAGGGTCGGCATATAATTTATTACAAAACAAAAACACATCTTTTCTAATTCTCGAAAAAAATGAAGGTGTTGGTGGAACATGGAGAGATAACACTTATCCAGGATTATGTTGTGATGTTCCATCACATTTTTACTCTTTTTCTTTTGCAATGAATCCAAATTGGTCAAAAACTTATCCTGAACAATATGAAATACTTGATTACCTTGAAGATATAACTGATAGGCTAAAAATTCGTCCATTCATTAAGTTTAAAAGTAAAGTAGTTGAATCAATTTTTAATGAAGAAGAAAATTTATGGGAAACTTATTTAGAATCTGGAGAAGTTTATAAATCAAAATCTTTAATTAGTGGATTAGGACAATTAAATAAACCTAAATGGCCTGAGATTGATGGTTTAGAAACTTTTACTGGACATAGTTTTCATAGCGCCCAATGGGATCATGGTTATGACTTATCCAATAAAAGAGTTGCTGTAATAGGAAATGGGCCAAGTGCTATAGGATTTATACCAAAAATTTCTGATACCGTAAAAAAAATGATAATTTTTCAACGAAGCCCTAATTGGATTGTTCCAAAACCAGACAGGGTTTATGGTCCTATTGAAAGGTTTTGTTTAACCTATGTACCTTTTTTCGCTCGGATGTATAGATTCTATTGGTTTTTCCTTCAGGAAAGGAATTATTTAGCATTTTACCAGAAACATAATCCATTAACTAAGTTTATTGAAAGATCAATATCTGCGCTAGTCACAAGGTTTCAATTATTTAATTTTGAAAAGGTTTATACAGCCGGAGCTTTAATGCTTATAGATGAACAAGTTTCTGACAATGCATTTAAAGAAAAGCTTATTCCCGATTATCCTATCGGTTGCAAAAGGATCATACCAACTAACGATTACTATCCTGCGCTTTGTCAAGATCATGTCGAATTAGAAACATCATTAATTGAAAAAATATCGGGTAACAAAATAATTACAAAAGATGGAACTAAACATGAGGTTGATACAATAATTTATGGAACGGGGTTTGATACAAATATTTTCATTTCACCAGTTAAAATTACAGGAATTGGTGGTAGGAAGCTCGATGATTCATGGAAAAGTGGTGCCGAAGCATATAGAGGTGTTATGGTTCCTTACTTTCCTAATTTCTTTATATGTTATGGTCCCAACACAAATACTGGTCATGTTTCCATTATCTATATGATAGAATCACAAATTCTTTTTATAATGAAATGCCTTAAATACATGAAAAAGAATAATTTGGAATATATAGATATCAAAGACGATGCTATGAAATCCTATAATCAAATGATTCAGAAAAAATTATCGGAAACTGTCTGGGCAGGGAATTGTGGAAGCTGGTATAAGACAGAAGAAGGAAAAATAATCAACAATTATCCTGGTTATGGAATTGAATATCATTGGCTAATGGCTCGACCAAAATATTCAGAATTTAATACAAATATAAAAAGCAATAATTAGTTTTTCAGTTTCAGATCTTTAATGTTTTCATAAATTTCTAATATTTCTGGATTCAAAAGTGCCTCAACATTTTTTAATCTTTTATTATGAATAACATCCCTTACAGCAAGTTCAGAAATTTTTCCTGAACGAGTTCTTGGAAAATCATCAACTTTATATATCTTAGATGGAACATGCCTCGGACTAGCGCCCTTACGAATAGTATTTTTAATCCTGTCAATTAAAGTATTGTCAAACTTTTCTCCTTCCTTAATGATCAAAAAAAGTAGAATTCTTTGATCACTCTTCCATTGCTGCCCAACGGCTAACGCTTCTATAACCTCAGGAAGAGCCTCTACTTGTCTATAAATTTCTGCCGTCCCAATTCTTATCCCACCTGGATTTAATGTTGCATCTGATCGGCCCTCTACAACAAAACTGTTATTACTAGTCTCAATTATAAAATCACCATGATGCCAAACATTTTTGTATGTTTCAAAATAAGCTTTTTTAAATTTCTCATTATCTTTATCTTCCAAGAAACCCAATGGAATAGATGGAAAAGAATTAATACATACTAACTCACCAGCCTCATCAATAAGTCTATTTCCATTATCATCCCATGATTGGATATCCATACCTAAGGAAGCACATTGAATTTCACCTTTTCGAACAGGAAGACAGGGATTCCCATGAACAAAGCAGGCAACTATATCTGTTCCGCCAGAAATAGAAGAAAGTTGTAAATTTGCTTTAACATTAGAATAAACCCAGTCATAACTATTTGGCGATAAAGGTGATCCTGTTGAAGCAAATACTCTTAAATCATCAAAACTATATTTTTCTTTGGGGCTTACCTTTAATTTATTAAGGCTATCAATATACTTAGCTGATGCTCCAAAAAAAGTAAGTTTTTCTTTCTCAGCAATATCAAACAAGATTAATGGGTTAGGAAAAATTGGAGAGCCTTCATATAGAACGAGAGTAGTTTCTGACGCGAGTGCCGATACCATCCAATTCCACATCATCCAACCACAAGTAGTAAAATAAAGAATTCTGTCATTTTTTTTCATATCACAATGATATCTGTGCTCCTTTATGTGCTGAATGAGGGTTCCTCCGGCAGAATGTATTATGCATTTTGGTTTACCGGTAGTGCCGCTTGAGTAAAGTATATACAAAGGACTGTTGAAGGGGAATTTCTCTAAAACAAAAGGTTTATTTATGTTTGCCTCTATTATGTCATTCCAATTATTTTCATATTTAAAATTCTCAAAGCCAAGGTATTGAACATGAACAGTTTTTTTAATAGTAGAAATTTTTTTAGAAATTTTTTTAGATTTTTCTTTTATATTAAATTT
>CAZLAN010000075.1:0-5911 GCA_964557485.1 uncultured Rhodobiaceae bacterium | reverse complement strand
AAAATATCTTTTTGATTATACTGGTATTAATCCAGGTTTAGCTGCAACCTACATGTGCTCTGGCTTAACTGCATTTGGTGCATTAAAAAAATTAGTTAACATTAATGAACAGGATCATATCTTAATTATGGGCTTAGGCGGTGTTGGAATGATGGGTTTGCAGTTTGCAAGAACATTATTCAACTGTAAAATTTTAGCTGCTGATATTGACCCTAATAAATTACAAGCTGCGCAAGGAGCTGGTGCAGATGAGGTTTATAATACAAGTGATGAATTATCACTAATGAAATTAATTGAAGATACACAAGGTGGCGTTAAAGCTGCAGTAGATTTTGTTGGAGCTGAAAAAACCCTTCAATATTCTTTTGATGGAACAAAAAAAGGAGGTCAAATAGTTGTTGTTGGACTTTTTGGTGGATCCTTTGAAAAGCCTATACCGATGTTTCCATTAATGGCTAAGAGTATATGTGGAAGTTTTGTCGGTAATTTAGATGAAACAAAAGAAATGCTTGAATTGGTAAAATCTGGAAAAGTTGATCCAATACCTGTTGAAAAAAGAAACTTATCTGAAGCAACTAAGACATTAGATGATCTAAGAGAAGGGAATATTACAGGTAGAGTTGTTTTAGAGCCATAAAAGCATATGGGTGAGTATTGGAAACATATTAGACCCAATAAATATGATTGGGAACTCTTTAAAGATAAACATGGAAGAAAAACTTCTATGGTTAGAGAATTTACAACAGGTGAAGAGTATATTTGGGAAGCATCACTAGAACCTAATTATGTTGCTGAATCACATTGGCACCCGTTTGATATTGTACAAATTTTTCTTGAAGGAGAATTTATAGCCAAAAATGAAGGGTCATTTTACCCAGGTGATGTTCGTTGGGTTAAAGCAGGACATTCATCGACTGAAGGTGCAGGTAAAGATGGTTGTAGGTTTTTTTTAATAGCATTAGGCGGCGACATTCCATTAATGTGGGATGATTTATATCAAGTTCCACCTGACTTAAGGAATAAATTAAAAGCCCGAGGAAATCCTGTGGGTTCTGTTAATATCAATAAAATAGAATCAGAACTTTTTCATGATCCTAACGGAAGACCTACACAGCCCATTAAAAATATTTGTGATGAATCTCCTTGGATTATTGAAACTACTTTCTCACCTGACTATATAGCTTCAGATCACTGGCATAATCATAATACCCTTTACTTTATTATGGAGGGAGAAATGGAATTTAGTGAAAATGAACCCCTATATAAAAAAGGAGATATAAGAGTTGTCAAAGGTGGTTATTCTTATGGTCCTGAGAAACCCGGTAAAAAAGGAGTTAAATTCATTTTAATATCAAATGGAGGGCCAATTGTATTAAATTGGTCAGATATTAACCCTCCGCCAAAATAGTTGCTTTGTTTTCTATTTCTTTTTTATACTGGACACCTGCAAACCAAAATAAAGGTATAGAAAAACCAGAAAGAATGGTAAACGACAGTAAAGTTTTCGTATAAGGGAATGAAATATTATTTGCAATCAGGGTATCAATAATAATTCCTGCTCCAGTTGTTCCTAAAAACATACCAATCATATTAAGATTTAAAATAAAAAATGCAATTACAGTAGCCCTTAAGTGGGCCGGAGCTAATTCTTGAACTGTTGAGAATGTTGGTCCATACATAGCACCTAACTGCAAAGACCCAAAAGCCAAAGATACCCAAAAAATTATATTATCTGGTAAACCTGATACTATCGCATCAAGTGGATTTAAATCAAAATCTGGTATTACTAGTCTTCCTGCGATATTTATAGGTAAAAGAAATATCATAAACCAAAATAAAAACATTGGTCTCCCAAGTTTATATTTTTCCGTAAACCAGTCTGAGCCAATACCACCAATCAGATTTCCTATAATACCAAAAATTACGATTATATAACCTGTATACTGGGCAATTTCAGCTCGCTCAAAACCTCTTTCTTGAACATACCAAACTTGATCATAAACTGCCGCACCAAGAACAAAATGAAAAACAACACCTCCATAAATACATAATGTTAGAGCTGGTGATTTCCTTAAAGCAACAAAAAGTTGTTTAGCTACGGTCTTTAATTCCATTTTTTGATTATCATTATCCTCAATTTTTATTTTTCTGGGCGTATCTTTTATGAAATACATAATAATTGCTAAAAATATTCCAATTGCACCTAAAACATAAAAACACATTCTCCATCCTATTAATGGACCAAGATAGCCAGCTATAATAAGGCTTAGGCCTGCACCAATAGGAATCCCTAAATAATATGCCCCTGAAACAAATCCCATTCTTGATTTAGGAAAACGATCACCTAAAATTGATAATGAGGTTGGAGTTAAAATTGACTCACCTACCCCAATAAACATTCTTGGAATTAACAATCCGATAAAATTTCTGGCCAAACCTGAAAGCGAAGTTAAGATGCTCCATAAAGCAACACCAAAAGCAATTAATTTTGGTCTATTCAATCTATCTGCTAATAATCCCATGAAAAGACCCATAATTGAATAAAAGAAAAGGAACCCAAAACCAGTAAGAATTCCAAATTGCGTGTTAGTTAAATTTAGATCAGGAATTATAAAATTTGCAAAACTTGCTAATAATTGTCTATCAACAAAATTCATAATATTTAATAATATTAAGAAAAATAGGAATATATAATTTGATGTATTATCTGTTTCTTTCATTTGATTTTATTATTTAATTATTATTAATATTATTTTGAGGTAATTATTTTGAAGAACTTTTTAGTATTATTTTTTATTTTAGCATCTCCTATTATTTTATTAGCAGAAAAAGAAGATATTGTATGTCTGAAAACGGATAAAATTAAATCAATTAAATTTAAAAAGAAGGTAATGGTTTTTGAAACAATGAATAAGGATAAATTCAATATTTCATGTAAAGGGGCAGGAACATTAAGCTTTGAAAGCCCTCTAATAATTGAACCACAAAAAATGGGTTTTAAGATTTGTTCAAATGATGTTTTGCAATTGAGAAACAAAACATGTTTTATAGATAAAATAGAACTTATAAAAAAGGATGAGAAAGTTAATTCTTAATCAACCTGCTTATATATTCCCTTTTCTTTTCCTAGGATTTTAAATTTTTTTTATTATTATTATTGGAGTTTTCGAATAATAAATTAAGATCATTATCAGTGTCTGATGCAAGAACCCTATCTATCCATTGATGAAAATGTTGGTTACCCTGTTCATTACGGCCAAATAAAATATGGTCAAGACCGCCCTCTTTTAAAGCAGGCTGAGCAGAGCTTCCCATCACATAGTCTTCTTGCATAACTACCTTTTGGAAAAAATCAAATTGTTCTTCAGCTACATCAGGGTCAATAGGGGGGTTTTCCATAATATAATATTGAGTAGTTATACTCTCATCAACTGATTCACCTGGAAGGATTTGTGATATCATTACACCTCGACCGCCTGCATTAAAAGATGCAATAGAAGTTGTAGGGAATACGGTCCAAACTCCATATGTAAGTGTTTCTGTGTCCCATTCATCTTCTGTTTTATCAATCAAATTTGCCATATAACCTAAAGTTTCTGTAGCAACATGCCCCTTTTCTGTTGCTGGTGACTTAATATGTTGATGAGGTCCCCATGCATAATAAAGTCCCTGATTAGTAGTATCAACACCAAAGGTATCTCGGTGTAAAACTGGAACATGATAATATTCGAGATAACCGTCATAAGCTATTTTCCAGTTTGGTCCAGAAAATTTACGTTTTGAGACATAAACCCAATCAGAAAAAGCAAATGTATCAAGCATTTGATCATAACCTGATAAAAAAGTTGGTATATCAACTTTAGAATTTGGGTTTAGTATTGCCCATATTAATCCTGCCGATTCATAAACTGGAAGTGACATCAATCCATAATCATTTTTATCTATATTTCCAAAATCTTTTTCTGCACTAATCGCCATTAAATTGCCAACATTTGAAAAGCTCCAACCATGATAAGGGCAAGTAAAGCTTCTTCTATTTCCGCTCTCTTCTTTTGTAAGACATGCACCACGATGAGAGCATGCATTAATCATAGCATGAGCTGTACCATCTTCTGCCCTGCTAACTAACAATGAAATACCTGCAATAGATAAGGTTTTAAAATCACCAGGTTTTGAAATTTCACAAGAAGGACCTAATATAATAGGAACTCTCTTTATAAGTTTTTCTACTTCAGTTTTAAAACGATTTGAATCTGTATAATGAGTTGCGGGTAATCGCATAACTTTGCTTGCTTGTTTTATAGTTCCTGCTTTTGCATGTTCTATTACATCACGCGCTATAGGAATTAATAATTCTCTTGTCATTCACTTTCCCCCGAAAGATTATTTGATATTAAGATACAATATTATTCATATAAGAATCAAATTTTACTGAATTAACTCAACTCTAGATACAACTAAAGAATTATTTTCTTGTGTAATTAAATCTACAAAAGGCTTATAAAAATTGATTCATCTTTATTTAATAACTATGATTCCTGTGCTGTTGGTCTAACAACAATTTCATTTAGAGATACTCCTGGATCTTGCTCTAAAGCATATATTATTGTATCTGCAATTCTTTCTGCCGGTTGAGCAACATTTATTATGTCGCCCCAAGTTTTTGAAATAACATCTAGCATTAATTCATCTTTAATAGTTGCACCTAACTCTGTTTGGAATGCACCTGGATAAATACATGTTATTTGAAGTTTACCAGAACTTTCCATTCTTAAACCTTCCGAAATAGCCCCTACTGCAAATTTTGTTGCGGAATAAACTGAACTTCCTGGCATAACTCTTTTACCTGCAACAGATGATATATTAATTATTTGTCCAGAACCTCTTTCAATCATATGAGAGTAAACTGCATCAATTGCATATAAAACGCCCTTGATATTAATATCGATCATCTGATCCCATTCATCAGTTCTTCCTCTCCCAATTAAAGAAAGAGGCATGATTCCTGCATTATTAATTAATGAATCAATTTTACCAAATTTTTCAATACCATAAGAAGCAAGTGCATGAACATCATCTTTTACTGATACGTCTGTAGCCTTATAAATTGCATTTTCTTTACCTAGATTATCACAGATTTCCTTTAAATTACTCTCTCTTCTTGCGCCAAGAACAACTTTCGCACCTTTAGCTACACACTTTTTAGCTGTTTCTTTTCCAAATCCTGAACTAGCTCCTGTAATTAAAATTACTTTATTTTTAATATCCTGCATAATAATCCTCTTTTAGTAATGGTGATCCGGGCAGGATTCGAACCTGCGACCTACAGATTAGAAATCTGTTGCTCTATCCAGCTGAGCTACCGGACCATTTTATTTTTCATTATCAACTTCTTGCCAAGTGTGTACTAAACATTTCCATGAACCATCAACCTGGCGCTTTAAAACATCAAGATAATCACTTGTAGTAATATTCTTTTGTAAAGCTCCTTCAGAAGCTATTTTATCTGTATTATCTTTAAAAGTTAAATATACTGTCTGCCTACTTCTTACAATTGCAATATCTCCTATAATTTCAATATCATAATCTCCATCTTCTATTTTATAAGTAGCTGAATCAAATACAGGCTCAAGAAAAACTCTATAATTATCACTACCTGATATTATTGGACCACCTGGAGGAATTAAAGTAATGTTTTTATCTAATGAATTAATGTAACCATCTATATTACTAGCTTCAACAGCCACATGCCAACTTTCATATAGATTTTTAATCGCTAGAGTATCATAATCTAAATTAGAATTCTTCGCTTTCAAATTTATGCTTAAAATTATTATGGGTATAATAAAAATTATAAATTTTGGTTTTTTTATAAGTTTTCTTAACATATTTCTTTTTTATTATAATTTCT
>CAZLAN010000074.1:0-6126 GCA_964557485.1 uncultured Rhodobiaceae bacterium | reverse complement strand
CAAACAAAATTAAAGATTTGGTATCTGAAGTAGTTAATTATAAATAGGGTTTTATCATGAGCAAGAAGATTGAGGCTCTCACGATGCCTAAGTGGGGCATCGAAATGGAAGAGGGAAAACTTATTGAATGGCTTGTTGAAGAAGGTGCAAGTTTTTCAAAAGGCGATCCGCTACTTGTTGTAGAAACTGATAAAATATCAAATGAGATTGAAGCTGAATTCGATGGTCTATGCAGGAAGAGAATTGTTGAAGTAGATGGCACATATCCAGTAGGTGCTTTACTCGCGGTTTTTGCTGCTGAAGAAATTTCTGATGATGAAATTGATACATTTATAAATGATTTTGTGCCAGTTGATTCCTCATTTAGTCCTGAAAGTGCTGTATCTGAAAAAAAATCTGAAGAAAAAGCTGCTCCTGTTAAAAAAGAAAAGCCTAAAGCAAGCGGTGATTTACCGTCATCTCCTCCAGAAAATATTAATATTTCTCCAAAAGCTTGGGAAGTTGCTCTTGAATTGGAAGTTGATGTTACATCAATAACACCATCAGGAAGACGCGGTAGAATTTCTGTTCAAGATGTTGAACAAATTGCAGACCCTGCAAAACTTGCAGCCTATAAAGGTGAAGAAATTGAATCAAGCCCTGCTCAACCTTCTGATAACCCGTCAGAACTTATTGCTCATAGCGGAATGAGAAAAGTAATCGCAGAAAGAACTACAACTTCTAAAAATACAGCACCACATTTTTATCTTAATGTGGACTTAGACGCTAAAAAGCTATCAGCTAAACGGGAAGAACTAAACAAAGGAAAAGATAAAAAAGAAAAAGTTTCCGTAAATGACCTAATTATTAAATGTGTTGCATCTGCACTTACTAAGCATCCTGAAGTTAATATTAATTGGACCGATGATGGAATTTTACAATTCAAAAATGCTGATATTTCTGTTGCCGTTGCAACAGATGCAGGGCTGATAACGCCAATTGTAAAAAAAGCTAACGAAAAAAGCATCGAGGAAATTTCTTCTGATGTGAAAAGATTATCTGACTTGGCTCATTCTAATAAGTTAATGCCTGAAGACTATCAAGGTGGTACCTTTTCAATATCTAATCTTGGTATGCTTGGTATTAAATCCTTCACTGCAGTTATTAATCCTCCTCAATGTGGAATACTTGCCGTTGGAAAACTTGAAGATGATAAGATTTCAGTAACAATGTCATGTGATCATCGCGGTATCGATGGAGCAGTTGGAGCAAGATTCCTTCAGACCTTATCTGAAATTGTTGCGAATGGCGAAGGTATCTAAACTTTTTCTTCTGAATCTTCCCAATAAGGGTCTCTTAAATTCCTTTTAAGGATTTTACCTGTTGGTGCCTTTGGAAGCTCATCAATAAATTTAACAGATTTTGGTTTTTGATAAGATGCTAAATGTTGTTTAGCGGTATTAATAATATCGTCTTCACTTGCATTCATATTTGGCTTTAAAACTACATAAGCTTTTACTGACTCACCCCATTCGTCATCAGGTATACCAAAAACAGCCGTTTCTAGAACAGCTTCATGTTTACAAATTGCCTCTTCCACCTGAACCGAATAAATATTCTCTCCACCAGAAATAATCATATCTTTTGCCCTATCTTTAATAAAAATATAATTATCTTTATCCCAAGTTGCTATATCGCCAGTCCACATCCAGCCATCACGAATTGTTTTTTCTGTTAAATCAGGCCTTCTAAAATAACCAACCATATTAGCATCAGAACGAACTATAATTTCTCCAGGTGTCTCTCCATCATTTGGAACTGGATTTCCATTTTTGTCGACAACATTAATAGATGTAACAAATCCTTCTCTTCCGCAGGACTTTAACCTCTCCTCATTAACACCTTCAATCGCAGCCTTGATATGGTCTTCTTGTGAAAGGAATGTCATAGTTGTTCCTTCCGTTTGTCCATATCCTTGAATTATCTGGCAAGGTAATTTGTCTAGCACCTCTCTAATCACTCTTGAGGGCATTGGACCACCTCCGTACTGAACGCATCTAAGACTGTTAAGGTCATATTTCTCAAAACCATCAACGGCCATCATCCAATTTAACATAGTTGTTATACCCAAAAACCCTGAAACCTTCTCTTGTTGGATTAATTCGAGAGCTAGTTTTGCATCAAAATTCATTAAAACAATTGGGCATCCATGGGCTGTATAATTCATAGCTAATAACACTGGTATATGGAACATCTGACCTGTTAGCATATAGACATCAGATGGAATAATTCTTTCTGCTACTGTTTGATTGAGCATACCAAAGTAAGCTGATTTATGAGTATGAAGTGCGCCTTTAGACTCTCCAGTTGTGCCGCCAGTATAAAGAATAAAAAATGGATCATCATCACCGATATGGAGCGCTTGTTTAACTTCCTCCGATGAAGAAGATTCTAGTAATTTTTCGAAACTATTATCGCCTCCTTCTCCATATTCCATCCAATAATCAATAAAATCGATCTCTTTCTCTAGATCAGATCTTATATCCTTAAATTGACCTTCGCAGATAAAAACCTTTGGTTCGCCATTTTCTAATATTTTAGATATTTCATCTTTTGCTAATCTCCAGTTTAAAGCATGAGCAACCAAACCTGCTTGTCCACACGCAAAGAATATAGCGAGATACTCTATTGAGTTTTGAGAAAGAATTGAAACACGGTCACCTTTCTCTAGGCCAAGAGAAAGCAAACCGTTAGCTATCTTCTTAACTAAATCATCTAACTCTTTAAAAGTTATCCTTCTTTGAGATGTATTATCAAAAACTGCCCAGGCGTTAGGTTGCCGTTTAGCTTGCTTTGATGTAATTAGACCAATGTTAATCATAATTATACCTAGATTAACGGGTCTAAAAATTCACGAGTATATGTTCCGTCAAGACAATCAAGGAGTTTCGGGGCTATCTTTTTAAAATGCTCTGTTTCCTGGTGAGCTTCATCCATTTCTTCACTTACAAAGGACTCTATAACAGCATATGCATTCTCTTCACGCAGTTTATAGAATTTATAAAATAAACATCCGTCTTCATTTTCTTTCACTGCCTCTTCAAGTTCTTGGCAAGCATTTACAAATGCTTGTCTTTTCTCAGGATTTATTTTCATGCGCGCTATAAAAGTATAAGCCATTTTTTCCCCATTTATGTTGATTTTTTCATTATAATATTTGCATATTAATAATATATTTCCAAGTTCATTAATAAGATGGGGGATTAAGTGGACATAAGTAAGATTAATAATATTTCAGAATTTGCAACTTCTTTTCCCGATGAGGTTAGCGATAAACAATGTTTAGTAGTTGATAATGATCAAAGAACTAATAAACAATTCTCTAATAATATTTTAGATCACGCTAAAAGATTCAACTCTCTTGGACTAAACAAAGGCGAAAGAATTGGAATTTTGTTTTTTAATTCTATTGAATATTTAGAAATTATGTATGGCGCTATGTACGCCGGATTGGTCCCTGTAACAATTAACGCAAGATATAAAACCAGTGAACTCGATTATGTTTTAAAAGATAGTGAATGTAGATATCTTTTTATTACATCTGAATCAGATGAAATAACTAATTTTTCTGATTTAATTCTTTCAGTATTAGATGAAAATGATCAAAAAATAGAAGGTTTATACACTACTTATGTAATCGGCGGCAGTAATGATGATAGGTTAAAAGATTTTGATGAATTCTTAGCCTTAGATATCTCAGAAGTAGAACTAAATGGCCCATTAAGCAAAGGTGATGATGCCGCTTTTATAATGTATACATCTGGCACTACCTCGAACCCTAAAGGATGTCCACTTAGCCATAACAATATGATCCATTCATCAAAATCAATGTTAGAAAGATGGAATATATCTAATAAAGATGTATTTTGGGATCCTCTGCCAATGTTTCATATGTCTTCCATTCTTCCATTTTCTGCATGTTTAATTGCTAAAGCACCTTTTATATCTACTGTTCACTTCGATCCAGATGATTCACTGAAAGTTCTTGAAGAAAATAAAGTCTCAATTGCTTTCCCTGCTTTTCCTGCCATTATGTTAGCATTAGTAAATCATCCTGAATTTAATGCTGAAAAATTATCCTATATAAGAATAATTAATAATGTAGCTCCTTTAGATACCTTAAGATCTTTTCAAGAGGCATTACCAAATGCAAAATTAGTATCAGCTTATGGGTTAACAGAAGCAGGTGGTGTTTCTGCATATGGATCTGAAGATGACCCTCTAGAAAAAAGAATTACTACAAGTGGAAAACCTTTTAATGGTGTAGAAATTAGAATCATTAATCCTGAAACAGGTGAGAACCAAAATCATGATGAAAAAGGTTTGATCGAGATAAAAGGTCCTTCAGTTTTTAATGGTTATTTGAATGACCCAATAAAAACAAAAGAAACTCTTTCTGAAGATGGTTGGCTGTCTACAGGCGATATAGGTTCTTTAAGTGAAGATGGATATATTAGCTACCATGGTAGATTAAAGGATATGCTTAAAGTGGGCGGAGAAAATGTAGCCGCTTTAGAAATTGAATCTTTCTATAACAATCATGAAAGTGTCTTATTGAGTCAAGTGGTTGGGATTGAGGATGAAAGGTTAGGTGAAGTTGCTGCATTATTTATTGAAAAGCATGATGGAGCAAATGTAACTTCTAATGAGTTAATAGAATTTGCAAAAGGTAAGATTTCTAATTTTAAGATTCCAAGATATATAGTTTTCGTTGATGATTGGCCTATGTCTTCAACAAAGGTACAAAAATTTAAACTTAAAGATTATGATCTTGGCGAAAAGGTTTTTGGATAAATTAATCTTACTCTTCTGGAAGAACTCTATAGTAAATAATTTTATTATCTTGTAATTTTACAACCCCAATAAATGGCTTTTTTGTTTTATCTAACCCAATAACATTTGCCTTAAATGCTCCAAGTTCACCATCAGAAACAACATTTTCTACCTTATGGATAATTCCTTCTACTTGAGTCTCTTTAACTCTTTTTCTTAAGAATTCTTTTACCTCTTCTTGTCCATTTAAAATATCCTTAATAGTACTTTTATGGCCATCATGCTCCCACACCTGATTATGAACCCATCTAACTTGAGGGTGCATAGCTTCAATAGCTTCATCAGCATTAGCATTATCTATATTGTTGAAATAAATATCTTGTAAAAGGTACAAAAGATGGTCTTTATAATTAACACTAGGCACTATAACCCCCATCAACTCCTATAATCTGACCATTGATATATCCAGCCTTTTTATCAAGTAAAAACTTAACTAATTCAGAAACTTCATTTGGCTCACCCATACGAGGCATAGGTGTTCTTTCCAGGCACATCTCGATAACATCCTGTGCTGTCTTATCAACAGTAAATGATGAATGAACTATACCAGCATCAATTACCCCAGGGGCAACTGCATTTATTCTTACATTTGTATTTTTAACTTCTCTTGCTAATTGGCGTACAATACCCATTATTGCTGTCTTTGGAATTCCTGACATACCATCATTTTCTAATGTTCTTAAAACAGCAGTTGTCAAAAGCTGAACTATTGAACCGCCTCCGTTTTTACTCAAAATAGAAAAAGATTCCTTTAATACATTAAAAGATCCAAATACATCAATTGAAAGAATTGATTTGAATTCTTCCTCTGTTACATCAACCAAAGGTTTTAAAGGTATTGCAGGGCCAACAGCATTAACAATACCAACAAGATCATTGTTTTTATTTAAATCAGATAACTTTAGAAAATTTTTTATAGATTTAATATTACATACATCTACTTGAGATATTTCTGTATTAAATCCATCTTTGTTAAAACTCTCACAAAGGCTTCTAGCCTTTTCTTTGTTTTTATTATAACCAATTAGTAAATGATAATCTTTAACTAAATTTTGAGCTACTGCAGCACCTAAACCACCACTTCCACCAAATATCGCAATACTTTTCATAGGATTACTCCTTTAATATTAACAAGTTTAAAATAATTATAAGATTTAAACTATTCTTAAAAAACTTTTGCGGGATGATCTGGGTCTATTATTTCTTGAATTTCAAAGACATTACCATCACAATCTCTTCCATAAGTTGCTTTGA
>CAZLAN010000073.1:0-6199 GCA_964557485.1 uncultured Rhodobiaceae bacterium | reverse complement strand
CCATAGGGATATTGATAGCATTGGCTGCCTCAGGCCTATTAAGTGTGATTGTTCCAACGCCTTCGTCAATTTCAAATTTTAATGCTTCATATTTCATAATCAACCCTCGATAAGATTATATTGCGTAAACATTGTTTCAAGGTCAATGATTTTAATCAATACTAATTTTCCTGAACTTCTTGCTGTAGGGGTAAGAATAGCTTAGAGGCTTTGAAAAAACTCATAACGGCTATCGGGTAAAGTATGAAACCTAACCAGAATACCGAGTATCTTATACCAGTTTCGTCATAACCATTTTTAGCATTAAAAATGTAATCATTTAGAAAGCCAAGAGAAAAAGGACCGAGTGCAAAACCAATAACATTTGCGCTAATAAAGTAAAAAGATGCTGTTCTTCCTCTAAGCTCTTCAGGTGAGGCATTTTGAATTGCCGAACCATAAAGACCAGGTCCGCATGACATAAATAAAATCATTCCAGCTAATCCCATTAACGACAATGAAATGTTATCGGATAATGCAAATGGGAAGACCGATAACCAAATTAAAATCACCATAAAGGCCGCTAATCGTAAGTGGGCATTAAGAATACCCTTTTTGATAAAGTTACTCGCTATGATACCAGCCCCAAGGCTCCCCCCAATACCAAATATAACATTAAATAAAGCAAAATATTTACCCCCAACAGTTTTAGGAATTTCATGAATTCTAAGTAGTATTTCTATTCCCCACATCAGCACAGCATAGCCAACTAGTCCTGTTATTGTTACTCCCAAAAACATCAACAACAAAAATTTCCATGCTATTTTAAGATATGGGACTAAAGAGATCTTTTCTGAGGTTGCGTCAGCCTTTCTTTCTGGAATGGGTAAAATCTTTACGGTGAGGGCAACTATTAAACCCATTAGCCCAAAGGTAAAAAAAGTTAATCTCCAATTAGCAAGGTCGGAGAGGGGTCCTAAATATATTTTAATGATTGAAAAGTCAGTTAATAAAGCGGCTCCACCCCATGCAGTTACAGCCGAGCCCAAAAAGGGTGCTGTGCCCAAGACTCCCAAAGCCAAAGGAAGTCTTTCCTTTGGAAAGAATCCCGCCAGCACGCTATAAGCAATTGGACCTAAGGCCGCTTCACCAATACCTACCCCTGTCCTATATATTGCTAAATCCCAAAATTGTTGAGCTAGTCCGCATAGTCCGGTTAAAATACTCCAACCCAAAATGGCTAAAATAAGAACAGTTCTACGATTGGCTTTATCAGCAAGCCAGCCAAAAAGCACTGAAGCAATACCAAAAAAAATTGCAAATAATGTTCCAGAAATTAATCCGATCTGCGTATCGTTAAGGAGAAGATCTGCACTTAATTCCCCAATCATTATTGAAGGAATTTGTCTGTCGGCAAAAGACAGAATAGATACTAAGGTTAAAATAGTAACCGAAGTCCACGCGAGTCTAGAAGAAAATTTTTCAGTTGGGCTCATTAATGATAAGGGTTAGAGATCTAGATATCTCTTTTTCCACCTTTATATATAGAAATTTTAGGCTTTGCTAACACCCTTTGAACCATAGGCTCGAAGTCTTCAAGAGACATAGATTCATAATCCTTATCAAATGCGGATTGATCATATAGATGACAAAATTGAGCTGTATATTCAAAATGTTCATGACCTCTGTATTGCTCTCTCATGTCTTTATCTAATCCCAGATGTTCAAAAAAATAATAACCTTGAAAAATTCCATGATGATTAAGCATCCAATGATTTTTTTCTGAAACAAAAGGTTTTAAAATAGCCGCACCAATCTCTGCATGGTTATATGATCCTAGAATATCACCCATATCATGTAAAAGAGCACAAACTACATATTCTTCATCTCTATTATCTTTATATGCTCGTGTGGCTGTTTGAAGACTATGTTCTAATCTATCTACAGCAAAACCACCATGATCATCTTTGAGCATTTTTAAATGATCAAGAATTCTATTTGGTAAATCGGCATTAAATCCTGTTGCGTAGTTACCAATTATTTCCCAGTCTTCTTTTGTCGACTCGGCCATCGATTTGTAAGATGCTCTTTGTTTTTCAACTTTCTTATCCATAGCTTCCCCCTTTTTTAGCTATCATAAAAATTTATCTTTATTTATTAATAATCTATATTATTTGTAAGTACTTTGGGAATAAAAATGAAAAAAATTAAAACAACACTAATTATATTAATAATTTTTTTGTTAACTGGATGTGAAACCATAGATTCAGTGCGATTTGAAAAACCTATAAAACAACCTTCTCCGGAAACTTTTCGAACAACAGATTCAGGCCCAGTCATTGGGATTGAAGGAAAAGAAAATGTACATATGTGGTTAGGGGTTCCATTTGCCGAACCCCCATTAGATTCATTACGTTGGAAGGCACCTAGGCAAAAAGCATTATGGGAAGGGGTTAGAAAGGTTATAGATTTTTCTCAACCTTGCGTTCAATTTCAGTCATCTATTACCGGTGATGGTTTAGCAAAACAAGGAGGAATAACAGGCAGTGAAGATTGTTTATATTTAAATATTTATGCGCCTCCTTTTAGAATAAATTCAATTCCTCAAGATGAAAAAAGACTCCCTGTTATGGTTTGGATTCATGGAGGAGGGAATACATCTGGTATGACATCTGAGTATAGCCCAGAAGTTCTAGTAAAATCTCAAAATGTTATTGTTGTTTCTATTGCATACAGATTAGGTTTATTTGGATGGCTATCACATCCTGAAATAAGAAATAATTCGGAAGGGCTAGATAAATCAGCAAACTTTGGATTATTGGATCAAATTCAAGCATTAAAATGGGTTAAGCAAAATATTAAATACTTTGGTGGGAACCCAAATAATATAACTATTTTTGGAGAAAGTGCCGGTGGACAAAATGTAATAGCGTTATATGTTTCACCATTAGCTAAGGGATTATTTCAAAGAGCCATATCGCAATCAGGCGGTATTGGTCTAACAAATATCAATGATGCAGAAAGAATTGATAGAAATATTTACCCTTTAGGTAGTAATTATAAATATAGACATAAAACCACTGAAGAATGGGTTTCTTCACTAAGGCAACTAGGTCTAATCAATACATACCTATATGAAACAAATAATCTTAAAGACTTAAGAAGTTTAACAGCAGAGGAATTACTTAAAATTTGGGATAAAAAACAATTCCTAGATGAAGATAGGCAAATGCCAAGAATTATTGGCGACGGAATTGTTTTGCCAACAGATAGTATTTTAGATTCCCTTAAAGATATAAATAAGCATGCCAATGTACCTATAATCTTAGGGGTTAATAAAGATGAAAATAAAACATTTAATCTCTTTGATGAGGAGATGGTTACCAATATTTTAAACTTAACTTTTATTGTTAAGGATCCATTTTATTATGATCTTAAATCTGATTATCAAAGTCTTGCATGGCGATCAAACGCGGTGGACGCTCCTGCAGATGCAATCTTAGATAGTGGTTATGATCAAGTTTATACATACAGGTTTGATTGGGATGAGGAACCTAAAATAATTGGGATGGACTTTTCATTTATGCTTGGTGCAGGGCATGGTATGGAGATACCATTTGTAATGGGCGATTTTGAAATGGGAAGAGAAACTAGATTTCTTTTCACCAAGAAAAATGAAGAACAAAGACTCATTTTATCTGAAGCTATGATGAGTTATTGGACTCAATTTGCTAGATCAGGCTCTCCTAACGGAGAAATAACAGAAAATTTACCTTTTTGGAAAAAGTGGCCTTTAGGAGGAAAAAATCAAGATAGAATTATGATTTTGGATACTAAAAAAAGTAATGGGCCAAGAATGAGTAATGGATATGTCCCAAAAGATAAATTGGTTTTGATATTTGATTCTGACCCAAGATCATCCAAGGTAACTGATAAATGTCTTTTTCTTAATGATGTTTATTCTTGGGTTGATAATTGGAAAGAATTAAATAATTCTTGTAAAGATGGGATCAGGTAGATGAAATATAATTGTCTCTTTATTGGTAATGCCATAATGGATATTTTAACTGATGTTGATTTTGATTTTATGGTTAATGAAGGTATTGAACTAGGATCGTGGCGACCAGTTAATAAAGAGGAAATTGAAAATCTCCAAGAAAAAATTACTAATAAGAAAATTGCCTCTGGCGGTTCAGCAGCTAATTCTGCTGTAGGTTTTTCTCAATTAGGAGGATCAGCTGCATTTATTGGAAGAGTTAAGAAAGATGAATGGGGCCAAGAATATATTAAGGATATGAAGGAAACAGGAGTTTCTTTTACATCAAGGCCTTCAAATTCAGGTTTAAGCACTGGAAGATGTTTGGTTTATGTAACTCCGGATGCCCAAAGGTCAATGAGAACATATTTAGGCGCGGCAGCTCAATTATCGCCTGATGAAATTAATGAAGACAGTATTTCCAATTCAGAAATAGTTTATCTTGAAGGTTATCTTTGGGATGAAGAGATGGCCAAGGAATCATGTAAGAAAGCTATTGAGCTTTCAAAAAAGCACAATGTAGAGATTGCTTTAAGTCTTTCAGATTCTTTTTGCGTTACAAAATGGCGTGAAGAGTTTTTAGAGTTAGCGAAGAAGGTAAATATAATTTTTGGTAATGAAGAAGAGTTTAAAGCGTTATTTCAATCAGAAATTCTATCTGATGTAATATCTGCAGCTAGATCTGAGCTAGGAATTTCTATAATAACTCGGGGGCTTTCAGGTTCAATGGTAGTTTCAGAAATGCAAATAGATGAAGTTGTGGCTTACCAATGTAATAGTGTTATTGATACAACTGGGGCAGGGGATCTTTATGCTGCTGGATTTCTTTACGGTTTATCACAAAATAAACGGCATCATGAATGCGCAAATCTAGGATCTTTTGTATCTTCTCAAGTCATATCAAAATTAGGACCACGTACAGGGAAAAATTTAAAAGAATTAGCAGAAAAAGAAGGTTTATTAGATTAAAAATTTTGATAGAATATTTTAATAAGGATTAAATTATGCAAATTCCACTTCCAACTGAAGAACAGGCGCTTCCAGGACGAGAGGATTCAGTTAAAATTACGAATTCACATTTTATTTTAAATAATCCAATTATTCCAAATTTGGATGAAAATATTGAATGCGCAGATTTTGCTTTAGGATGCTTTTGGGGGGCCGAAAGAAAATTTTGGGAAAATGCAAAAGTTTATTCAACTGCTGTAGGATATATGGGAGGTATAACTCCGAACGCTTCTTATGAAGAGGTTTGTTCTGGTCTAACAGGGCACACAGAAACAGTAAGAGTTTTTTTTAATCCAAAAGAATTAAATTATAAAGACTTACTAAAAATATTTTGGGAGTCACATGATCCAACACAAGGAATGCGACAAGGAAATGATGTGGGTACACAATATCGTTCAGCTATTTTTACTCATTCGGATTTTCAAAATAATCTAGCTAAAGAATCTCTCTCTCTTTATAACAGCGAATTAAACAGCAAAGGCTATCCTGAAATAACAACTGAAATTAGAGAAGCTCCTGAATTTTTCTATGCTGAGGATTACCATCAGCAATATCTAGCTAAGAATCCAAATGGATATTGTGGAATAGGTGGGACTGGGATTAGTTGCCCAATATAACTTAAGAATTATTAGAAAATTGCTTCTAGAATAAGATGAAATTCTCTTTCATGACCAACAAAGTATCTATAACTGCCAAACGCATAATCCGCACGTGTTGCATATTTTTCATCAGTTAAATTACTAAATGAAAATCCAAAATTTAAATTTTCATTAAGAGGAACTTTTGCCCTAAGGTTAAAGACATTGTGTCCTTTATAAAAGTGAGCATTCCTTTCATCGACCGGATAACTATCTATCTTTTCCCATTCTAATTCTAATTTTATTCCAGATTTAGGAGTAAAAATAAATCTTGTATTCGCAAGAAGTTCTGGTGCGGAATCTATTTGATTGCCTGATTTAATACCATTAGGAGTATGATTAAAATCATATTCGTGTTTTGCATGACTTGCTGATCCCTCGATTTGGAAGACATCATTAAATTCAATTAAGTAACCGATTTCAAATCCTTCATGTTTTGTTTTACCATTTTCTACATTAAAACCTTGAGAGTCTCTAAAGAAATAATTATCCTTTTTCATATTAAAGCCGACTAATTCTAAATTAAAATTAAGAAATC
>CAZLAN010000072.1:0-6677 GCA_964557485.1 uncultured Rhodobiaceae bacterium | reverse complement strand
GGAGTCATCCTATATCAAGGCAAAGAATAAGAGCTTTAGAAAATCAAGCAACAAAATCAAAATTTTTTACTAATACAGATGATAAAGTTCTTTTGTATAGATATGGCATGATAAGAGCTAAGTTAGATGGATTCCTTAAAAGACCTGATGATGTTCTAATTAAGTATAAAGAAGATAATTCTGATTTTGGTATATACGCCAAATCAATAGCATTATACAAGAAAGCTTTAACAGATAAAGCAATTCAAAAAATTAATCTTTTAATTGAGAAGTATCCAAAAAACCCTTGGTTTTATGAATTAAAAGGTCAGATATTATATGAATCAGGAAAAATTAAGTCATCAATTGAACCTTATGAAAAATCTCTAATCCATTCAAATGAAAACCCGTTAATACTTACCGCACTTGGCTCAGCATATTTGGCACTTGAAGATGAATTATATGTCTCAAAAGCCCATAATTTACTAAATAAAGCAGTAAAAATTGATAATAAAAATTCCTATACCTGGTTTCAATTAGCTATTGCAGAAGCAAGATTAGGTAACTTAGGTAAAGCCGATTTATTTTCTGCTGAAAGATTTTTTATATTAGGAAATGTAGAAATGGCTGCCTTTCATGCTAAAAGAGCGAAAAAAAATCTTAAAAATTCTGGCGCCTTATTGATGAGAGCTGAAGATATAATTTTAGATTCTAAAAACAAAAAGAAATGGAAACAAAGATGCCCAGTATAAAAACAGTTCTTTTTAATATTTTTATTCCTCTGGTTTTAGTTTTCTTTCTTGGATATTTTACTAATAATCTATTTGTATCCAAATATTCAGAAAGAGATCTATATAAATATCTAGAAAATAATCCTGATAAAATTAACCAATTTTTAGATAAAGCAATTTCTATTAATGATAATCTCGAAAAAGAAAAAATTAAAAAACTAATCTATGAAAATAAAAATGAATTAGGAAAAAGTAAATTTTTTATCGGTAATTCAAATGGTAAAAAAATTATTTTTGAATTTTTTGATTATAATTGTGGTTACTGTAAGAATATTTTTTCTGATTTGATGGATTTAGTTTCAGGTGATGAGGATTTAAAAATAGTCTTAATTGAATTACCTGTTTTAGGCGATAGCTCAATATTAGCCTCTAAAGCGGCAATGGCTGCAAATATACAAGGTAAATATTTTGAAATGCATCAAAAATTAATTGGGCATAAAGGAAAAATTAACCTTAATACAATTGAGATTTATTCTGAAGAAGTTGGATTAAATGTTAAAAAGCTAAAGAATGATATTAACAAAATAAATACTAAATATATTGAAGAAAATTATATTCTTGCGGATAAACTTGATATTACCGGGACACCAACATTTTTAATAGGTAACGAAATAATACCAGGCGCAATAAGCAAATCTTTAATGAAAGAACTCATAAATTCTACCTATAATTAGTTATATCTTTTCTTTCAAAAGTTGACGCTTTATATATCAAGGGGTTAGATAACTTTATGATTCGAGTAATATGATGAAAAAGAAAATTATATACATATTAAATGGACCTAACCTAAACCTTCTAGGCGAAAGAGAGCCTGATATTTATGGCGATGTATCTTTAAATGATATTGAAAGTGAACTTATCAGTTTGGCTAAAAAAAATGAAATAGATTTAATTATAAGACAAACAAATCATGAAGGAGAATTAATTGACTTTGTTCATGAAGCTTCAAAAAAAGGTAGCGGTATTATAATAAATCCTGCAGGATACACTCATACTTCAATTGCTCTCTTAGATTCTTTGCTTGCTTGCAAAATTCCCAAAATTGAAGTTCATCTTTCAAATATATATAAAAGAGAAGAATTTAGGCATAACTCATATATATCTAAAGCCGCAGATAGCGTAATAAGCGGATTAGGAATAGATGGATATAAATTTGCTTTAGAACATTTGTTAAAAATTATAAGTTAATTGGAGAGCTAATAATGTCTAAAGATAATAAGATAATCACATCAGATGAAAGAAAGGCAATTAAAGAATTATCTGAATTGCTTGATGAGCATAATATTTCACAAATTGAGATTGAAAACGAGAAAATAGGTAAAATTAAAGTTTCAAAACATTCAATTGTACCTATATATCCTGACACTAAACCTGAAATTAAAAAAGGAATATTGAAAAAAACAAATAACAAAAATGAAAGCACAAGTGAAAATGATAATGTCTTAAAATCGCCAATGGTAGGAACTATTTACTTGCAACATGAGCCTGGGGTAGAACCATTTATAAAAATAGGTGATAAAATTAAAAAAGGACAAATATTATTAATCGTAGAAGCTATGAAGACTATGAATGATATTATTGCTGAAAAAGATGGAAAAATTAAAGAAATTTTAGTCAAAAATGAACAACCCGTTCAATTTGATGAACCTCTTATAATTTTTGAATAAATGTTCAATAAAATACTTATTGCTAATAGAGGTGAGATTGCCGTTAGAATTCTAAGGGCTTGTAAAGAATTAGGCATACAAACAGTATCTGTTTATTCTTCAGCCGATAAAGGTTCAATGCATGTAAAATTAGCTGATGAAAGCGTTTGCATTGGTCCTCCTTCTTCATTGGATTCTTATTTAAATATTCCAGCAATAATTTCTGCATGTGAAATATCAGGAGCAGAAGCAGTTCATCCAGGATATGGTTTTTTGTCAGAAAATTATGGATTCGCTGAAAAACTTGAAGCGCATGATATCAAATTTATTGGGCCAAGATCAGAGCATATAAGAATGATGGGAGATAAAATCTTAGCAAAAGAGTCTGCTAAAAACCTTGGCTTACCTACTATCCCAGGTTCCCCGGGTGAAATAAAAAATACTAAAGAAGGTTTAAAAATTGCCGAAGAGATTGGTTATCCAATCATTATAAAAGCTTCTTCAGGAGGTGGTGGTCGAGGTATGATAAAAGTTTATGATAAAGATAAGCTTAGTGTTTCTCTAGAAAAGGCCTCTTTAGAAGCTGAAAAATCCTTTAATGATAAAAGGATTTATATAGAAAAGTATTTAGAAACTCCAAAACATATTGAAATACAAGTAATAGGAGATGAATATAATAACATTATTCACTTAGGAGAAAGAGATTGTTCTATTCAACGAAGAAATCAAAAATTAATTGAAGAAACTCCAGTCCATACTATCAGTAAAAAAAGAAGGGAAGAAATATACGATTTAACTATTAATTCACTTAAATCAATGGGTTACGCAAACGCAGGGACAGTAGAATATCTTTATGAAGATGGAAATTTTTATTTTATGGAAATGAACACTAGGATACAAGTTGAACATCCAGTTTCAGAAGAAATATTTAATTTTGATCTTGTTAAAGAGCAAATCCTTGTTGCGGCAAAGTATAAACTTTCAGCAAATCAAGAAACTTTAAGAAGCTTCGGTCATTCTATAGAATGCAGAATTAATGCTGAAGATCCTAATACCTTTATTCCATGTCCGGGAAAAATTACTAACTTCTATGCGCCTAGTGGGCCTGGCGTTAGAATCGACTCAAATTGTTATTCTGGATTAGAAATTTCTCCATATTATGACAGCTTAATTGCTAAATTAATAATCCATGAAAAAGATCGAGAAGCTTGTATCAAAAGACTAAAAAGAGCATTAAGCGAATTTGTGATTGATGGGATAAAAACAACTATTCCATTTTTTCAAGAAATAATTGATGAAGAAAAATTTTTGACCGGTGATTATGATATTAATTGGTTAGAAGAATATAAGAATAAGAAAATTTAATATTACTCGTCAACTGAGAAAAGAGCCTGCCCTACCAAACCTATTAAATCGATAGAGCCTTGTGTATAAATTATTTCTCCATTTTCTTTGAGAAAAATTTCACTACCTCCTGGCTCTATTGAAATATAGTTGCTACCTAAAAGCCCATCGCTAGTAATCTTTACAGAACTATCTTCAGGTATTTTAATATCGTTTTCAATTAAGAAATAAAGCTTAGCTTCATAGGTATTTTGGTCTAAAAAACTACCGGAAACAGTCCCAATTTTAATTCCTGATAACCTAACATCTGATCCATTTTGAATACCATCAATTCTATTAAAAACCGCACTAACCTTATAATTACTTCCTGAAGTATTATCAGCAATAGAAAAACCGTAAAATAAAAATGCTAAAGCTAATATGATTACTAATGCGCCTATAAATGTTTCAAATATATTTGATTTCATAAGATTTATTCAGGACTCCAAGGTTCATAATTCTTCTTCAATATTGCTGGCTCCTTATCTTTAGATAAATCTGGGCTATAAGCCTCATCAGTGCCAGTAGAATTCTCTTTATGTATTTTATACCAATTTAATTTTTTGTCACTTTCATTTGGAATTTCATCGGTTCTATAATGGAGCCAATCATGCCATTCTGCAGGTATTCTTGAAGCATCTATAAGGCCATTATAAATAATCCATCTTTTTTGAGAATTTTTCTTATGTACGAAGAATTTATTATTTTCATTATCAGTTCCAACTTTTTTTCCTCTAAGAAAAGTATAAATTTTCGTACCTAGTGTCTGATTATTCCACCAAGTAAAAGTTTCTAAAAATAATATTTTTAAACTCATATTCTAATCTTTTCTGTCTAATAACTTAATACCTAATTCTTTTAATTGATCTTTAGATATTTCTGAAGGTGCATTCATTAATAAATCTTGAGCTTGTTGATTCATTGGAAATGCTATTATCTCTCTAATATTCTCAACTCCAGCTAATAACATTACTATCCTATCAATCCCTGGTGCAATTCCTCCATGGGGGGGCGCTCCATACTTAAAAGCATCAAGCATTGCTCCAAATTGTTCTTTAATTTCATTAAAGTCATATCCAGCCATTTCAAAAGCTTTCAAAAGAATATCTTGCCTATGGTTTCGTATGGCCCCTGAAGATAACTCTACACCATTACATACTATATCATATTGATAGGCCTTAATATCCAAAGGATCTTCATTTTCAAGAGCTTCTAGACCTCCTTGAGGCATAGAAAAAGGATTATGTGAAAAATCAATCTTTTTTTCTTCTTCATTAAACTCAAACATAGGAAAATCTATTATCCAACAAAATTCAAAGCTATCTTTTTTTACTAAATCAAGTTCAAAACCTATCTTAACTCTTGCCCTAGAAATAAAATCGATAAAATTCTTAGGAATTCCACAAACAAAGAAGACTGAATCGCCATCTTTAAGGTTTAGTTTATCTTGAATAATAGAAGTTTTATCTTCACCAATATTTTTCGCTATAGGGCCTGACCCTTTGCCTTCCTTAAAGAAGATATAACCAAGACCTGGTTGTCCTTCATCTATTGCCCACTTATTCATCTTATCACAAAAAGTTCTAGAACCACCATTTTTTGCTGGAATTGCCCAAACTCTGACATTAGTGTCTTTAGAAATTTGATTTGCAAATATTTTAAATCCAGAATCTTTAAATTCTTCTGTAATATCTTCTAATTCTATTTCGACTCTTAAATCAGGTTTATCTGTTCCATATTTTTGAAGAGAATCAAGAAATGATATTCTTGGAAATTTATCAGCAATCTTCTTATTATCTGAAAAATTTTTAAAAACTTCCTTTAAAATTGGCTCAACTATATTAAAAACATCTTCTTGTTCAACAAAACTCATTTCAATATCTAATTGGTAGAATTCACCTGGTGATCTATCAGCTCTAGCATCTTCATCTCTAAAACAAGGAGCTATCTGAAAGTATCTGTCAAAACCTGAAGTCATAAGTAATTGTTTAAATTGTTGTGGTGCTTGAGGCAAGGCATAAAATTTACCTTGATGAATTCTTGAAGGAATTAAATAATCTCTTGCACCTTCTGGGCTAGAAGCAGTCATGATTGGAGTTTGTATTTCTAAAAAATTATTCTCTACCATTTTTTTTCTAATGAAATTAATAACTGATGATCTTAAAACTATATTTTTATGCATAGTTTCCCTTCTTAAATCTAAGAATCTGTATTTTAACCTTAAATCTTCGGGATAATCAGGCTCGCCAAAAACTGGAACTGGTAATTCTTCAGCTGTACCAAGTATTTCCATATTTTCAACATAAACTTCTATTTCACCAGTAGGTAAATTTTTATTTATTGTCTCATCAGATCTTCTTATTACTTTTCCATCAATCTTTATAACTGATTCATTTTTTATTGTTTCAGCATATGAGAATGCTTTACTGTCAGGATCAAATACTAATTGTGTTAATCCAAAATGATCTCTTAAATCAATGAACAATAATCCACCGTGATCTCTTTTTCTGTGAACCCAGCCAGACAATCTAATGTTAGTATCAATATTTTCTGCTCTAAGCTCACTACAATTATGTGTTCTATATTGGTGCATTTAAAATCTCTTTTATTTTCGAATAGGACAACTTAATACATTTTTGTCAAGGACAAGAAATGTTTTATTCTGTATAAGTCATTAATGCATTATGTCAAAGATACAAAAAATTTAAATAATTTATTTGAAAAATTTAATAATGCTAATTTTATAGCTATAGATACTGAATTTATAAGAGAAAAAACTTACTGGCCTCAATTATGTCTCATACAAGTTTATGACGGTAAAGACGAAGCCATAATAGACCCTCTAGAGGGAAAACTTGATCTTTCTCCCTTTTTTAAA